>NZ_LJJB01000010.1:610130-910130 GCF_001420695.1 Brevibacillus choshinensis | reverse complement strand
AAAGGACTGACACTCGCAGACACAGCTGTGAAAAACCGCATGGCACAAGCGGGTAAGGATCGGCTGTTAAAGGATAAGCCAGCTCCGCTCTACGATAAAAAGAACCTGGATCTGATTACAGTAGGCAACTTTGACGACCATATGTCTGCGCTATCAGGGGTCGACTGGATCATCGAAGTGGTAGTAGAAAATCTGGAGGTAAAGAAAAGCGTGTTTGCATCGGTGGAAGCTCACCGCAAGCCAGGCACGATCATCTCTTCCAACACATCAGGCGTATCCATCAATGAAATGGCAGAGGGCAGATCGGATGACTTCCGAAGGCATTTCCTCGGCACTCACTTTTTCAACCCACCTCGTTACTTAAAGCTGCTGGAGATTATTCCGGGTGATGACACGGATCCTGCAGTAGTAGACTTCATGATGAATTTTGGTGAGTATGTACTCGGAAAAGGGACCGTGCTCTGCAAAGATACACCCAACTTCATCGCAAACCGCATCGGTACATATGGGCTCCAAGTTTCCATTCACGAGCTCGTGCGTCTCGGCTTGGGGGTCGATGAGGTAGACGCCCTCACCGGTCCTGTGATCGGACGTCCAAAGAGCGCCACGTTCCGCACACTTGATGTGGTCGGGCTCGATACGTACGTACACGTAGCCAACAACGTGAAAAACAAGAGCCAAGACGAGCAGGAAAAAGCGGTATTTGAAGTGCCGCCGTTCGTTTTGCAAATGGTCGAGAAACGTTGGATTGGCCAAAAGGCGGGTCAAGGCTTTTTCAAACAAGTAAAATCGGCGCAAGGCAAGGAAATCCAGGCGCTTGACATCAATACGTTGGAGTATCGTCCGAGTGTCAAAGCGAATTTCCCGTCCCTCGATGCTGCCAAGACAGCCAAATCGTTGCCAGAGAAGCTGAAGACATTGGCATACGGCAAGGACAAAGGCAGTGAATTCGTCTGGAATGTTTTCAAAAAGGTCCTGCTGTATTCCGCTGAAAAGACGCACGAAATCACGGATGATATCGTAGCAGTCGACCAAGCGATGAAATGGGGCTTTGGCTGGGAGCTGGGTCCATTCGAGACGTGGGATGCGATTGGGGTAGAGAAGTCAGTCGCTCGCATGCGTGAAGAAGGGGAGACGATCCCGGCACTGGTAGAAGAACTGCTCGCGAGTGGCAAAACCTCTTTCTATCAAAAGAAGGAAGGTGGAGTAGCAGCGTTTTCCATCGGCGGCGTTTACAAAGACGTCGAAGAGAAAAAGGAAAAAATCAATTTGGTAGCATTGAAGGAGCAAGGTAAGCTCATCCGTAAAAATGCGGGCGCAGCTCTGATCGATTTGGGAGACGGGGTAGCCTGCCTGGAGTTTACTTCTCCGAACAATGCACTGGGTCTGGATGTTTTGCAGATGGCGAATATCGCCGCAGAAGAAGTACAGAAAAACTTCCTCGGCCTCGTCATCGGCAATCAGGGCAAAAACTTTTGCGTCGGGATGAACCTCGCGATGGCATTGATGGAAGCACAGGATGAAAACTGGCTCGAGCTCGACATGCTCGTGACCAATTTCCACAAGGCAGCACGGGCGCTGCGCTACATGCATCGTCCAGTGGTGGCCGCACCTTTTGCGATGACGCTGGGTGGCGGTGTGGAAGTGGTTTACTTGGCAGACAGAGTACAGGCGTCGGCTGAGACGTATCTCGGTCTGGTAGAGGTAGGGGTAGGTCTCTTGCCAGGTGGCGGCGGTACCAAGGAAATGCTGTTCCGTGCCATGGAAAATGTGCCGGAGGGTGGCAGTGTTCCCGTCGATTCGTTTGCGTTCGTTGCGAAGGCATTTGAGACGATCTCCATGGCAAAAGTATCGACTAGCGGCCAGGATGCGATCAATCTGGGCTACCTGCGACCGACCGATCGAGTGAGCGTCAATCCGGACCACCTGCTCTATGATGCCAAGCAGCTGGTGCTTGCGATGGATAAAGAAGGCTATACGCCACCGGCACCTCGCAAGATCCGCGTCATTGGGGAGACTGGCTACGCCAACCTGCGCCAGAATGTGTACGCGATGAAAAAGAGCGGCTATATCACCGATCACGATGAGCTCATTGTGAGCAAAATCGCCTATGTCATGTCGGGCGGCAATGTTCCTGCGGGTACGGAAGTGACAGAGGAGTACATTTTGGAGCTGGAAAAGCAAGCGTTCCTGGAGCTGATCAAGACCCACAAATCCCAGCAACGGATGCAGCACATGCTGACCAAAAACAAGCCTTTGCGCAACTAATCCGTCAGGCAGGACATGTAGTTCACAAGTGAGAAGGAGGCAAAAAAACGATGAGAGAAGCAGTTATCGTTGCAGGTGCCCGCACCGCAGTCGGTAGAGCAAAGCGAGGCAGCCTGAAGGACGTACATCCGGTTGATATGGGGGGAGCGGTCGTCAGCGAATTGCTGCGCCGCGTCCCGCAATTGAATCCGGCAGACATAGAAGATGTAATCATGGGAACAGCCACACCAGAAGCAGAGCAAGGTATGAATATGGCACGACTGGTCGGTCTCCGCGCCGGTCTGCCGACCAGTGTAGCGGGCGTCACCATCAACCGCTTTTGCTCGTCCGGTCTACAAAGCATCGCGTATGCCGCGCAACAGATCATCACGGGTAGCGCCGATGTCATTGTGGCGGGGGGCGTGGAGAGTATGAGTCTGTTGCCGATGACCGGCCATAAAGTAGCACTCAACCCGACATTGGTTGAGACAAAGCCTGAGGCCTACATGGGAATGGGACATACGGCGGAGGAAGTAGCAAAGCGCTACAACGTATCCCGGGAAGATCAGGATGCTTTCTCCCTGCAGAGCCATCAACGAGCAACGGCTGCTATCGCATCGGGCAAATTCCAGGATGAGATCGTGCCGATCACAGTGAAGCAACACTCCTTTGACGAAAAAGGAAAGCTGCAAATAAATGAAAAGGTCTTTCAAATCGATGAGGGACCACGTCCGGATACAACGCTGGAAGCATTGGCGAAGTTAAAGCCCGTATTCCACGTACAAGGCTCCGTCACGGCAGGAAATTCTTCGCAAACGAGTGATGGTGCAGCCGCTGTGCTAGTCATGTCCGCAGAGAAGGCAGCTGAGCTGGGTGTAGAACCGATCGCTAAGTTCCTCTCCTTTACGGTGGGCGGGGTAGACCCGGATGTGATGGGAATTGGTCCGATCGTGGCAATCCCCAAAGCATTGAAGCAAGTGGGGCTAAGCATCGAGGATATCGATTTGTTCGAGCTGAATGAAGCCTTTGCTTCCCAAGCCGTTGCGGTGATTCGTGAACTGGGACTGGATCCGGAAAAAGTGAACGTAAACGGCGGAGCGATCGCTTTGGGCCATCCGATGGGGTGCACGGGAGCCAAGCTGACGATCTCCATCATGAATGAATTGAAGCGTCGAGGTGGAAAGTACGGTGTCGTCACTATGTGTGTCGGTGGCGGTATGGGAGCGGCTGGCGTTTTCGAAATGTTGTAAACCATAAAAACCAACCATCTATATTCTATAAAGGAGCGGGATTGCAATGGCAGATACCAAAGAATTGATCCGTGGTGGGAGCTTTCTGATTGATGCAGGTTCGGCAGACGATGTGTTCGTGCCGGAAGAGTATACCGAAGAGCAAAAGATGATCGCCAAGACGACCGAGGACTTTATCAACAAAGAAGTGCGCCCGCATCTGGAAGAAATCGAGAACCACAACTTTGAGATCTCCGTGCGTTTGCTGAAAGAAGCAGGTGAGCTCGGACTCCTCGCTGGAGATGTGCCAGAGAAATACGATGGGTTGGGGCTGGATAAGGTCAGTACCGCACTGGTGACAGAGAAGTTCTCGCTAGCACGCGGTTTTGCCCTCAGCTATGGGGCACACGTAGGGATTGGCTCGCTGCCAATCGTGTATTTCGGAAACGACGATCAAAAGCGCCGCTATCTGCCAGACCTCGCCTCTGGTGCGCGGATCGCTGCTTATTGCCTGACAGAGCCAGGCTCCGGTTCAGATGCACTCGGTGCCAAAACGACTGCTACGCTGTCTACTGACGGTACGCATTACATCCTGAACGGGGAGAAACAGTGGATTACGAACGCAGGTTTTGCGGATGTATTCGTGGTCTATGCGAAAATCGATGGGGATAAATTTACGGCCTTTATTGTGGAGCGTACCTTCCCAGGCGTATCATTCGGTCCGGAAGAGAAAAAGATGGGGATCAAGAGCTCCTCGACTCGCACCGTGATTTTGCAGGATGTTCCCGTACCAATAGAAAACCTGCTGGGAGAGCCGGGCAGAGGTCACGTCATTGCGTTTAACATCTTGAATGTGGGTCGTTACAAGCTGGCGGTAGGAGCAGTGGGTTCCGCGAAACGTGCATTGGAGATTGCGACGAACTACGCCAAGGAGCGCAAGCAGTTCAAGACACCAATCGCGAACTTCACGCTGATCAAGAACAAGCTGGCCAACATGGCTTTGAAAACATACGCGGCAGAAAGCTCGGTTTATCGCACCGTTGGATTGTTTGATACGGCCTTGACTCGTTTGGGTGAAAAAGCGGACGAAGGACCGGAAGTAGCGAAGGCTATCGCTGACTACGCCATCGAGTGCTCCATCAACAAAGTATTTGCTACCGAGGTACTGGATTACTGTGTGGATGAAGGCGTACAAATCCACGGTGGATACGGCTTCATGTCCGAATACGAGATCGAAAACATGTACCGCGACTCCCGGATCAACCGCATTTTCGAAGGAACCAACGAGATCAACCGCTTGCTGATTCCAGACACGTTGGTGAAAAAAGCGATGAAGGGAGAACTGCCATTGCTGCAAGCAGCTGCGAACCTGCAGCAAGAGCTGATGAGCTACTATCCGCAGGAGATTGAAGATGCGCCGCTGGCTACGGAAAAGCACCTGATCGACATGACGCGCAAAATCATTCTGATGGTCGCAGGCTCGGCGCTGATGAAGTACCAGCAAGCTATCTCCAAAGAGCAGGAGCTGCTGGCATTCGCGGCAGACATGCTGATTGAGCTGTATGCGATGGACAGCATTGTGAAGCGTACAGAAAAAGCCGTCGCTGCGAACGGTCTGGAAAACGAACAGCAAAAGCTGGATTTGACTACCGTTTACGTGCAGGATGCATTTGACCGCGTAGAAGGATGGGCCAAAGAAGCACTAGCTTCGATGGAAGAAGGAGACGACCTGCGTCTGCGACTGTCCATCTTGAAAAAACTGACGCGCCGTACGCCTGTCAATACGGTGCATCTGAAACGCACCATTGCGGATCGCGTAATAGCCGCGGGAGGATACACAGTGTAACATATACTCGACGATGATAGAAAGGAGCTGGGGGCCGCCCCCGGCTCCTTTTTTCTCCCCTCTCCCTGCATGGACAGTTTTGGCAAAAACGCATGCATAATTTGGGAACTGGTCACGAACGCTAATAGAACCATACAACAGCAGCAAGGAACGTGCCCATATGAATAATAATTTGAGAGGGTGGCTGAGAGGGAAAAAAGCATTTCACCGAGGAGATGTACCTCTGACTGCTGGTTCTTCCCGACTCATCAGCGAACATATAGCGGAAAACATCGAGGAATTGCAGCGGTTGTTTACTCTGACACCAGACTTGATCATTCGTAAATTTGAGAGCAGGTTCTCGGAAGGCACAATCGCTCTGGTCTTTCTCGAAGGACTGGTGGACAAGAATTCTCTCAATAACAATGTGCTCCGGCCGCTTTTGTCCACTGAAAATCAAGGGAGCAACAGTATCTTTGACCTCTTATCCGTGGGCAATATATCGAGCATCAGCGACTGGAACGCTGTCGAGAGTGCCGTTCTGCAGGGAAGCAGTCTTTTATTTGTGGACGGGAAAAAAGAAGTGTGGGTCATCGAAACACACGGATGGCCGCAACGGGCGATAGAAGATCCGCAGATCGAAGCCTCTTTGAAGGGTGCGCATCAAGGCTTTGTCGAAACAGGCGTACAAAACATTGCCCTAATACGCCGCTATATCCCCAACCGTGAACTGAAAATAAAGGAGCATATGATCGGTGAAAGGGGCACGTGCAAGATCTCCATCATGTATTTGGCCGATGTCGTGCATCCCGAAGTATTGAAAGAGTTGGAGGACCGGCTTCTACAGGTTAAGGTCGACTCGATTCTCAACACAGGGGAATTGGAGGAGTTGATCGAGGACAATCCCTTCTCTCCGTTTCCGCAATTTATCTTAACCGAGCGGCCGGATTCCGCTGCTTCCCACATTTTGCAGGGAAGGATAACCGTGGTGGTGGACCGTTCACCCAGTGTATTGATCGGGCCGGTGACATTTACCTCTTTTTTCCAAAGTGTAGATGATTACAGCACGCGCTGGCCAATTGCCACATTTCTGCGGTTGCTCCGTTTGTTGGGCTTTTTTGTCGCGACATTTTTGCCTGCGCTCTATATCTCGCTGATTTCCTTTAACTATGAGGTGATTCCCTTAGAAATGATGCTGTCTATCGGCGAATCGAGAGAACGCGTTCCTTTTCCGCCGCTTTTAGAAGCCTTGCTAATGGAGATTACGTTGGAAATGCTCAGGGAAGCAGGGGTCAGGCTTCCCGCTCCGATCGGGCAAACGGTCGGGATCGTCGGGGGCATTGTGATTGGTCAAGCGGCCGTACAGGCGGGCATCGTGAGCAATATCATGGTGATTGTGGTCGCCTTCACCGCAATTTCGTCCTTCATTATTCCGAGTTACGATATGGCTTCTGCGATCAGGCTGATTCGTTTTATGATGATGATCATCGCCGCCATGTTTGGGATCGTAGGGATTACGATCGGGATGATGACATTGATTGGGCATCTGATCGCGCTGGAATCGCTGGGAACGCCGTACGGCAGCCCATTGGCGCCGATCAGATTTTCCGATTGGAAAGACATGTTCGTCCGTTTGCCGCTGTGGGTAATGAAAAAGCGGCCGGTGAGTACGCGAGCTGTCCAAGCAAAAAAAATGGGGTCAAACCGTCCAAAGGGTGATGGCAATTGAGAAAGTATGCATTCAATGAGATCACCCTCTTGCAGTACATTTTTTTCATTCACGTGCTGCAAGTTGGCTTGGGAGTATTGACCATGCCTCGTGAATTGGCGGAGTCGGCGGGGACGGACGGGTGGATTTCCATCCTGATCGGCTGGGCGATAGCCAACGCGGCCAGCTTGATCATCATTCAAGTGATGAAAAGGCACCCAGAGGCAACGATCATTGAGATTGTGACATTCTACTTCGGCAGATGGATCGGAGGGGGGATAACCGTTCTCATCGCCCTTTACTTTATTGTGGCTGCGATAATCGTACTCTTTTCCGCAATTTCCCTCCTCAAAGTGTGGGTGTTGACACATACACCCACCTATGTCATCGTCATCCTGCTTATGATTCCAACGTATCTCATCTTGCACAGCAACCTGCGAGTCCTCGGCAGATACAACGAATTGGTATTTTACCTCTCTCTCTGGATGCCGTTCTTGCTGGCGATGACATTACGGGAAAGCCACTTGATCCATCTGCTGCCTGTCTTGAAAGATGGGTGGATGAAAGTGCTGCTTACGGCCAAATCGACGGTGCTTTCTTTTTTTGGGTTTGAAACGGCGTTTTTTTTGTACCCGTTTCTGCAAAAGAAACAAGCGGCTTCCATCGGCATAGTCATTGCCAATACATTATCAATGCTGGTTTTTCTGTTTGTAACCCTTGTCGCTTTCGCTTATTTTAGCCCGGATGAAATTACCCTGTATACGTGGCCTACACTCAGCTTATTGAAAGTGATCGAAATCCGGTTTTTGGAACGGGTTGATATCGTATTTCTCTCTGTATATATGTTTATGCTTTCCACCACATGGATTCCCTACATGTTCTTTGCCCTGTTCAGTACAAGCCAGCTGCTGGGAAAGCAAGATCATAGCGGGCCATTGAAGGTGTTTGCGTGCCTCACCATCGTACTCTCATTCTTCTTTGATCCTTCCTTTATCCAGCTTGAGGCCATGACGAAAATGTGGAGCAAATATGGTTTGATTTTCGCCTATGCATTCCCTCTTTGCTTATGGATGTACGCATGGATGCACGATCTTTTTCACAGGAGGAGGCAAACCGGATGAGACGGCGGCTGATCATCATGCTTTTAACGATTCTCATCGTGTTCTTGTCTGGGTGTTATGATCGCATGGATTTGGAGGATGCCACCCTGACGTTGATGATAGGCTTGGATGTGGATGACAAAGACAATTTGATCGTATATATGTCAAGTCCTGTGTTTAGCAAGGAGGCGAAAGAAAAATCAGAGGAATTCGCAGTGAAGACGAAAACCTTACGTCAATCGAGAAGCCGCTTCGATTCGATGGTGACGGCTTTAACCGTTGCCGGGAAGGTTCAGGTCATTCTCCTCGGTAAACGGCTGCTGCAGCACCCGGACTGGTTTTCCCTTCTCGACGTGATGTTTCGCGATGCCAAATTTACAGTGAACGCGAGTGTAGTGGCCATTGACGGTAAACTCTCAGAGGTCTTTACCTTCCATCCCAAGGATAAGCCCCGGCTTTCCCTTCATTTGACGAAGCTGATTGATACGGCACACGAGAGAAACATTACGGTAAAAACGTCCGTGCAAGAGCTGCATCGGCAAATGTATGAAAAGGGGATGACGCCTTCCCTTACCCTGATGAAAAAAGAGAAGCAGATGGAGATTAAAGGGACGGCGCTGCTTACTGAAAAAGGGACGTACGCTACTATGGTTCGTCTTAAGGAAAATGTGCTTCTGGAATTGGTGCAGCGTGGAGTGAAGGGAGAGATGTCACTAACCATACCCATACGTGAGAAAGAAAAGAAGCAGGGACTTGTGAAACCGAGACTTAGCTTTTTTGTGAAAAAGGCGTCAACCAAAATAAAGCCGACATATGACGGGAATCGATTTCATTTCGACGTCAAGATGAAAATAAATGTCGCTATATCGGAACGGCTATTTTCGTTTGATGTAAAAAATGAGCACAAACGACTGGAGAAGATCATCAGCGACGAGATGAAAAAGGAGATCGAAAGCCTGTTGAAAAAATGCCAAAAGCATAAGGTGGATCCAGTCGGCTTTGGCATATACGCCCGGGCGTATCAGTACGAGGCATACAAACAGGTGGAGAACGATTGGACGAAGGCATTCTCGCAGGCTGACATCAAGGTGTCAGTGGAAACAATCATTAAAGGTAACGGGATCGTTAAGTAAAGACGAAACGAAAAAAAGTCACCCCAGGGCAACGCGGCTCGGGGTGACGTCATTTGCATGAAGGAATGTCGGTATTAGTAGATCGCTTCCCAGCCTGCAGGAGTAACGAACAGGCGGATTGCCTTGATTTTGCGATCATCCATCAGCGTGAAGTAATGGCGGAAGTTCGGCGGTACGGAGATCAGGTCGCCTGGCTCCAGCTCGACGTCAAAGTAGCGGCCGTCGTTGCCTTTGATCGCGAAGATGCCGTGGCCGTCTACGCAGAAGCGGCACTCGTCATCGGTGTGATGATGCTCGCCTTTAAATTTGACGAGGAGCTCATCCAGATTTGGTGTTTTGTCGGACAGGACGATGATGTCAGCAGTCAAATAGCCACGACGTTCACTGATCGCATCGATTTGGGGCTTGAACGTATCCAGAATTTCTTGCTTCTCTTCGTCAGTAGGGCTGTAGTTGTCGCGGTGCTTTGGATCGAGACGATCTACTCCCCATTTTTCATAAATGATCTCTTGCGTATCCAAGAAAGAAATGACTTCCTCTGCAGAACTGATGCGCTCATTGTTGTCGTGAAAACGAATTTGTGCCATCGTTCAAATCCTCCTTAATTTGTGGTTGTAGTGGACACGACTGCTTGACGCAGCTGCAGCAAGCGGGCGTGGTACTCAAACAGGAATTCAAATGCTTCGAGGTGACGCTTTGCCTCGAAGTCGTTTCCACCCCACGCGTAAATGCCGTGGTTGCGGATCAGCACGCCGGGAACTTCCGGAGTGAGCACTTTCTCGATGGCAGCAGCCAAGGTCGGAATATCGGCAAAGTTCTCAACAATCGGAACCGTGATCCGCGCGTTTTCTTCCCAGATGCCGAGACCTTTGATCAGCTCCTGTCCCTGGATAGAGAAGGCGCGCTGGCCAAAGTACAGCTCCGAGATGAGATTGTTCCACACCGTATGGACGTGGAAGCAAGCACCAGCCTGTGGAAATTTTTTATATACCACGGCGTGGATCAGTGTTTCGGCGGAAGGTTTGAGTGAAGTCGAATCCACCGGGCGGGAGTTTCTGTCCACTACCAGATAATCTTCCGGGGAAAGCTTGGTTTTGTCCTTGCCGCTAGCGGTCACCGCAAATTGCAACGGTTCACTTTCTATTTTAATCGAAAGGTTGCCGCTGGTGCCGGGGAACCAGTCCCGTCGGGCAAAAGTCAGTTTGGCATCATCCAGACGGCGAAACGCGTCCAGACGTTGTTCAAATGTGGCACTCATGGGTCAGCCGACCTCCTGTTGTTGTTTTAAATCTTGTAAAATGGCGATCACATCATGGAATGTAGCAAAGGTTCGGTGCGGCAACTGCAGCTCCTCTGCCTTTTGCGCGAGAAACGAACGGGCAATGACGTAGTCAGCGATTTTTGCCCCTGCCAGATCGGTAATCGAATCGCCGATGACGACGCGGAAGTACTCAGCCGAATCGTAACGACGAATGATGGTCGTTTTGCACATTCCACATCCATTGGTGCAGTGATCGTCGCAGGAGTGAGGCCAGGTGATCATGATCTTTTCGCTTGAAAAATCACTGCCGTTGCAATAGATAGGGACGTCCTTCAGATCGAATGGAGAGAGGATCGGTTCCACGAAAAAGTCGATGCCTCCGCTCGTGACCAGCCATTCAACGCCTTCCTCTCGGCAAAAGCGGACGAAATCGGCAAAGCCCGGGCGAATCGTCGCTTCATTCACAATGTAGTGGACGATCTCATCGCGCAAGGAGGAGGGGAGGAGCTGGAACAACTTGCCTACCCCTTCCTGCACGCTCATTTTTTGCGAAAGGATCTGTTCGGTCAACGCTTCCCACTCAGGTGGGGCGAACTTGCGGACAATCGCCACGATATTGTCTTTCTCCGTAATGGTTCCGTCAAAATCGCAGAATAGCACGAGCTTCTTGCTCATCGTCCGCCACCCCACTTCTCGAGCGCGATCGCGAGCTCAGGTGATTCAGTAGCAGCCTCTTGCAAGGTTTTGCCTGCTGTCATCGCTTGAATCGCGGCGACAAAAGCCTGAGCACCTGCAGTAGCACCTCCCGGATGACCGTGGATGCCGCCTCCTGCATTGACGATTTGATCCAGTCCAAAGTCAGCAAACAGCTGTGGCACGAGACCTGGATGAATACCTGCGGAAGGGACCGGGAAGGAGCGACGAACACCATCCAGAGGTGCTGTCAGGTTTTTAGCCAGTTGAAGCGCTTCGTTTTTGTCCAACGCTACGTTTCCGTACGGAGATGGGAACAAGACGAGGTCTGCACCTGCGATCCGCATCAATTTACCGAGCAACAGCGGAGTGGCAATTCCGTAATCAGGCGAAGGATAGTAGGCACCAGCCAGAGCTGGGTGAGCCATAATCGGAACGTGTACATCTGGATCAGCAGCCAGACGGTGCAGGGCATCAAAGCCAAACGCCAGTACATTGAACAAAAGGCAATCGGCACCAGCTTCAACAGCGCGTTTAGCTTTTTCGTTTAATTCGTTCACAGGACCAGTCAAGTTGGCCGCATAGAGGACAGGCTTGCCGATCTCTTCTTCGGTCTCAATTGCGATCTGTTTGAACGCCTTGATTCGTTCCAGGAAGGGAGCGCGTTCATCCGCAAAGAAAATTTCGTCATCTTTGACCAGGTCAACGCCACCTAATGCCTGAGCGCGAAATTGTGTTTTCAAATCATCAAACGGCAGGCCGAGGCAAGATTTGAAAATACTCATCAAGAGCGGGCGATTCTGCGCATCGAGGCGTCCGCGCAGTCCTTCAATGCCATATTTCGGTCCAGGGAACGTTCCGAGGAACGAATCCGGAAAGTCGATGTCGATCAGCTTGATTTTTCCATCCATGGAGAGCTTGCCAAAAATACCAGTCAAGAGTGATGGAATATCGTTGGTGAAGTTGCGGGTCGGATAGCTGACGGTGATCAGACCACGTGTTTCCCCGTTTTCCAACGTTTCGAGCGGAGTAGCACTGACGGCTTCGCCCAAATACGGTTTCAATTCCGCTTGTTTGGCAGCCGGCAATTCCGTCCAGGAACCGACAGTCATACCAACAGCGATAGATTCCGCTTTTTTGTTTAAGTCTTTGGCTTGTGTCAAATAGGTGACGAGGATACGGTGCTCACTCATTGCTAGGACTCATCCTCCTTTGGTGTGTCAGAATTAGAAAACTTGGCTGCGCCAAGCCTTTTGGCGGAGCCTTAGTACCCAGAGGGCACAAGTCTCGCTTTCTCACTATGCTGCACTTATACTTTCGTCTTATATCGCGATAGCGAACATGATCTTTCCGAAAGTAAAAATAAAAGAGCCTCCCCATCGATCAGGGAGGCGGTTGTCGACTATCATAACGTCTTCGTCTCCTCTCATCTCTCGGGTTAGTAGTCGAGTAATAGGAAAAGCTTCCAGATCTCGACTCTCATCCGTTGGAATTAGCACCGTTTCGCTCTCAGAAAAAGATAGAGTAGCGCCGGTTGCCGGGCATCATAGGGCCAGTCCCTCAGCCAGCTCGCGATAAGAGTTATGTGGTTCACACGGATAAAATGTGTGTGCGATATTTTCATGATAAGACGTTCAGAAGCGGGAGTCAAATTGTTTTTTGCCGAGTTTGCACATAGGAGCAGAGGAAAATGAAGCGGCGAGATGAAACTTTTTCCCGCAAAAAACGTGGTAAGAAACGAAAGGGTGTGGAAGCGTTGGGAAAGTAGGCTTAGAGGACGTGTATCGCCTGCACGTAAACGATATCTACCGCTATCTTTTCCGGCTGACACGGGATGCGCGGCAGGCAGAAGACCTGACGCAGGACACTTTTTTCCGTGCCTTTTCGTCACTGGATGATTTTCGCGGGGAAAAAGTAAGGCCATGGCTTTTCAAGGTGGCGTACCACGCCTTTGTGGATTGGCACCGCAAGCAGGTGAAGAAGCCACTGCAATTCACTGAACAAATGCCGGAACGAATGGATACGCAGGCAATCGACCCTGCAGAGTCACTGGTTCACAAGGAAATGTGGGAATCGGCACAGCTTTTTCTGGAGCGGCTGCCGGTAAAGCAAAAGCAAGTCATTTTGCTGTCGGCCATGCAGTTTGCCTATGCAGAAATTGCCGAGGTGCTCGGGATAGATCTGGCTGATGTAAAGCGCTCGCTGTTTCGTGGGCGGCAAAAGATGCGCAGGATGTGGAGGGAAGAGGTCGATGACGAACAATAGCGATGATAGCCGGGAACAAAAGCTGCTGGCTTATTTGAGAGGAGAACTGGACGAGAGGGAAGCGAAGAAGCTCGAAGACGATGTAGCGGATGACGAGGAGGTTACGGGCCGTCTCGAACGGCTTCTTTTGGGGGAAGGAGACGGGGAATCACAGACGCAGGCAGCACAAACGCTCTCGGATGAAAAACAGCGAGCCATCATTCGTCGTGGAAAGTGGAAGATGCGATTGACCAACTCTGTCTATACATTCGGCATTTTCTTTCTGGTAGGGGCTGTCTTATTGGTAGCAAATGGATGGATCGGCTCATGGATGCACGATGATCTGTTCCGGGTCACCAAAGACATGGTCAATTTCACCCAGCCAGGGGTTAGTACGGGTAGCAGTGGCTCACAAGTCGGAGTGGTGTACGGTCAGATCAACATGGAACTGCGGGAGCAAGTAGGTGCCGAGGAACAGAATATCGGTTTTTTGGAGAGCACCAACTTCTTGTGGAGTGTCCGTGCTGAACCGAAATGGGCAAACGGAATCAGGGAGACAAAGCTGTTTTTCCGCTATCCGACTGATGAGAAGATGACGGAGGAAGAAACGGCTTATCTGCGAACACCTGCCTGGAATACGATGAACAGGTTACCGGAAGGAACGGTGAGCCAGCTAGCCGTTTCGTTTGACCATCCGTTGACGTACGACGATTACCAAAAGCTGATTGCCCGGCATATATTCGCACACAATGCAGAGACTGTATGGTTTGCGATCGATACGGGTGTCGAGCTAAAGGATCATGACCAAGATGGAGGCAATCTCTTGCTGTCCGCCGGGGAAGTGTGGGGATACGCTGAGCGCAATCTGGATTATGGCAATGCTCCGATCCAGGTGAATGGGGAAGGGGATCGACGGACGGCAACATTTTTGGCGGAGATGAAGTATCTCACCGAGCATGATCGGTTGACCCGTGACATCGGCCGGATCCTGGTTTCGCATCAGGATCCGAAAGTTGCAGAACGTTACGCGTATTTGCAGGAAAAAGGGGTCCGTATCTACGGTGCTGTCCTCACAGGACCGACCAAGGAATTGCTCAAACTGCAAGCTGAGAAATCGATCGCAGCGGCCTTCCTCGGCAAAGTAGAATGGTGGAATTGGGACCGTCCTGGGGCTTCAGGGATGCAATATAGCTGGTAACGGGCAGGAGCATATTCAACCGAAAAATGGTGTTGACAGCATCCGAGCGTGGTTGTATGATTCAAACTAAATTAAAAACTGCATACGTTGGATACCTTATCCAGAGAAGGTGGAGGGACTGGCCCGATGATACCCGGCAACCGACATGACGCTTTTCAGACGCTCGAGACGACTGAAGCAAAGGCGACGTGCACGGTGCTAATTCCTGCAGAAACAAAAGTAGTCTGGAAGATAAGGGGGACATAGGCACGTTTCTCTATACGTGACGATAGCGACCTCTTTTCTTCGGGAAAGAGGTCTTTTTGCATGCTTGACCGCAAGGCTGGGAAGCATGACCAGCCCACTGGAAATATACAAAAAAATGGAGTAGAGGGGAGAAATAGAATCATGGCATATCGCGCATTGAGTGAACAGGAGGCAGTAGAGTACGTAAAGGCATTGCCGGGTCTGTTTACCGAGGGAGCAACTCTTAGCAGCAAGGAAATCGGCGACGGTAACCTCAATCTGGTGTTTGACATTCGCGAAGACGCTACAGGCAAAAGCGTTATCGTAAAGCAAGCTTTGCCGTACGCACGGGTGGTAGGGGAATCCTGGCCGCTTACAGTAGATCGCGCTCGCATCGAGAGTGAAGCACTCCGCATTCAGCACAAATACGTACCGGACCTGGTGCCTGAAGTGTACCACTTTGATCAAGAGCTGGCGCTGACGGTGATGGAGCACGTAGGGGATCACATCATCATGCGCAAAGGTTTGATCGAAGGCAACCGCTACCCGTTGTTCGCCAAGCAGATCGGCAAGTTTCTCGCTCATACTCTGTTCTACACATCTGATCTGGGCGCAAATCCGTACGATAAAAAAGCGCTTGTCGGAACATTCTTGAATCCGGAATTGTGCAAAATTACGGAAGATCTGGTGTTTACTGATCCTTATGAAAATGCGCCAACGAATGACTTCAATCCGCTGATCAGCAAAGAAGTAGAAGCGATCTGGAACAACAAGCCGCTCAAGCTGGAAATCGCCAAGCTGAAATTCGATTTCCTCACTCGCGCAGAGGCTTTGTTGCACGGCGACCTACACACCGGCAGTATTTTCATCACAGAGACCAGCATGAAAGCGATCGATCCTGAGTTTGCTTACTATGGTCCGATCGGTTTTGACATCGGAGCGGTCATTGCTAATCTGCTGCTCAACTACGCTGGACAGCACGGTTTGCAAAAAGACCAAGGAGATCGGGAGTCGTACCGCGAATACTTGCTTACGACGGTGGAAGATGTCTGGAATGAGTTCGTCTCCCAGTTTGTCCAGCTCTGGCATAAGCAGGCAAAAGAGCGCAGCGCCCATGTCGAGGGCTTGTGGCAAAGCTATGTGAAGCGCCTGATTCAGGATGCTGCTGGTTTTGCTGGCTGCAAAATCTTGCGTCGTGTCATCGGCTTGGCAGGTGTGGCTGACTTGAACAGCATTGAAGACGTAGAAACGCGTGCAGATGCAGAGCGTCTGGCTCTGGCGATCGGGGAAGCATTGATCCTCGGCCGCGGCGACGTGGAGGAATCTACGGATATTACGGACCTGGTCCGCACCGTGACAGCACGATTTTATCAGGAGGCAACGACCGTATGACAACTAGTACCCAACTCGCGCCAGTCAAGTGGGAGAATGATGCACTCGTCCTGCTTGATCAGACGCGCTTGCCAGTAGAAACTGTTTATTTGACTCTGACGACTCCAGAAGAAGTATGGGGAGCGATCCGCCATTTGCAAGTACGGGGTGCTCCCGCCATCGGGATGTCCGCGGCATATGGCTTGTACCTCGGGGTTCGTAACAGCGAAGTGACTTCCTATGAGGCGTTTTGGAACGAACTGCTAGTCAAAGCAGAATATTTGGGTACGTCCCGCCCAACGGCAGTAAACCTCTTCTGGGCACTCGATCGGATCAAAGCACGTGTACAAAAAGAAGGAGACAAGGCGGTAGCTGAATTGAAAGCGGCTGTTCTCGACGAAGCGCTGGCAATCCAGAAAGAAGATGCTGAGGTGTGCCGAACGATCGGCGAGCATCTGTTGACTCTGCTGCACGATGGCATGGGTGTACTGACTCACTGCAATCCGGGAGCATTGGCTACAGCAGCTTACGGAACGGCTACAGCTCCATTCTACCTCGCAAAAGAGCGCGGCTGGAACATAAAAGTATTTGCCGACGAAACGCGTCCGGTGCTTCAAGGCGCTCGTCTTACTGCATTCGAGCTGCAACAAGCAGGTATCGACGTCACGCTGATCTGTGACAACATGGCAGCGATGGTGATGTCCCAAGGGAAGGTAGAGGCAGTCATCGTCGGAACCGACCGCGTAGCGGCAAACGGAGACGTGGCCAACAAGATCGGGACCTATGGCGTAGCCGTTTTGGCAAAAGCACACGGCATTCCATTCTACGTAGCAGCTCCGCTCTCTTCGGTGGATTTGGAGACAGCAACCGGTGCGGAAATTCCTATTGAGGAGCGTCCAGCCGAAGAAATCACCCACGGCTTGGGCAAACAAGTAGCGCCAGATGGTATCAAAGTGTACAACCCGGCGTTCGATGTAACACCTGCCCAATACATCACAGCGATTGTGACGGAGACCGGTATTTTCAAACCAGAAGAAATCCGCAACAGCAAACAATCATAAGTAAGATGCACCTACTTCCATTCAGGAGGTAGGTGTTTTTTTTCGTCTGGAAAAGCATGTAACAGGAAGATGTTGACAATAAATAGGAATGTATTATAGTAGTATCAACAATCAATTCCGATTATTTAGATAAGGATAATCAGTATAATATTTTGGATCGATAGACGAACTTATGGAGGAACAGGGAATGAGACGATTATGGCAACCTGCGGTGGCGATGCTGCTTTCTTTATCCGTAGTGATCAGTGGCTGCTCTTCTTCTGGTTCGGGGGTAACGACAAAGCCCGCTGAATCAAGGGCAGAAGAAAGCAAAGGGAACGAGAAGATGGTCAGAATCGGTGTGTTTAATGCGCCTCTGTCCTTCAATCCGTTGATCAGCTCAAGGGACTTGTCTTCGGCAGAAACGAGCACGTTGATCTTTGAACCGTTGATCAATCGAATCAAGCCCTTGGAATTTTTACCACAGCTCGCAGAGTCCTTTGAAACGCAGGATAAACAGACGTACACGATCAAGCTGAATCCGAAAGCCAAATGGACAGACGGGACTCCTGTCACGACGGAGGATGTGGCGTTTACCTTGCAGTTGATTGCCAATCCGAAGGTAGAATCTACGTTAGGTTCGTCGATCGCCTTTTTGGAAGGAGTGGGTCCAGATGGCAGGCTTCCCGAAGGACAAACGGATATACAGGGCCTAAAGGTCATCGATACCCAAACCTTTGAGCTCCGAGCGAAGAGCCCGACAGATCCAAACATGATCAAGGAGCAGTTCGGTATGAAATTCAAGCCGTTGCCCAAGCACGTATTCAAAGATGTGAAGCCAGAGGATCTGGCAAAGCATCCTTTCATGCAAAAGCCAAACGTGACGAATGGTGCATTTACCTTTGTGAAATACGAAAAAGACCAGTACGTGGAGTTTGCTGCCAATAAAGAGTACTACCGTGGCGCACCGAAGCTGGATAAAATCTTCGTGAAAATCATGCCGAGTACCAATCTGGTAGCCCAGCTGCAGAGCGGGGAAATCGATATGAACTACGGTCTAGGCATCGGTAATCTCCCCGATCAGGACTACGACTTGATTCGGAAAAACGAGAGCTTGCGGACAAAGTTGGAGCCGCAGATAGGGATTCAAGCGATGATGTTGAATACCGTTACCATAAACGATGTGAGAGTTCGTCAGGCTATCGCACATGCCGTTAATCGTCAGCTAATCGTTGATAACTTAATGAAAGGCGATGCTGAAATTTTTGATGGTCTGTACCCGTCCCTCAGTGCGTATCAAAATAAGAGCCTTTCGCCTATTGCGTTTGATCCTGAAAAAGCAAAGAGCTTGTTGCAAGAGGCAGGGTGGGATAGCAACAGGGAGCTCGATTTCATCGTACCGACGGGAAATCAGATTCGGGAGCAATCCGCACAAATCATCGCAGAAAATTTAATAACCGTCGGCATCAAAGCTAAAATTACCAAATTCGATTTCGCGACGGTCAGCCAAAAGCTACGCAAACATGAGTTCGATCTGGCATTGAGCGGTTTGTACATGAACATTGACCCGGACTCGTCTGCGTACTATCACAGCGAGGGTCTTAGCAATTCATCCGCATACTCCAACCCGAAGGTAGACGAACTGCTTGAACAAGGAAAAGCGGAGGCGGACGAGAAACGCAGAAAAGACATTTATGATCAGGTCCAAGCGCAGGTACAAAAGGATCTGCCATTACTAACACTGTATTACAATCCGGCATTGGTAGCTGTAAACAAGCGCGTCTTGAAAGGAGAACCGCGACTTTTCGGGACCACCTATGATGTACAGGAGTGGGATGTTAACCAATAAACCAAAAGGGGTAGAGGCAAATGACAGCGACTGCAAAGAAACAAATGAGTGTACGCGCACAGTGGCAAGGCAAGCTCCAATTCCAGGCTGAGGGACCGAGCGGATATCCCGTCTTGATGGATTCAAGCGTGGCATTAGGGGGAGAGGGTGCGGGCAATAGCCCATTGGAGCTGATCTTGGTCGGCCTGGTTGGCTGCATGGGGATCGGCGTAACCAAACTGCTGGAAAAGATGAGACAGTCGCCGGAAGGAATTGAGATCGTCGCAGACGGGATTCGCGATGAGGCTGTTCCACATGCCATCTCAGAAATTCACCTGACTTTTCATGTGAGTGGGGGGGTAGCCTCTTCCCGCATCTGGCAGGCAGTCAAGCTGGAAAGTGAGCAATATTGTCCGGTCGCAGCTTCCTTGAGAGCCACCATTGTCCCCCATGTATTCATCAACGGAAGTGAAGTTCCGGAGCCTCAAGGGAGCGAAGAACAAGAAGCGTAAGAAGCTGACCTCTTTGTCAGCTTTTTCTTTTATTTGGTGTCTAATGAATATTCGCACGATCTTGCCAAACCAATTCCCCTGTTCCATAATCGAGCGTAAGAACGAAGATGATGGAACCGAAAAATTACAGAGAGAAGCCATGGAGGGGTAGCTCGTGAGACGGATACTGATGACGGAAAATTCTTTCCTCAAACAATTGGAGCCAGGTGATGCAGGGGAAATGTATTGGCTGACAGATTCGAATCGCTCCTATTTAAAGGAATGGCTGCCTTGGCTGGACTATACGAGACAGGTTGAGGATACAGCGCAGTTCATCAACATGACGATCAATCAGCACAACAACAATCAAGGTACGCACTACGGCATCTGGTACAACGGGCGTTTGGCAGGGACTTTGGGCGTTCACAATATTGACTGGATCAACAAGAAGACATCCATCGGGTACTGGCTAGGGGCTCAATTCCAAGGCAAGGGATTAATGACAGCGGCAGTGGCTACCTATGTCGATCGGCTAATTTTCGGTTCGTGGGATTTGGAAAAAGTGACGATCCAAGCGGCGACCGAAAACTACAAGAGCAGATCGATACCTGAGCGACTCGGGTTCCAACAGGAGGGCATTCTACGGAGAAACGAATTTCTGTACGATCACTTTGTCGACCACGCAGTCTACAGCCTTCTTCGCTCAGAATGGGAAGAGGCGCGGAACAGTAAAAAACGGTAGATTGACAAGGAAAATTCAGTAAATTACGATGGAGAAAGTGAAAAGGGGGTTGCTTGAGCAGCCCCCTTTTTTGGTGAAATGGTTTAGCGAGAAGAGGTGAATGGTTTGCACACATTACGGCAATTGTCCTGGTTTTTCAAAGCTCATTGGAAGCGATATTCGATCGGCATTACCTTTTTGTTCCTCATCGATGTCCTTGTATTATGGCCGCCGCGTCTGATTGGAGATATAGTCGATTCCATCCGCAACAGTTCGTTGACGACAGCGGAGCTGATGAAAACCGTCCTGATTTTACTATCACTTGGCCTGGTCTTGTACGGCATGCGATATATGTGGCGTTACCTCTTGAATGGAGGAGCGTTGATTTTGGAGAAAACGTTGCGGGAGCGGCTTTTTTCCCACCTGACTCGCATGTCGCCTTCCTTTTATCATCGCAAGCGCAGCGGAGATCTGATGGCTGTGGCTACCAACGATATACCTGCCATTGAACAAACGGCGAGCACGGGTGTGCTGACACTGGTGGATGCCTTGTTCATGACGCTGCTGACCTTGATCGTCATGCTGACGTCAATCGACTGGAAGCTGACACTGGCCGCCTTGATTCCCATGCCTTTTTTGGCTTGGTCGACGGCGTATTATGGAAGGCTGCTGCATGAGCGCTTTTACTTGGCGCAGGAAGCATTCGGTGAAATGAACGACCATGTCCAGCAATCCGTTTCAGGGGTTCGGGTACTGCGTGCTTTTGTTCAGGAAAAAGCGGATGTGGAGGCTTATCGACGCGTGAGTGAAAAGACGCTCGAACGAAACGTGAGTGTGTCTCGTATCGACGCCTTGTTTGAGCCGACGATTGCCATTATTATCGGCTTCAGCTTTTTGATCGGATTGGGATATGGGACGTATCTCGTCTTTACGAGCGTCATTTCTTTGGGGGAATTGGTTGCGTTTAACCTTTATCTGGGGCTGTTGATCTGGCCGATGTTCGCATTTGGGTGGCTGGTCAACGTATTGCAGCGCGGTGGAGCTTCGCATAAACGCCTCTCGGAACTGTTAGTAGAGGAGCCGGATGTAGCAGAACAGGAGCATCCCGTGTCTGCCGTCGCTTCCAATACGGTAGAAGCTCGTCATTTTACTTTTACTTATCCAGGCACAGAAAAGCCTGCCTTGCGTGATATCACCTTTACGCTGGGAGAGGGCGAAACGCTGGGAATCGTTGGGCGCACAGGGAGTGGAAAGTCGACCCTTTGCCGTTCCTTGCTTCATCAATACCAAATGAATGAAAGCTCGCTATTCGTCGGTGGTGTACCGATCGAATCGCTGTCGCTCTTTGCTTTGCGCGAAAAGATCGGCTACGTCCCTCAGGAGCATCTGCTCTTCTCACGGAGCATCGAGGCCAATGTGACATTCGGGAAACCGGGAGCTTCTGCAGAGGAAGTGCTGCATGCCTTGGAGCTGGCTGAAATGGGAAGTGACCTTTTACAGTTCAGAGAAGGCGTGCAAACCATGGTAGGGGAGAAAGGTGTCACACTCTCCGGAGGACAAAAGCAACGTATTTCCATCGCCCGTGCCTTGTTGATGGATGCAGATATTTTGATTTTGGACGATTCTCTGTCTGCTGTAGATGCTCGAACCGAGGAAAGCATCGTGCGCCACTTACGAAAGGAGAGAACGGGTAAAACGACGATTATTACGGCGCATCGATTGTCTGCCGTGCAGCATGCCCAACTGATACTCGTATTAGATGAGGGACAGATTGTGGAACGTGGCACACATGATGAGCTGATGCGACAAAATGGCTGGTATGCCGAACAGTTCAGGCGTCAGCAGATGGAGCAGGATGTCGCTGGTTAGGGACAGGAAGGAGAGCGTTTCATGAGCGGGCAAAACGTATGGAAACGTCTGACCAATTACGCCAGACCGTTCCAGAAACAGATAGTGGGAGCGCTGATTTTGCTCTTGCTCGGTACGAGTGCAGAGCTGGCGGGACCGTTCTTGGCGAAGGTGATGATCGACAATCACATTCTCGCGATTCAAAAGCCATGGTTTGAATATAATGAGCGACCACAGGCGGTAGCGAATTCGGCCGTGGAGTTGAACGGAAAGTTTTATGTTCGTCAGGATGTGCTCGAAGAAGCAGGTGTAGCTCCGCAGAGCACCGAGGCCAAACAGGTGAGCATTCTGGCGGAAGGAACGACGTATTATCTCGTAAATGGGAACGTCAATCAAAACGAGGAAAAACGGATTACACCACTACCCCTTGAGAATGGCCGTGAGCGGGTAGAAGTGGTCACAGGTAAGGGAGCGGAAAGTACTGCAACTAATCCGGGGTTGACAGGTATACGCCTGACCGCTGTAGAAGTAAAAGCGATGTATCAAGGCGAAATCCTGCCGATTATCTGGTTGTCCGTTGGTTACGCGGTGCTGATCTTGCTGTCCGCCGGCTTTAACTACGTTCAAATTCTGTGGCTGCAGACGATCGCACAGCGAATCATTCAGCAGATGCGGATGAAGCTGTTCATTCATTTGCAAAAGCTTCCCGTCTCATTCTTTGACAAAACGCCAGTTGGCTCACTCGTCTCTCGGGTTAGTAATGATACGGAAGCGATACGCGAGCTGTATGTCAGTGTGCTGGCGACGTTTGTGCAAAACGGCATATACTTGATTGGGATTCTCATTGCATTGTATATCCTCCAACCTGAGCTGGCATTGATCTGCTTTTTGACGGTTCCTGTGCTGGTGGTGCTCGTTGTGGTCTATCAAAAGTACAGCTCACGCTACTACGCCATCATTCGTTCCCGCTTGAGCGACATGAATGCGACGATTAACGAGATGATCCAGAATATGGCGATTGTTCAAGCGTTTCGTCGTGAAAAAGGGGTTCAGGAAGAGTTTGCGCAGGTGAACGAGGAATACTTCAGGGTCAAGCTGAAGGAAAACAATCTGGAATCGCTCTTGCTGAGACCGGCTGTAGACTTGATCTGGAAAGTGGTGTTGACCTTCATCGTCTGGTACTACGGCTCCACTTCTTTTCACAGCGCCATATCCTTTGGTGCGTTGTTTGCCTTTGTCGACTATATGGGTCGTTTCTTTGAGCCAATCAATATGATCATGAATCGACTTTCGCAGCTCCAGCAGGCTACGATTTCGGCAAAGCGCGTGTTTGACATCCTCGATACCGATCAGGAAGCGCCAAAAGGTATCACAGATCAGGAGATCGAGCGGCCACAGGGAGAAGTGGTCTTCGAAAATGTTTCGTTTGCCTATACGGGCGATGAGTATGTGTTGAAAAATGTCTCGTTCACGGCGAAGCCAGGTCAGACGATCGCTTTGGTCGGGCATACGGGGTCTGGGAAAAGCTCCTTGATGAACCTGCTGCTCGGATTTTATCCGGTGACCGATGGAAAAATCCTGATCGACGGGACGGACATGAACAGCATCGATACACAGGCACTGCGTCGCCATGTGGGATTGGTCCTGCAAGATCCGTTTTTGTTTACGGGCAGCATCGGCTTCAATATCCGTATGTACAATGAAAGCGTCACAGACGATGTCGTTCGACGTGCGGCAGAGGCGGTACGCGCAGATGAATTCATCCGACAGCTTCCTGGTGGATATGAGGAGCCAGTTGTGGAACGGGGCATGACCTTGTCGGCTGGTCAACGCCAACTGATTTCGTTTGCACGGGCCTTGGCAGCAAATCCGGCTATTCTCATCCTGGATGAGGCAACCGCGAGTATCGATAGCGAGACCGAGTCGGCGATTCAGGAAGCCTTGCATGTCTTGTCTCGCGGACGCACGACCTTTATCATTGCCCATCGTTTGTCGACCATCCAGCACGCTGATCAAATACTGGTGTTGTCCCGTGGGGAAGTCGTGGAACGGGGAACCCATGAGGAATTGATGGAACAGGATGGGTTGTATCAAAAAATGTACCAACTCCAGCAGGGAAATGTATCCGTTACAATAAACGGGTAGAGATGTTGGAACGAAAATAGGGAGAAAGGAGATCAACACCGATGGCAGCCTCGCGTTACACCTTTTGGGTGTTGATTTTAGTAGTAGCAATCGCCGGACTTAGCCAGGGGCTGAGCATCCCTCTATTGGCGGTTTTGCTTGAAAAACAAGGCGTCTCCTCGATGACGAACGGACTGAATGCAGCCGCGTTGTACATCGGCATGGTGCTGATCTCGCCGTTTCTCGAAATTCCGCTCAGGAGATTTGGCTATCGCACGACCATTATTTTTGGGCTGATGCTTGTGACTGCAGCGACTGCGTTGATTCCCATGTTTTCACATTTGGCCGTCTGGTTTGTTCTGCGGCTTTTGATGGGAATTGGCGATTCGGGTCTGCATTATTCCAGTCAGATGTGGGTGACCAAGATTGCAGCACCGCAAAATCGCGGGCGAGATCTTTCCATCTATGGGCTGGCCTATGGCGTGGGCTTTAGTGCAGGACCTCTGGGCTTGAACCTGCTGCCATTCGGATTGTGGGTGCCATTTGGAACGCTGATTGTCTTGTATGCCGTCGCTTTTGTTTTGCTCGGTCGCATGAAAAATGAGTTCCCGGATGCAATCGTTCAGACGGAAAAGAAGCAAAACAAATATGCTGTCGTGCTACGCCTTGGTTGGTTGGCACTGATTCCATCGTTTTTGTACGGGTTCATGGAGACTTCGTTAAACGGGAGCTTTCCGGTCTACGCTTTACGTACAGGACTTTCGATTGAATGGGTTTCCGTTATCTTGCCATCCTTTGTGGTTGGGAGCATCATTCTGCAAATGCCACTTGGCTCGTTGAGCGACAAGATTGGACGCAAGCAGGTCATGACAGCTTGTGCCTTGATCGGAGGCATTGCCTTTTTCCTCTTCCCTCTCTCGGGGGAAAACGTCTGGCTGATGATGCTATTGCTCGCCATTGCAGGAGCGGCGGTTGGCTCGTTTTATTCACTGGGGCTTGCGTTTGCCGCAGATATTTTGCCTGCTTCGATGGTACCGACTGCCGGGATCATCGCGGGTATAAATTTTGGAATCGCCAGTATTTTGGCTCCAAACGTAAATGGTGTATTGATGGAAGTTTGGGAGCCATGGACCATTTTCTGGCTCATGGGTGCGTTCCTGCTCGTTTTTGCCGCTGCTTGTCTAGCTGCCCGACGTGGAACTCCGCACTCCGAGCATGTCCCGGTACCGATGCAAAAGCAAGGCTAATCGTAACAACCTATAGCAGGTGTCTGTCTCGGCAACGGGAAGGCACCTTTTTCCTTTCCAGAAAATAAAAAAATAGCAATAAAAAAAGGAAGAAAGAATAAACGGGCGCAGGGGAGGGAAGCGTAAATATAGTAAGGTAAGATACGCTTGGAAGGGGTTGACCCGATGCTTACTCCGTGTATTTTCAAGCGGGGAATCGTCTGGATCTTGTTTTTCGTGATCAGTCTGGTGATTATTCCGTTCTTTTCCGATGACAGCCCGACGCCGCCCGCTCCTGCTGCCTCTAAAGTAACGGTGCAATAGAACAAGAAAAGAAGGTTGAAAAAGACTCTCCTCATAAAAGGAGAGTCTTTTTTAGTAATCCACGATTATTTAGATTTGGCTACAAAATTTTGCGTGTAGAACGGACGGCCATCCTTGTACGAGATGCCTACGCCGATCTGCTTGAAGTTAGGATTGAGCAGATTTTGGCGGTGGCCGGCAGAGTTCATCCAGCCCATGTGGACTTCAATTCCGTCCAGCTGGCCGTAGGCAATGTTCTCACCTGCGTAACCAAACAGGATACCGGCGTGCTGCAAACGATCAAATGGGCTGCCTGTCGTCGGAGACACATGGTTGAAATAGTTGTTTAAGGCCATATCCTGACTGTGTGCACGAGCGACTGCAGCCACTTGATTATCCCAGGTGAGTACAGGGAGATTGGCACGGGTACGGGCGACGTTGAGCAAGTCAAAATTCTCTTTTTCGTAAGCGAGTGCAGCTTGCTTGATCTGCGCGTCTGTCAATACTGGCTTGGCAGGCAGCTTGCTATAAGAGATCGGATACATCAATCCGATAGCAATGGTAGAGAAATGGTCCGGGGTAGAAATGCGTACACCCGCGACTTTATTGCCCCCCAGCTGGTCGATGGAAAACGTTACCGTCTGATTGTTCAGCAAATACGTAGGATGGTTGATCGTGTTGTTATTAATCTTAAAAGTGGACGTGATTCCAAGTGTGCTTTGTGGAGCACCCCACGCTTTTTGTAGGGCGGCAGTAGTAGCTCCGAAGCCAATTCCTTTGAGATTAAACTTGGCCCCATTCGTAAACAAGGTGACCACTTTGGCATTTTGAATCCCGACTTGTATGTAATTGGTGAGGTCTTTATTGTAAATCCACCATTCGACTCCGGTTGTGCTCGGGTCTTTGCGTGCGGGCTTGCCCAATACTTGCTCGACCTGAGAGGTGCTCATCCCCAATTGGATACCGTACACCGAGATGGCGCTGGTAGCTGCAGCCTGCTTGGTTGTGACAAGGGAAGCTGTCGCTGCATGGGCAGGTAACATATGGCCGAACAGAGCGAATGAAAGGCTCACGGCGAGGATGCTGGATATACTCTTCTTACGCATAAATCTACCTCCTCGATTTGGCATTGCCATGGAGGTAATTGTAGCGGTCATGCAGTTTTCTCACAATAGGGACAAGGCAGTAAATCTATTTCCGACAAAAATAGCCCCCGCCTATCAAGCGGGGTTTTTCGCGAATAATGTCGTGCGACTTTCGTCAGACACGTCGCTCGTAAATGACGTACGTTTTGGCGAGAAGATCGTGCCAGCCTTGTTTGCGCCGATTCCAGCCGACCCACATATACCCGAGGGAGAAAGGGAGGGAGGAGAGGAATTTACCGATGACCTCGCGCAGAAAGACTTGCCCAGCAGTCAAATTTCCTCGGGACTGGCGTGCGTTGATGACACGGATGCCCAAGATCATTTTGCCCAGAGTCTGCCCCGTCCACCAGGTCAGCAAGATGAGGTATAGCAGGTCGAAGACGATCTCGATCAGATCGATGAACGAAAAGAACGCATCTGTTAGGCCCCAAGCCCGACGTAACGGGTTGAAGATCAGCATGTTGATACCGATGAGAAACAGAGAGTCCAGCATCGTGGCGGCCACCCGAATCCAAAAACCGGCGTAGTGATGGACGGGCTGAGTCTCAGGAATCGGTTGCAGCTGTTGAGATGGATTGTGATACGTAACTTCGTCCATGCGGATACCTCCTGCTATTTTTATGGCATGAACTGATACAGCAATTTTGGGGAGCTCTGCCGCTCCAAAACACGTGAGAGTCCCAGTGGATCGGGATTCGACCAGTGCTGCTTCATGCTGAACAACAATTTACTGAGCGAGATCTGATCGGTATAGCGGACGACCAAAGCTTCTGATACCCCGGAGAGGGAGAGGGCATAACGGGTCGCATCGTCCAGATCACCGAATTGATCGATGAGACCAAGACGTTTGGCTTGCTCACCGGAGTAGACTCGTCCATCTGCGATCTCAAGCACTCGTTGACGAGAGAGGTTGCGGCCTTTGACAATCACATCGACAAACTTGTTGTAGCTCTCATTGACGAGCGTCTGAAAGATTTTACGCTCTGGATCTGTCAGTGGGCGTGAAGGACTGCCAATATCTTTAAATCGGCCGCTCTTGATGGCAAACTGATGGACCCCCAATTTATTCGCTGCGTCGCTGTAGTTGAATAGATTGAAGATGACACCGAGACTGCCGGTCAAAGTGTTGGGATTGGCGAAAATAGCGTCGCCGGTAGTAGCCAAATAATATCCACCCGAAGCGGCGGTCGATCCCATGCTTATTACGATGGGGATATGGCGCACTTGCTTGAGGCGTGAGAGTCGGGTATGTAGCTCGTCTGTGGCAACGACTTCCCCACCTGGGCTGTCAATTCGCAGAACCAAAGCTTTGACAGTCGTATCCTCTTCCACGCGCCGTAGCTGCTCCGCGAGAAGCTGACTCATGGATGGTACGCCTGTGGTATTTTGCTCGCCGGAGATGACGCCCGTGACAAAGAGCTGGACGATCTTGCCTGAGCCGGAGCCAGATACGACATTCTCATCCCAGGAGAAGCCTGGATTATCTGCGAGCTCGTCATAAGTTCCGGTAATGAGTTCAACGAAGAGTCCCGCGAAAAAAACTACCAAAACGATAAGTAGTGCGATCCATTTTTTTCGATGCATGAAAACCACCTCATTCTATAGCATGAGCAGGGAGAGGCAGAGTTACGCATGGGACCGGCGATGGAAAAAAAGGGATTGACGAAAAGTGAATATCAAATTAGAATGATTATAAAATTATTTCCTTTGCGCAAAAAAATTCGCCTAGGTAAAGATAGGAATAATCATTATCAATTAGGATGCTGTTGCCTTCGGGCAGCAGCTTCCACTGTTTTTACGGGGGAAATAAGTCTGATTCTCTTTCTCAACTAAGAATGCTTGATAGTAACCAATATCTATAGAAAAAAGGGAGATGGAAAGCATGATGCAAAAAGCAGCAATGATCGTATCGGGTGCAGGATTACTGGTCAGCTGGCTATACGGAGAGATTGGAGGGCTAGATCCTTCTTGGATCGCCGTATTCTTATGCGGAGTACCGATCGCATGGACGGCACTCAAGGAGCTGTTCCTAGAAAAGACGATCAATAGTGATGTTCTGGTGACCATTGCGATCGTGGCTGCAGTCTCTATCGGTGAAATTTTTGCTGCCGGTGAAGTAGCGCTGATCATGATGCTCGGCATGTGGTTGGAAAATCGGACGGTTGCGCGGGCAGCATCAGCCTTGGAGGAAATGGTGCAAATGGCTCCACAGACAGCTCGAGTCAAACGCCAGGAGGAATGGGTGGAGGTCGCCCTAGCAGAAGTCGTACGTGGAGACTTGATTTTAGTGAAGCCAGGAGAGAAGGTTCCTGTAGATGGAAAGGTAGAGAATGGGCAGGCTGCAGTGAATCAGGCGGCTCTGACAGGTGAGTCACTGCCTGTGGAAAAACGCTCAGGTGACGAAGTCTTCATGGGAACGATCAATACAAATGGTTCGATCGAAGTGGTAGCCCAGCGAGTAGGTGAAGAAACGACATTTGCCAAGGTGACTCGTCTGGTGGCAGAAGCGATGGAGCGCAAGGCACCTGTCCAGCGTCTGCTGGATAAATGGGCGGCGTGGATTGTACCGAGCAGTCTCACCCTCGCAGTTCTGATGTACCTGTTTACCGGCGATCTGGTGCGTGCCGTCACCATTCTCATTGTCTTTTGTCCGTGTGCACTGGTGCTCGCTACACCGACCGCCATCATGGCAGGGATCGGTAGCGCAGCCAAGCACGGTATTTTGATTAAAAGCGGTGTAGCACTGGAACAAATCGGTTTAGTCAATGCCTTGTTGTTTGATAAGACAGGAACACTCACGGAAGGCAAGCTGCAAGTGACCGGTGTCGCACGATTACACAATCAGAAGCAGGAAGATGTACTGCGTCTGGCAGCTGCACTTGAGCGTCACTCGGAGCATCCGCTGGCACAGGCCATCGTCACAGCGGGTGAGCAGCAACGTCTTGAACTGCCTGTGGTAGAATCGTTCCTGGTCCATCCGGGTAATGGCGTTTCTGGACGGGTAGAAGGACGTGAAGTACTTGTAGGGAATCGTCGCTTTTTCGCTGACATGGGAATCTCCACAGACGAGCTGCGTCCTCTCCAGGAAGAGCAGGAAAAAGCAGGGCAGACCGCAGTCTTTGTTGCAAGCGAAGGTCGGCTGATCGGCATGGTGTCACTGGCAGACCGTGTGCGGATGGAATCGCGTGATACGGTTGGGCGTCTGCGTCTGTATGGCGTAGGTGAAATCGCCATGCTGACAGGAGACAACAAAGGAGCTGCTGGTCAAATCGCTCGTCAGGCTGGTGTGACCACGGTCTTTGCAGAACAGTTTCCGGAAGCCAAATACCAGCGAGTCGAAGAGTATCGGGATCGCGGTCTGGTCGTCGGGATGGTTGGGGATGGCATTAACGATGCTCCGGCACTTACCTCCGCACATGTGGGGATTGCTATGGGGGCGGGCGGTACGCAGATTGCTGCTGAAGCGGCTGACATCGTCATCATGACCGACGACATTTCCAAAGTGGCAGATGCTGTGAAGCTCGGACGCAAGGCCTTGCACGTGATTCGGCAAAACCTGATTATATCCAGCGCGATTAATGCTGGGGCAATCATCCTAGCGATGGCAGGAATACTTGGTCCGGTCGGCGGGGCCTTTGTGCACAATGCGACATCTGTGCTGGTCGTACTCAATTCTGCACGACTGATTCACTATTTGTCTCGCAAGGATAAAGCGAAACGGATGACACCTCCGACGATTTCTTCCTGCGGTTCCTGTACTTGCACGAAAGGATTCTGCGATCTCGGAACATCCAAAGGCTGATTGAAACGAAAAAACCCGAAAGAAGAGAGGCTGGGCAATGAGGTTCATTGTTCCGGCCTTTTTCTTCTCTACACGAACACACGTTCAAAATTCATGCAATTTTTCCACTATTCATGTAAACTATAAGCACAGACGAAACCGTATAGACGGATATAGGGGGTGCCGAACATGATTATTCAAGTATCCGATTTGAAAAAAAACTACGGGCAATTACAGGTCCTGAAAGGCATTACGACACAGGTGGCCGAGCGGGAAGTGGTCTGTGTCATTGGGCCATCTGGATCGGGAAAAAGCACATTCTTGCGCTGTCTCAACCAACTGGAAGAATCGACGAGTGGGAGAATTGTCATCAATGGGCACGACTTGTCGGATCCCAAGGTCGATATCAACAAAGTTCGGGAAGACGTAGGCATGGTCTTTCAACGATTCAACCTGTTTCCGCACAAAACGGTGTTGGAAAACGTCATGCTGGCTCCAGTGAAAGTACGAAAAATTTCCCAGGAGCAAGCGCGCAAGCAAGGCCTGGAGCTGTTGAAGAAAGTAGGCCTCCAGGACAAGGCGGATGTCTATCCGGATCGTCTGTCTGGTGGGCAAATGCAACGGGTGGCGATCGCTCGGGCGCTGGCGATGAATCCAAAAGTCATGTTGTTCGACGAGCCAACCTCTGCGCTCGATCCTGAACTGGTGGGAGAAGTGCTGGCTGTTATGAAGGATCTCGCCAAGGAAGGCATGACGATGATTGTCGTTACTCACGAGATGGGCTTTGCGCGTGAAGTGGGCGATCGCGTCATCTTTATGGATCAAGGCATCATTATGGAAGAAGGAAAGCCACAGGAGCTATTTGAAAATACACAAAACGAACGACTTCGTTCATTCCTGGGAAGGGTGCTGGTAAAATGACAAAACCGCTCACGCTTTCATCGATTCCAACTGAATTTGTGGAAGCTGATGATTGGGGCAAAATGACTACTCTTTTTTTGGGGGCAGCCGCTGGTAGTGAAAAGCTCTACGCCAATATCGACAAAGTTCAGCCAGGCGCAAAAAGCGTCAAGTATCATAGCCACTCGCTGCAAGAGGAGTTCTTCTTCATTTTAGCTGGGACAGGCACACTCAGACTGAACGGCGAGGAATATCACGTTACAAAAGGCAGCTTCGTCGCTAAGCCAGCGGGAAAGAATATCGCACATCAGTTCATCAATACAGGGACAGACGTTCTGGAGATTTTGGATGTGGGTATGAAGGTCGAAGGGGATGTCGCGTACTATCCAGATGAAGATGTCTATTACATTCGAGGGAAAAAAGCCTTCAAAGGAACGGATTCTCTCGAGGACTGGGATTCAGAGCCGAATCGATAAGCGCTTAAAAAAAGCACCAGACGCTTCGCGGCAAGCGACGCGTGCTGGTGCTTTTTAGCCTCACTTGGCTGCGTCCAGTAGCTGACTGACGGTGACAAATCGGTAGCCTTGAGAACGCAAATCCGTGATGAGCTCCTGCAGGGCAGCGACGGTCTGCCGTTGATTCAGACCACCGTCATGGAAGAGGATGATATCTCCTGAGGAAACGTTGCTTTTCACGCTTTTGGCGATGACAGAAGCCGTACGTGCGAGTGACCAGTCTCTGGGGTCAACCGACCAATGGATGATGTCATAGCCGCTGGATTGCACGGCATTCATGACATCATGCGTCATGACTCCTCCTGGTGGACGGTAATACTGTGCGAGTATCCCGGTGGTTTTCAGGATCGAGCGCTCACCTTGCTTGATGTCATCGTAGACCTCATGCTCGGTCAGCTTGTTCATGTCATAGTGGTGATAGCCGTGATTGCCAATCTCATGTCCTGCCTTGTAAATCCATTGCATGACGCGAGGGTGCTTGTCCACCTGGGAGCCGAGCACAAAAAAGGTGGCGAGTACTTTGTTTCGATGCAGCACTTCCAGAATTTTCGGTGTGTACTTTGCATCTGGGCCGTCATCAAACGTAAGCGCAACGACTTTTTTCTGCGTGTCTATCCGGTGGATCGGTTCGTATAACGGGGTAGGAGAGCTCGCCCAAGCAGGCAGGATGTCCCAGCTGAGAAGGCAGGCTATGAGACAGACGTATAACGCGCCACGGCGCATGACGATTGCCCCCTTCGTTTTCGTATGGCTATAGGTTCACCCCCTTTAGGGAAAACATGCTGCCAAAAGAAAACAGCGGTCAGCTTAGGATAGGGATATGTTAGAATAAATAGACCGTACATAGGAGAGGAGAGAATTCAGTGGAACTCCGCGGTATTTTACATGGACTCACCCACGAATATCACGGGAAGGACAAGCCCGTTGACTATTACTTACAAATCGGCGAGGATCGCATGCCATTGAACGAATGGCTGGGAAGCGAATTGACGATTACTTTTTTAGGGGAAAAGAACTGCATCGCTTGTGGTCGAAAAACGAACAAGACCTTTAACAGCGGGTACTGCTATCCCTGTTTCACCAAACTGCCGGAAAATGACCTCTGCATCGTCAAGCCGCACGAGTGTCATTTTGACTTGGGAACGTGCCGAGATGAGAGCTTTGGCGAAAAGTATTGCATGATTCCCCATTTTGTCTATCTGGCCGTTTCCAGTGATATGAAGGTAGGATTGACGCGCAAGCACAATCAGTTGAAACGTTGGGTAGACCAAGGCGCGATCAGGGCCATCCCGATCGCTGAGGTGCCGACGCGACGCATGGCTGGTGAACTGGAGTTTCATCTTAGCCAATTTTTGCCTGACAAGACCAACTGGCGCAAAATGCTCAAGGGCGATGTAAAGGAAATCGATTTGCTCGCGATGCGCGACGAAGTATACGGCCATTTCCCGGATGAGTTCAAGCCATTCCAATATCGGGACGACGAATGGGTAGATATCACGTATCCGATTCTGGAGTCCTTGGACAAAATCAACTCCAAGTCGCTGGACAAAGAGGAAAAGCTCGGGGGTCGCTTGATCGGGGTCAAGGCGCAGTATTTAATCTTTGACAACGGAGTATTCCAGACGCGAAAACACGCTGGTTACCAGGTAGAGATTACAACCTCATCTTCTGCATAAAGAAACGCAAACTCCTCACACTGAAACAAAACGTCAGGGAGGAGAGATGTGCAGTGAGGGACGAGCATATCGAATATACGGAGCCTTTGACAGGGACGCTTGCTGAGGCAGCTGAAGCGCAGGAATGTTCGCAACTGGGTGTGCCTTTTTCACCATTGGCGCAGACCTGGCAAGTGAATCCCGGAGCAGAAGCAGTGGAACAGGAAAAGCAGTAATGGAAGGCAGATAGACTTCTACACGATCAGCGAAGAAACGGCAGCCATTGATTTCGTGATGGCTGTCATTTTTTTACCTTCTTTTATTTATAGAAGGAACAGGGCCGAGTGCTCCGATCAAATCATTGAAATATCATCTCTTTGATTTTGTCGGAATTGTGGGTATGATCTATCTATTTAAAGCCATATTCGCGCTCTTACCAGAGTAAATAGCTGAATTTGGACAGGAGGACTTATGAAAGGATTAACTTTTGCAAGCCACTATGCTTCGGAGATGGACAGTCGAGAGACGTTGTATCCGCTGTTTGAACGCGTGTTTGACATTCCGGTTGAAGTACTGAAGGACTTTTATGCCAGAGGTTTTTGGGATCCTACCTATTGCCCCTATACGTTCTTTGACGGTACGAGGGCCGTAGCAAACGCCTCCTGTTTTACGCTCGAGCTGCAGCTAGGTGGTCAGGGAGTAAAAGCGGCTGGGATCCAGTCTGTCATGACCCACCCGGATTATCGGAAGCGAGGCCTCATGCGTCAGCTCTGTGAACAGATGCTCGTGGACGTGGATCAGAGCTTCCAAACGTCTTGGCTGTTTACGGATTCACCAGAGCTGTACACACCGTTTGGGTTTCAGGTGGTGCCGCAGTATGCATTTGTAGCGGAGTATTCGCACGACGGTGACCCAGAAGCGCAGCTTCGCCAGATCGATTTTCAGCAGGAGCAGGATGTTCGGTTGGTGAGAGAGTGCTTTGTTGACCACCAGCCTATTTCTCAGACGTTTGCCCCAGTCGGCTACGAATCGTCCTTTTTCCTCCATATGTACAGTCCTGACTTCCAAAGCTACGTCCATTATTCCGAGCGATTACAGGCGATCATCGTATTTGCCGTGAAAGAGCAGACCTTGCACCTGTACGATATCATCGGGAAACAGTTGCCGTCCTGGACCGAATTGTGCACAGAAATACCTGAGCCGTTTTCCCGAGTTACCTCGCATTTTTGTCCTGATCAGTTTGCAGATCGAGTTTTTACTCCCATCTTGTATGACGGTGGGGGAAAACTCATGGTACGAGGACAGCTGAGTCAGGAGCAGAGCCATCTACGCATGCCGATGACAGCGGCCTTTTAAAATCAGGGTTATGGATAGGATGCACAGTCATCGCGCGCAATGGTATCCTAGCCTTAAGACAAACATACCAGCAGCAGACCAATTAACCGAGGTGAACCCACATGGCGATCAAAGCTTATTTGTACAACAAATGCGATACGTGCCGCAAAGCGAAAAAATGGCTCCAGGACGAAGGGGTAGGATTCGAGGAAATTCCGATTGTTGACGCGCCTCCTTCCAAGGACGAGCTGCGCAGCATTTGGAAAGCAAGCGGTCTTGACCTGCGCAAGTTTTTTAATGTCAGCGGCGTGCAGTATCGAGAGCTGGGGCTTAAGGACAAGCTACCTAGCATGTCTGAAGAGGAAATGCTCGATCTGTTGGCGTCCAACGGCAAGCTGATCAAGCGACCATTGATTATCAATAACGAGACAGTGACCTTGGGCTTCAAGGCAGATGAGCTAGAAAAAGCTTGGGGAGGTAAATAAACATGCGCCAGCCATCCAAACGACTGGAGCATCTGTCCGCGGCTATATTTTCGGAGATGGCATCGCGCAAACGCGAGGTGGCTAAAAAGAGGGTGGTCTACGACTTGAGTATCGGAAGCCCGGACCACCAGCCTGATGCGCGACTGTTGGAGACGCTCGTGGCAGCTATCCAGCAACCGGGAGCGTTTGGTTATGCCTTAAGTGAAGGAACGGCAGCGTTTCGCGAGGAGGTCGCTCGATGGTACCAATTCCGTTTCGAGGTGGAGCTCACTCCGGACACAGAGATCCATTCTTTAATGGGCTCGCAGGATGGCCTCGCTCACTTTGCCTTGGCATGGACAGATCCTGGAGATCTGGTGCTGGTGCCCGATCCTGGCTACCCCATTTATGCCGGTAGTGTCCATCTCGCAGGAGCTGTTCCCTATGCGATGCCTCTTCGTCAAGAAAATGGGTTCCTCCCTGACCTGACAGCCATTCCTGAGGATGTGGCGAACCGAGCCAAATTTATGATCTTAAACTATCCAAACAACCCCGTCTCCGCAGTAGCGACGCTGTCCTTTTTTGAAGAGGTCGTCGCGTTTGCCAAACGGCATGATATTATTGTCGTTCACGATCTGGCTTACTCGGAAATGGCTTTTGACGGCTATCAGCCACCGAGCTTCTTGCAGGCGCCAGGAGCAAAGGATGTCGGAATCGAGTTTAATTCCTTTTCGAAAAGCTTTAATATGGCGGGCTGCCGAATTGCCTATGTCGTAGGAAATAGCGAGATTATCAAGCCGCTTGCCGTTGTGAAATCCAATGTGGATTACGGAGTCTTTTTGCCCGTGCAGCAAATGGCGGTCGAAGCATTGAGGGCGGATCGCCTGTCCGGAGGAGCGAATGCGGTAGGCCCTGTTTATCAGGAGCGGCGGGACGTGCTACTGTCTGCTCTGGCTGAAGCTGGCTGGAAGATTGAACCACCAAAAGCGACCATGTTTGTCTGGGCGCCGATACCGGATGGCTGGACCTCTCGTGAATTCGCGTTTGCCCTGCTAGATGAAGCGGGTGTAGTCGTCATTCCAGGCAGTGCATTCGGAGAGGAAGGCGAGGGCTATGTTCGCATCGCGCTCGTACAGACTCCTGATGTTCTCAGGCAAGCCGCACAATCTATTTACGAATCAGGTATCCTTACACGCAAAACGGAACGCGTATAGCACTATGCAGAACTGGATAATCTATTATCTGTTGTGATTGGACGGATGAATGGGTGTAATTGAAAAAGAATAACAGGTTGAAATCATTCCTATATTGTATTGACTATAAAGTAGGATGTTTGTTATCATTGGACAGGCAGGCAAGAACACATTCCTAAGGAGGTTTTACATAATGGCTCAACGTCTAGTAGGAAACAAAGCTCCAGACTTTACACTGGAAACAGCACTGGGCAATGGTAAAGATTTCGGCAAGGTTTCCCTGTCCGACTACCGTGGAAAATGGTTGGTAATGTTCTTCTATCCACTCGACTTTACTTTTGTTTGCCCAACTGAAATCATCGCTCTGAGCGATGCAATCGAAGAGTTTACTGATCTGGATGCAGAAATTCTGGGTGTATCCACTGACTCCGTTCACTCCCACCGCGCTTGGATCAATACTCCTCGCGACCAAAACGGTCTGGGTGGCCTGAACTACCCACTGGCTGCTGACTTCAACAAAACAACTGCTCGCGATTACGGCGTACTGGATGAAGAAGGCGGACAAGCTTACCGCGGTCTGTTCATCATCGATCCAGAAGGCGTTTTGAAATATCAAGTAGTGAACGACCTGAACATCGGACGCTCCACTGACGAAACTCTGCGCGTACTGCAAGCATTGCAATCCGGTGGTCTGTGCCCAGCTAACTGGCGCCCAGGTCAAGCTCAACTGACTGCGAAATAATTTCGCTTCACTAGGGAATAAGAGGGTCTAACTTTTGTTAGGCCCTTTTTTAACAGAATTTAATTAGTTTTTTTGTGTGCTGTGGTGGTTGGGAGAAGCAGGTTTCCGATCTGCGCTCCGGCCTACACCCTACGAAGAAGGTAACACTGTCCACTCCACAACGATTGACGGGGAAGCGGTAAATTAGTAGCCGCTCCGCAGGGATTACAGAGGTACCGCTTCTGGATCCCGTGAATTCGTTGTTCCGCTGAGATGGGTTCCGGAGTCGCTCCGCCTGGAAACCTGCTTCTCCTGCGAGCTGAAATGGTTTCTAGGTACCTGGTATTATGATGTTTGAGGGAGCAAAAGCTTAATTTTCCAATCGTAACGCTTCGAAGGACATGAGTGAATCAAGTGTAGACGAGCGTCAATTATGTCGGTTCGACGTGTCAAGGGAGCAATTGATAAGGGGAACCAAGCCGTCGTTCTTCGTAGGTATTATCCCAGGAAGGGTTTGTCTCAACCAAACTTCTTGGAAAGTCTCAGAATAAGCCACGTGGGAGAGCCAAAGCTAGCCGAGGAAAAAGGGGAAATAAGCGGAAGATCTTAGGAACACCAGACGAGGCGCAATGGAAAAAACGAAACACGGTTGTAAGCGTCCACCTCTGAAAAGCACCCCGAGACGGCTACTTTGGACGCGGTTTCGTTTTTTGCATGGAGCCGGACAGGGATGACCCCCAGCAGGTGTTCCTATGAAGCTGGAGCGTTTTCCCCTTTTTCCTCTCCTCCACTACAGTCTGACCGAGTGTAAAAAGGAAGTGAATGTAATTCCCACGTTTTTTGAAAAAGAAAAGGGGTGTTCGAGTATGCGTTTGCGCGAAGAATTGCCTGATTTCCCAGGGATTACCGAATGGGTAAATGGTCAGGTGACAAAAGCAGATCTGGCTGGTAGCCCGGTATTGGTCCATTTTTGGTCCGTCAGCTGCTACATGTGTAAGGAGTCCATGCCGAGTGTGAATGAATGGCGGGACAAATATGCAGCAAACGGATTGAAAGTGATCGGTATTCACATGCCTCGTTCCGAACAGGACATGGACATGGAAACCATCAAGCAAACGATTGTCGAACACAACCTGACTCATCCTATCGCCATCGATAACGAGATGAAAACCGTCGATGCATTTCAGAACGAGTATGTACCAGCCTTTTACTTGTTTGACGAGAATCTGCAGCTGCGTCATTTCCAGGCGGGAGAGAAAGGTTTGAACCTGGTAAAAAAACGTCTGTTTAGAATTTTGGGGATCGAAGAGGAATCCTAGAATGTTCGTCAAATATGTATGAGGTATGGACAGTACCTGATAGGAGGATACGTAAACGATGGAATTCCCGAAAGATCTACGTTACAGCGAAGAGCATGAGTGGGTACGTGTAGAAGGAAACAAGGCTTATATCGGAATTTCTGCTTTTGCTCAGTCCGAGCTGGGTGACATCGTGTTCGTCGAGTTGCCAGAAGTAGGCGCGACAATCCAACAAGATGAGCCATTTGGCAGTGTGGAATCCGTAAAAACGGTTTCCGAGCTGTACGCTCCAGTAACCGGAAAAGTAGTAGAAGTAAATGGTGAGCTGGAAGATGCTCCAGAATTAGTCAACTCCTCGCCTTATGAAAAAGCATGGATGATCGCTGTGGAGCTGTCTGATGCAGCTGAACTGGAAAAGCTGATGGACGCTGACAAATACGAAGCAATGGTAAAAGAATAAGCAAGCAGCAAAAAGCCGAGCGATGGATAACAACGCTCGGCTTTTTTGTATCCTTACGATAGCTTGAATACACGGATCGCGTCGTTCATTTCCTCCGCCATTTTGGCGAGCATGGTCGCAGCAGCGGAAATTTCCTGCATAGACGCGTTTTGTTCTTCGGCTGCAGCAGCTACGTTTTGAGAGTTGGAGGCTGAACGTTCGGAAATGACAGAAATGTGATCGATAGCGGTGATGATACTCTCCATCTGCTCACTAATTTGCTTCATTTCACTGCTTAATTCATCGGTGCGGGTAAATAGTTGTCGGGTAGAACCGGTAATCTGGTCAAAAGCTGTTCCCGTCGATTGTACAAGGCTCATGCCTTCGCCCAAGATCGTTTCGCTGTGATTCATCCCGGCAATTGCTGCTTCGGTATCTCGCTGGATGTCGGCGACGATCCGACTCACTTGCTCAGCAGCAGAACTGGATTGCTCGGCCAGCTTCCTCACTTCATCAGCTACAACAGCAAAGCCTCTTCCTTGCTCTCCGGCACGAGCCGCCTCGATCGCGGCATTCAGAGCCAGCAGGTTCGTTTGGGCTGCAATGGTGGTGATCAAGGAAATCATTTCGCCAATCTCTTGGGATCGCTGCCCCAGTGTGTTTACCATCGCAGACGTTTGTCCCAATTGCGAGTGAATGGCACTCATCTGTGCTACTGTCTGGATCGCCATTTGGTTCCCAGCCGCTGCTTGTTGATTGGCTTCAGAGGTGGAGGAGCTGACGACTTCAATTCCTTTTTCCATTTGCGCGATCAGCTTGGCGATCACTGTCACGACATCGCCGCCTTTATTTGTCGCATCTACCTGCTGTTCGGTGCCATAGGCGATTTCCTGAACGCTCTGTGCGATCTGCTCCGTGGCATGGCTCGTTTGCTCCGCGCTTGCCATCAGCTGTTCGGAGGTGGCAGCTACTTGCTGAGAGCTGTAGCTGACGCGCTCCAGCGTTTCGCGCAACGTGGCGGTCATCGTATTGAAGCGTTCGCCCATTCGTCCGATCTCATCGGCTGTCTGAATCTCCATGGAGGCCGTAAAGTCACCTTGGGACAGAGAGAGGGACAGTTGATTGGCTTTGTCGATCTGCTTGGCGAGACCTTTACTGAATAAATGAATGACAACAATCAGAACAGCGAGACCTGCGATACTGACGGCCAACAGCTTGAAAAAGAGCAAACGCAACGGCGTGTAAAGCTCATTTTCCGGCATGACGAGAGCGATTGTCCAATTGGTTTGGGGAATCTTTTGATAAAAGATACGATTGTTTCCATTTGGATCGGTAAAGGTGGAGACCCCTTCTGCTTCAGCCATCACGGACGAGCTGATTCCCACCAGAGAAGGGTTGTCATCCGAAGTGATTTTTTGCTTCATCAGCTTTTCTGCATTGGGATGGGCGAGATATTGGCCTGTTTGATCGAGTAAAAATGACCATCCCGTTTCACCGACTTTGGTTTCAGAAATGAACTTTTGAATATCGCTTAATTCGATATCATCCGTAATCATCCCTAACATTTTTTTGTCGGGAGTAAAGAAGGGAGCTACCACTGTCAACATGGACGTTTTCGATAGATCGTCGTAGTACGGCAAGGAGAAGTCGGTGACCTGCTTGGTGCTTTCTCCTAGGCGGTACCATGGCTGATTCGGGTAGTTATACGATGGGTCACTATATTCCTCTGTCATTGTGACCGTTCCGTCATCCTGCAGTGTACCGTAGGACGAAACATACTGTTTATTCGGATCCAAGAGGTACGGCGCAAAGAAGATACCCATTCCCAGAGAACTTTCATTAACAGGGACGAGTTTGTTGAGCAAAGATTTCAGTTGCTCCGTGTTCGAAGCGGGTGGTAAGCTTTCCATGACACGCGCTGTGCTTTCTGCCACTTTACTATGTGCTTCCAAACGTTTTTCAACGGTGCCGCTGATCATGTCCAACTGGTAGTTCATTTTGCTGGTGATTTCATCGTTCAAGAGGGTTACGGATAACCAGTAGGACAGTGCCATGACGACCAACAGTGTGACCGAGATGACGGGGAGCATGGTGCTGAGCGTTCTCGAGCGGATGCTTGTAAACCGGAACATGAAAGGTGGCTCCTTTTCTGATTTAGATGCCAATATATTTCCCCAGTCCAGATTCACTCAAACATGAATATAAGGTTTAGGCAAAAGAGGGAAAAATTTCAAACTAATCAGAAAACAATGGTCAACGTATGGGGAATCAAGTACAATAAGGGGACCATTACTTTTACCATCAACCTATTGGTATGTTTTGCGGGTAGAGAGTTCCGTGTAGAGTGCGCTACAATTGCTGTTACAGACAGAGTGTCGGCCAGACTGTGTATCGTTTGGCGAAGAAGGAGGGAGACTATATGAGTTATTGTTGCGGTGCCGGAATGGTAGGATCAGTAGGGTCTGTCCGTCATTATAAAACGCTGGTGCATAACGTCCCCATCATGTTTTGTCCTGTATGTGACAGAATTGAAGTCCATCCCGCTATTGAGGGAGAGTATGAAATTCTAGTAGAATATGCTCAAGGAGATCAGGCACCGGAAGTGGACTTTGCCGATTTTGTGAGTGTTGACAATACATCCGAGTTGTTCGAGAATTGTACCATGACGGATGAAGCAGCTAGCTTCGCCGATGTGCTAAAGCAGCAGATTGATGTTTCACTGGATCTTCTCGGTGTCGCCAAAGAATTAAAGGACGATGAATGGCGAGATGCCTTGATGATTCGTTTAAAACGGTTAAGTGAGCGGCTGAAACAGTACAATAAGAGAAAGCAAATGTCGCAGAAAAGCGCTTGACCAGAGTTGACGTGGGAGGCAGTGTGAATGTTTCATTTGAAAGGCGTTCATCACATCGCATTGAATTGTAGCGATGTTGTGAAGGTAGCTCATTTTTTTAAAGAGATATTGGAAGTTCCCATCCCAGAAGAGAATATAGTGGAAGGAGCGCCTGTCTACTTTCAAATCGGCACATACACACGGATCGGACTCCATCCATTTAGTGGGGACAATGGCAAAGGTGGAGTGGGTCAAGTCGACCACATTGCATTTTCCGTAACAAGCCGCGCTGAATTGGACTATCTGGTGGATAAGCTCGAAGCAGAAAATATTTGTTACAGAGGTCCGATTGCTCGACCGGCAAGCTTTAATCTCTATTTTGAGACACCGGATGGGCACCATTTAGAAGTACGTTTGGATAAGGACGAATTTGACGAATAGAACATACATGGCATCTAAAAAAGACTTCCACTCTCTTGAGTGGGAGTTTTTCTTTTCTCGGGCTCGGCATCTACGTGTCGAGAAAAAGAAGCCCTTCCTGACAGAACACGACAGTGCTTCCCATTCCTCGTCAAAGGATTCGACCAAACGATCCGCGAACCCAACAAGGGAGAGGGGTGGCGAGTATGGTCGGGATCGGTGGATTGCTAGCGGAAGTAGCAGAACGGCTGCAAAGAAAAGCACATGTGCGACTGTTGACGACAGGATGGGAGCGACGGATCGGGATCGTGGAGGTTGATTCTCAACTGCGCTGGCAATTGACGTTCTCGCAGGGACGCGCATTTTGCGGAGAGTGGACCGACGAACAGTCAGCGGATGTGGTCTTGCAGGGGCATGAACGGGAATTGCGCATGCTCCTGGAGGGTGATGAGCTTTTGTATACGAGTGCCAAGCAACATGTCCGGATAGCAGGAGCACTGCGTGATCAGCTAAAACTCGATGCGATCTTGCGACTCACAAGCAAGTGAGAGGAAGACGTTATGGTATAATAGAAAAAAACGAAACATTCGAGGAGGAACGGTCTATGTCCACGACTTTTTCTTTGAAGCAAACCGTGACCGAACGTGAATCATCTATTGCCGAAACATTCGGTCATTTGCATGCGAATCCGGAAATTAGCTGGAAGGAAGTGCAGACGACACGCTATTTGGTGGAGCGGATGCGCGCTCTCGGCCTGCGTGTCACGACCTTTGAAGATTGTACTGGCTTGGTGGCAGAATGGGGAGAAGGAAAGCCAGTGGTGGGACTGCGTACGGATATCGACGCCCTCTGGCAGGAAGTGGACGGAGAATGGAGAGCGAACCATTCGTGCGGACACGATGCACATATGACGTTGATTGTCGAAGCGGTGGAGTCATTGATCGCTTCGGGCTATCAACCTCCTGGAACGGTAAAAATCTTGTTTCAGCCGGCAGAGGAAAAAGGGACGGGCGCACTGAAGCTCGTGGAAAAAGGCGTCGTAGACGACATCGACTATTTGTATGGGGTGCATCTTCGTCCCATTCAGGAAATGAAGGGCGGCTTGGCGGGTCCTGCTATTTACAACGGAGCGGCGATGTTTTTGTACGGCGAAATTACTGGGGTGTCCGCGCATGGTGCACGACCTCATCTGGGCATCAATGCGATCGAGGCAGCGAGTGCCATCATCACGGGAATCGGACAAGTACATACAGACCCTACTGTTCCTGCTACGGTCAAAATGACCATGCTCCAGGCAGGCGGGGAGAGCTACAATATTATTCCGGATAAAGCGCGTTTCGCACTTGACTTGCGCGCACAAACGAATCAAGCGATGGATGACCTGATTGCTCGTGTACGCCAGGTGATTGATGGGGTAGCCGTCACCTTTCAGGCAACGATCGACGTGCAGGCAGGCTCCCGAATGGTGGCAGCCGAGGTGAGTGACGAGGCAAAGCTTTTGATGGAGCAGGCGATCATCGATGTGCTGGGTGAAGAGAATCTGAGGGCAGCCCCCGTGAGCCCTGGTGCGGAGGATTTCCATTACTACACGGTAGAGCGTCCGCAGATCAAAGCTACGATGCTAGCACTGGGTTGCGATCTTACGCCAGGCTTGCATCATCCGCACATGCAATTTGATCAGAAGGCGTTGGTCAAGGGCGTCGAAATTTTAGCGAACGTCGTCGTCAGGACGTTTGAACAGCTCAAGTGATCGAGCCAAACCATGAAAAGAAGGAAGCCTGTACCTGAGGGGTACTAGGCTTCTTTTGTGGTATGTTTTGCGTTAGTTAACTAGATCGTGAAAAGGTGGTGTACGTTTATGAACAGAGTGACGCAGATGTTTGCCTTTTCCAAACGAAATCCTGATTTGCCTCTCATGGGGGCTGCTTACGCCACGACACAACCCGAGATCATGCCTTTCGCATACGGATTTCCCGCACCGCAGGCGTTTCCGGTAGAAGCCTTTCAGGAAGCGGCTCATTCTGCCTTGCTGCTAGAGGGGACAAGAGCTCTGCAATACACAGGGGGGCCTGGTCAAAAGCAGGTTGTCTCATGGATCATTGAGCGCACCCCCCTTCGTGGCATGGAGGCTGGACTTCATCAAATCCTCGTGACGACAGGTTCGATGCAAGCGATTGATATGGCCACGCGGGTTTTGACAGATGAAGGAGATGATGTCTGGGTAGAGTCTCCTTCGTTTTTCGGGACGATTCGTTCGTTCATTACAAATGGACTGAATATTCGTTCGTTTCCGATTGACGATGAGGGACTCTGTGTAGAGGAGCTCGAGGCAGCCTTGCAGGATGCGAAAAGACTTGGTGAGAAATTGCCCAAGCTCCTTTACGTCATGCCGCACTACCAGAATCCCTCGGGTATCACACTCTCTGTAGAACGGCGCAAGAAGTTGGCTGAACTGGCTCTTCACTACGATTTTTATATTCTCGAGGACGATGCCTACGTCGAACTCAACTTCTCCGGTGACTACATACCTTCGATTTATTCGTTTGCACCTGAGCGGGTCGTCTACATCAGTACATTCTCCAAGATTCTGGCTCCTGGTATTCGATTGGGCTGGGCCATTGCAGATAGCGAAGTCATCGAAAGAATGAAATTGTTCAAGCCAGACGGACTGACCAGCGTATTCGTCCAGGAGGTCGTCGGTCAGATGCTGCAAAAGATGGACTTTTCCGCTCATATCAAGCGCCTGAATGAGATGTACCGTGTGCGCAGAGATGTCATGATCGCAGAGCTCCGACGGGTCTTTGGGGATGGGATCACCTTTCAAGTTCCGGACGGGGGCTTCTTTCTCTGGGTTCGTTTTCCCGAGGGGGTGAATACCACTGATATGCTGACACATGCGCTTGAGTGTGGGGTAAGCTTTTTGGATGGACAAAACTTTTATCTTACCGGAATAGATGGAACACGTTATGCGCGGTTATGTTACACCTATTGCGATGAAGCCTCGATCATAAAGGGTGTGGCGGCATTACACGAAGCCTCGATCAGGTGTCGATGTCCTCAATAGTTGGGGGATGAGAGCGTGAGGGAGTGATGGAATTGCAGATAGTAAGTGCCCGGTGCCTACATGGTACTGGGCTTCTTCCGTGTATCCAGTAATTCACTGCCAAGCCACAGTCGTACCATGGAAAAGAAACGGAAGGAAGGGGAAACCTAGCGGGGACGGTTATTCACACATTCTCCATAAGAGATTATAAAATTATGTAGCTTATTTGATTAAATGTGATATACTAATTACAAATTGAACGACAATTCGAGGCTAACTCGGGATGAGCGATAAGCGCACACGCTTATAAATTTCTACACGTTAGAAAATCACAATATCACACTATCACAATAATGGATATACATTTGGGAAGGAGATCGTTCACACATGGAGACCAACACAGTTCATAAGCTTACTGACATTCTAGGGGCTGCAAAGGTTTATAACAACTTGCCTGTTGCGAAGCTCGTGGAAATGGCGGTTAAGCGTGGCGAAGGGATTTTGACCGACAAGGGGGCGCTCAATGCGCTAACAGGCAAGTTTACTGGCCGTTCGCCAAAGGACAAATTTGTGGTGGACGAAGCTTCCGTACACGATAAAATCAACTGGGGTCCGGTTAACCAACCAATCTCCTCTGAGAATTTTCTGCGTTTGCAACAAGATGTACTCGAATACCTGCAGGGAAAAGAACTGTTTGTGTTTGACGGTTTTGCCGGTGCGGACACAACTTACCGCTTGCCGATCCGTGTAGTGAACGAATACGCTTGGCACAATCTGTTTGCTCGTCAACTGTTCATCCGTCCTTCTGAAGAAGAACTGGCGAACCACGAAGCAGAGTTCACAGTAGTGTATGCACCAAACTTCAAAGCAAACCCGGCTGTACACGGAACCAATTCCGAAACGTTCATCGTGCTGAGCTTTGAGCACAAAACCGTTTTGATCGGTGGTACAGAATACGCAGGTGAAATGAAGAAATCGATCTTCAGCGTCATGAACTTCATGCTGCCTGAGCGCAACGTGTTGTCCATGCACTGCTCTGCAAACGTGGGCAAAGATGGTGACGTCGCTCTGTTCTTCGGTCTGTCCGGTACAGGGAAAACGACGCTTTCTGCTGACCCGAACCGCTTCCTGATCGGTGACGACGAGCACGGCTGGTCTGACAACGGCGTGTTCAACATCGAAGGCGGATGCTACGCAAAATGCATCAACCTCTCTGCAGAGGGCGAGCCGCAAATCTGGAACGCGATTCAATTCGGTACCGTTCTGGAAAATGTAGATATCGACAGCGAAACACACAAAGCAAACTACGATAGTGCAAAATACACGGAAAACACCCGTGCAGCATACCCGGTTGAAATGATTAACGGCGCTGTAATTCCTGGCGTAGGTGCTCAACCAAACGTGATCGTGTTCCTGACAGCAGACTCTTTCGGGGTATTGCCTCCGATCTCCAAGCTGACAAAAGAACAAGCGATGTACCACTTCCTGTCCGGTTACACAAGCAAAATGGCAGGAACAGAGCGTGGCGTAACTGCTCCGCAAACCGAGTTCTCCACTTGCTTCGGATCCCCGTTCCTGCCGCTGCACCCAGTGGTATATGCGGAAATGCTCGGCAAGAAGATCGATGAGCGCGACGTACAAGTATATCTGGTGAACACTGGTTGGACTGGTGGACCAGTGGGCGTAGGTAGCCGTATGAAGCTGTCCTACACGCGTGCAATGGTTACCGCAGCATTGAACGGCGAGCTGGAGACAGTAGACTACGTGGCAGACGCAACCTTTGGCGTACAAGTGCCAACGACTTGCCCGAACGTACCTGCTGAGGTTCTGCAACCACGCAACACATGGGCAAACAAAGAAGACTACGATAAACAGGCTGCTGATCTGGCTTCCCGTTTCATCGAAAACTTCCAAAAGAAATTCCCGAACGCTGCGGATATCGCACAAGCAGGTCCAAAAGCGTAAAGATATAGGCTTTATGACAGAAAAAACGGTTGGACAATGACGTCTAACCGTTCTTTCTTATGTTCGTAGGATTATTGATCCGCCATTGTTAGGATAATTGGGCAGTGGTCGCTCCCCGTTATGTCTGCATCTATGTGAGCATCCAGCAGGGAGGGGGCAAGTCTTTTTGAGGCGAGGAAATAATCGATACGCCATCCGATATTACGCTCGCGTACATTTGCCATATAAGACCACCATGTATAAGCATCGGTCTGGTCTGGGTAGAAATAACGGAAAGTGTCGAGGAAGCCAGACTCGAGTAGCTGGGTCATTTTGCCCCGCTCTTCCGGAGTGAAGCCGGAGTTGTTGCGGTTGGATTTTGCATTTTTGAGGTCAATCTCCTGATGAGCGACATTGAGATCACCGCACACGATCACTGGCTTTAGCTCGTCCAAATCTAAGAGGTAACGGCGAAACCGATCTTCCCACTCCAGTCGATAATCGAGTCGGGAAAGGTCGCGCTTTGCGTTTGGCGTATAGACATTGACGAGGTAAAAGGAATCAAACTCCAGGGTGATGATCCTTCCTTCGGGCTCGTGATTTTCTTCCAAGCCGTAGCGGACGGACAGGGGCTTGATTTTCGTAAATACGGCGGTACCCGAATAGCCCTTCTTCACTGCATAATTCCAATATTGCTCGTACTCCGCGCCACATTCCGCCGTAAATTGTCCCTCCTGCAGCTTGGTTTCCTGGATGCAGAAAATATCAGCATCTGTTTTGGCGAAGTATTCGTTAAATCCTTTATTCACGCAAGCTCTTATTCCGTTTACATTCCACGATACCATTTTCATTGTCGGCCAGATCTCCTTGCAGCAATTTGGCAGATGCCGTTTCCCTCCATCCTAACACATCTTGAAAGGGTATTACTGTTTGATCATAGAAAATCCCCCTGCAGCCAGACCTCAATCGGATCCTGCTGCAGAGGGAGCTTCATTTGCGTGTGGAGGTGGAAGAGGCTATCTCATTCATGCGGTTGGCGATAGCTTCCACCAAATCAGTGGTCATCTCAGGAACGTAGTTTTTCAGAACGGGGTTGATCACTGGGGCTTTGACTCCCTTTGCTGTGATTTCGATGAAGCCCGTCATCTTCGTGTGCTGTTTGCCTAATTCCTGTGCTTTGAAGTAGCCTTCTCCGGAGAAATTCTCGTTGATGCCCGTCAGGTTAAACTTCACCAAGGTGGGCTCTACCCATTTTGTGATATCTACCTGAAGATGGATTTTTTTCTTCAAGATGCCGATGTCGGTTGTAAAAGTCCAGGTCGATTGACGATCATTGATGATCTCATGGCTGATGTAGCCGGGTACCAGCGGAATCCAGTTCTCCATGACACTCACGAACTCCCAGACCGATTGGATGGGGAGATTCAATTCGATGGTGTGTATCCCTTGAGGCATGGTTACTCATTCCTTTCCCATTGTTGTTTATCTATCCTGATATATGTATGGTCGCGAGTCGCTATATATTTCGGGAAGTTGATGTGGATTATGATAGGAGGGTAGTAATTTCTAAACCTGAAATGGCAATATGGCCGTTTTGGGTTTTTTTCTTTTGTAAAGCAAACGTTTGCAAAATATTGACAAGTATATTTTTCTGAATATAATTTAAATTAGCAAAAAGCAAAGGTTTTAATGATAATTGCAAAGTTGGTGCGAATAATGCAAAGAAAAGTGATGGATGTTGTCGTGGTTGGCGGAGGGATTGTGGGGACAGCCATTTTGCGAAAGCTCTCGTTTTATGACTTGACCGTCGCGCTGGTGGAAAAACAGCCAGATGTATGCGAAGGAGCGAGCAAGGCCAATAGCGGTATTATCCACACCGGCTTTGATGCCAAGCCACAGACGGTGGAAGCGGAATGCTTGAGACTTTCGCGTGAGTTGTGGCCAGATCTGGTCAGCCAATTAAAGATTCCGTACATCTCCTGTGGTGCGGTCATGGTCGCGACAAGTGAGGAAGAAAAGGAAATCATCTTTTCTACCTATGTACCAAATGCACAGGCAAATGGGGTAGAAGTCCACTGGATGGAAGCTGAGGAATTGCGGGAGATGAATCCAGCTGTCTCCGATCAAGCGCTGGGTGGGCTGGTTATTTCGGATGAAGCCATTTGCGATCCATTCTGGGCGACACGGGCAAATGCGGAGCTGGCTGTATTGAATGGCGCAGAGGTCCTACTTGGTGCAGGGGTGGAGCGAATCGAGCAGGAAGTTGATCATTTGCGGCTCGTCCTGGATGATGGTCGGGAAATCTTGACGCGTTACGTAGTAAACGCAGCGGGGCTATGGGCCGACGAGATTGCGAGAATGATCGGTGATGACAGCTTTACGTTGACGCCTCGTAAAGGGCAGTTTCTCTTGACGGAGGAGCAGGTGGACATCACGCAGATCATCCTGCCGGTGCCGACCAAAATCTCCAAAGGAGTGTTGATCTCGCCAGTCGTGTTTGGCGGATTCCTCCTCGGTCCGACTGCAGAAGATCAGGAAGACAAATGGGATCGTTCAACTACATCAGAAGGGCTCACTTTTGTATCGGAGGGCTGTTCCAAGCTCGTCCCACAGACTCGGAATATGTCTACGATTCGCCAGTTTGCCGGCTTGAGAGCAGTCTGTAGTGAAGGCGACTTTGTCATTCGACCTTCCTCGCAAAATCAACGTATGGTGCATGCGGCAGGGATCCGCTCCACGGGAGTGTCAGCATCACCTGGCATCGCAGAGCTCGTCGTGGAAAAGCTGGAGCAGGCAGGCCTGATGCTCGATCCGAAGTCAGATCCCACCCTCGAGCTCCCAGAATTGTTCGGCGAGGCTGATGGAAGCGAAACGGGAGAGATTATTTGTCTCTGTCGCTCGATTTCGAGAGGAGAACTGCTTGGGGCGTTGTCTCGACCCATACGTTGTACGACGGTCGATGGGCTGAAACGACGAACAGGAGCTACCTTGGGAGAATGCCAGGGGAACTGCTGCATTCCGAAAATAATGGACATCCTGGCGGAACAGTCAGCTATGGGTCCAGAGCAGCCGTTAAAAGGATTGCGTCATTCGCACGTAGCGATGAGAGGAGCAAAGTAGATGATGAGGTATGACATCGTAATCATCGGAGCAGGCATATCCGGGTTAACGACGGCGGCTGCTCTTTTTGAAAAAGGCGTGCAGAATGTCCTCGTCGTGGACTATCAACAAGACCGTGGAGGCTTTGCTTCTCCTTTTCATCAGATGGCTTCGTTTTCGCTGGAAAGAGAAATCGTGCAAAAGAGCCATACCCTTCCCTACGATATATGGACACAAGCTACCGTCATTGGGTTTTTTCCAGGGGATGGGGGAGAGGCACATCAAATCTACGTGCAGACTGTGAAGGGTACCAAAACAGTGGAAGCAAAAATAGTGGTCATTGCTTCTGGAGCTTTGGAGAAGCCGAGGGAAGCCCATCGAATCGCGGGCACGCGCCCTGCCGGAGTGATGACTCCATCGATGGTGGCCCAACTACTCAAACGAGGCTTCCTACCGGGTGAGAAGATTACCCTGCTGGATACGGGGCGTATGACAAAAGGGATTGCCGAGCTACTGGCTGACCAGGACGTTGAGCTGTATATGTTCGACTCGGATGAATGGGAAGTCGTCGAAGTAGCGGGGAGAGCTAGACTCGAGGAAGTCCGTCTGCAGCACTGGGCAAATCAAGACAGGCTGAGCCAGCCTTGCGATACGCTGATCTACAGTCGGGGGCGTATCCCGAGTAGCTTTTTTCTGAAGGGAACACCAGTCAAACGGGATGAAACTCATGCCATACTCATCGATGAAAAAGGACGAACGAACGTGGAGCGGGTTTTTGCCACTGGCAGTTGCACCAGCCTCGGCGATGATGAGCATCTGGTTTCGATCGGGTTGGCGCGCAACATGGTGCCTGAACTTCTCAAGAGCGTGAAATAAGAGGAAAGGAGAAAACGTATGCAACTGAGTGATTCGTTTACGATTGCCGCAAATAAACAGGATGTCTGGTCGGTCTTCATGGATGCGGAAAGGCTCGCCACCTGTGTGCCTGGCTGCAAAGAAATCCAGACGGTAAGCCCGACGAAATACGACGCTGTCATGGAAGTAAAGATTCAATTTATGACCATCCAATTCAAGGCGACGGGAGAATTGAAGGAAGCCGTGGAGGGGGAGGAGCTGAATGTCGAGATGATCGGTCAGCCATTGGCTCTGGCTGGTTTATTTCGCAATCGTTTGAAGTTACAATTGGTAGAACTGGAACCTCTGTTGACGCAGGTCAAGTATGAAATGGATCTGCAAATGACGGGGCGTCTTGCCTCTCTCGGTGAGATTTTGATGAAGGGAACCGTCAAGAAGTCTGCCGCAGAGTTCGCCCAGAGCGTCCAGGGACTATTTGTAGCCTAATAAAGGTGGTATCTGTTATCCATGTTGCAAGAGAAACGGCTGGAGACAATCCTGGAACAACTAAAAGAGAATCGAACAGCTCGTATCGCTGATCTGTCCAAGAAGCTGGGGGTCACACGCGAGACGATCCGTAAAGATTTGTATGACCTGGAAAAGCAGGGGCTCATCAAGAAAGTGCACGGTGGAGCCATTTTGGCCAAAACCAATCTGGAGCCGACGTATGCGAATCGCAGTGGATCCAATGTCAGGGAAAAAGAAGCGATTGCCAGACGTGCGGCGCAGCTTGTAGAGGATGGCGAGGCTATTTACATTGATTTGGGGACAACAACGCAGCTTTTTGCCAAGTATTTGGATCAAAAGAAAGGAATCACCGTGATCACCAACGCTCTGCTCGTGGCACTTGAGCTGGCCAATCACCCGAGCTGCAAAGTCATTCTCAGCGGTGGAGAGCTCCGTAGTGGCGATCTGTCTCTATCCGGGCCCGTTTCTCGTAAAAGCGTGGAGGACTTTTTTGTAGACAAGGCATTTATTGGTGTGGGTGGATTGGCATTGTCGAGCGGTTTTACCGATTACCATGTCGGAGAGTCGGAAATACGCCGTCTGATGATGAAAAAGGCAAAAGAAACGTATGCGCTGATTGATTATTCCAAATTCGATGTAACCGCATTTACCAAAGTTGCTGGTATCGATGAAATAGACGTAGTGATTACGGATGCACAAGCTCCCCAGTCGATTGTCCATCAGCTAGAAGAGAATGGCGTTGAAGTAATCGTAGTAGAAATAGAAGAAGCTTAAAAAGCCACTTGGTTAGCGGTCACGTCCACATTAATGGAAAACGTCCAGACGTTTTTCACAGAAAAAGGGGAATGAACCGTGAGTAATGATCAGGTAAAGCGAAGCGATTCCAATGACATGAGGACTTTTCACTACAAGCAAGAGCTGAAGCGGACGCTGAAATTGTTTAGTTCTTTTGCCGTTGCCTTTTCGTTTATTTCGATCACAACAGGGATCTTCACCAATTATGGATTTGTGTTGTCCACATCGGGTCCAGCGGGGATCTGGACTTGGCCCATTGTGGCGATCGGACATTTAATCGTGGCCATCATCTTTGCTGAACTGGCAGGGCGTATTCCTCTCAGTGGCTACTCGTACCAATGGGTTTCTCGTCTGGCGAATCGAGGGATGGGGTGGTTTGCTGGATGGGTCGCCTTTTGCTTTCTCGTGCTCGTCGTGCCGACCGTGGATTATGGGATGGCACCGATCATTGCGCAGCTGCTTGGAATGGAAATCAGCTCGTCGGTACTTGCCTGGATCGTGATAATAACTTTAATCGTTCAAGCATTTATCAATATTTATGGGGTCAAATTGGCTACGAAAATCAACGACACGGCTGTTTATACGGAAGTCATCGGCATGGTGGGCATTATTCTCTTTTTGGGCGCAGTCATTCTGTTTGGCAAGGCTGACTGGAGCATGCTTGCCAACACCGGTCTTTCTGCTGCCGGTTCGGATGGCTCTTATCTCGGTTCGTTCATACTAGCTGCGCTGATGGGTGCCTTTACGCTCGTTGGCTTTGAAGCAGCAGCCAATCTGTCGGAAGAAACGATTGACGCAAAGACGAATGTACCCAAGGCGATGATCTTGTCCGTTGCTCTATCCGGCGGGATCGGCACGATATTTCTGATTATTCTGTCTGCATCCATAACGGATTTGGCAGCGGTTGTTCATTCCGCAAACCCGATCCCTTACATTTTGACGGAGCGCTTTGGCAATATTGGCGCGAATGTATTTCTCGTTCTTTGCATTATTTCGATTTTTGCATGTGGATTGATTATTATGGCCTCAGCATCCCGCCTGATCTATGCACTCTCCCGCGATAATGTGTTCTTTGCTCCTCGCGTATTTAAGAAGGTCTCCACGAAAACATCTGTACCGGCAAATGCCATTGTGCTGGTGCTTGTATTAGGGATCATCGCAGTCATTTTCTCCGATTCTCTGACCATGCTAGTGGGAGCTACTGCCGTACTACCCGCCGTACTCTACCTGATTACGATTTTGGCTTATGCGTTAAAGATCAAGGATCTGCCCGCGACGGATGGCTTTGATTTAGGAAAATGGCGGACACCACTCACGATCATTGCCATTATCTGGCTCGTATTTGAAATCGGCATCCTGACTGTCCCAGCGGATTTTCATAATGTAGCGATCGTTGCGATCGTTTTGATGATCGTCGGGGCGCTCGTTTATTTCATCGGCTTCCGAAAGGGCATAGCAGAAGGAAGAATTGGTATCCAAAAAGACGAGTCCGGAGATTCTCATTATCACATCGGATAGAACGTAGCAAAAGAGGTGGCGTTATACGATGGCAGAGCAACCATATATTCTTTCGATTGATCAAGGAACGACAGGTACCAAGGCATTACTTGTTGATCAGGACGGCAATATCAGGGCGGAGAGCTATCAAAAGCACACGCAATATTACCCGCATTCGGGTTGGGCAGAGCATGATCCGACGGAAATATGGCAAATGGTACTCGCTGCGGTTGCCGACATTTTGGAAAAAGCCAACATCGCTCCGCATCAGGTCCATGCAGTCGGCTTGGCCAATCAGGGTGAGACCGTAATGGCATGGGATGTGACTGACAGCTCTCCGCTATACCCTGCGATTGTCTGGTCGTGCCGACGCTCGATTGCTATTGCGGATCAGTGGAATGCAGATCATGATTGGCGACAACGGGTCAAAGAAAAGACGGGTTTGCGCATTGATCCTTACTTTTCGGCGACCAAGGTCAAATGGTTGATGGAAGAAGTGCCTGAGGTCAACGCAAAGCTGGAGGAAGGCTGCGGTCGTTTTGGAACACTGGACACGTGGATGATCTGGAACATGACGGGCAAAAAGCAGTTTGTCACGGATGCTTCGACGGCTGCCAGAACGCTGTTGTTTAACATCCAGCAGGGAGAGTGGGACGAGGAAATCCTCCAATACTTGGGGATCAAAAAGGAATGGCTCGCGCAAGTTGTCCCGTCTGTCGGGGAGCTAGGTGTGACTTGTCCAGATCATTTTCTCGGTATTCAGGCGCCGATCCGTGTGAGTATGGTGGATCAACCTGCTGCGCTATACGGTCATTTGTGTGTCGAGCCGGGCATGTCAAAGTGCACGTATGGAACCGGGTGCTTCGCCTATCTAAACGTAGGGACGCAACCATTGACTGATCATACAGATACGCTGTTGTCCACGATTGTCTGGCAGCGGGAAGACGCGTATACCTATGCCTTGGACGGAGCGATTTACTCGGCTGGTTCCGCGATTGAGTGGGGGATGAATGGATTAGGCTTGTACGACAGTATCGAACAGCTGCAGGAATGGTCCAAGCAGTGGGAGCTTTGTCTAAACGGTGGAGCCGTGGAAAAGGAACTGGATAACGAAATATTGTTCATCCCTGCCCTGAGCGGTCTAGGAGCACCGTACTGGAGCTCCGATACGCGAGGGATGTTCGTAGGGATGTCTCACGATACGACGAAACAAGATTTGGCACGTGCCATTCTGGAGGGCATTGCCCACCGAATTGCCGATGTACTGGAAGCCATGCAGCTTGTCTCGGGGCAGCAACTAAAATCGCTGCGAGTAGATGGAGGCCCAACGCGGAACCCTTATTTGATGCAGGTTCAGGCAAATATTTTAGGGATTCCAGTGGAAGCACCCAAACAGGCTGAGACTACAGCGATGGGCGTAGCCTATCTGCAGGGAGAATCGCTGGGATGGTGGACGCAGGAACAACTGCAAAAGAAAATCCTGATCTCCAGGCGATACGAGCCACAGTTGTCTCATGAGCGAGTACAGCTCAAGCGAAGGCGATGGAAAAAAGCCATTCAGCTGTTGCAAGACTTTCAATAATTAAAGGGAGGTGTCTCGTTTCGCGGTTATCCGCATCGAGGCACTTCTTTTTTCCATGTCGCTGAATTTTCACAAGCAGGCTGCCAAATGGTACCAATTCCGGCTTTTGATGAAGTTCGCACTAGCGAAAATAGGATGATGAAATTCTTGCGCGCTATATACTTGGCTGCGTGGGTATTTCCTGAAGAGCGTAAGGGTAAGATGTTCCAGTAGCAGGCGGATAAGGCGATTGTCAGTCGCCAAAAACCGACTTTCTAAATATAATGATTTAAAAATTACAGATATGTTTCATTCCTTGATTTATAATTATTCTTATTATAAGATGGGTATTGAGAATGGATTGAGAATTAACCAACTCACTTCTGACGTTTATGGAGGGAATTCAGATGACAGCAGTACCGCATTTGCAAATAAAAAACCTTCGCGCCAAGATCGAGGATAAAGAAATCCTCAAAGGCATGAACTTGGAAATCAAGGGCGGCGAAGTCCATGCAATCATGGGCCCGAACGGAACTGGTAAATCAACTTTGGCTTCTACTCTGATGGGTCACCCGAAATATGAGGTAACCGCAGGCGAAGTAATCATCAACGGTGAGGATCTGCTGGACATGGCAGTCGACGAGCGTGCACGCGCTGGTCTGTTCTTGGCGATGCAATATCCGTCCGAAATCAGTGGCGTTACCAACTCCGACTTCCTGCGTTCCGCAATCAACGCTCGTCGTGGTGAAGGAAACGAAATTTCCCTGATGAAGTTCATTCGCGAAATGGACAAGAAAATGAGCACGCTGGAAATGGACGAATCCTTCTCTCATCGTTATCTGAATGAAGGCTTCTCCGGTGGGGAGAAAAAGCGCAACGAGATTCTGCAAATGATGCTCATCGAACCTACTTTCTGTATTCTTGATGAGATCGACTCTGGTCTCGATATTGACGCATTGAAAGTAGTAGCGAACGGCGTGAACGAAATGCGCTCTGCTGATCGCGGATTTTTGATCATCACTCACTACCAGCGTTTGCTGAACTATGTGAAGCCTGACTTCGTACACGTCATGATGCAGGGTCGTATCGTGAAGTCCGGTGGTCCAGAACTGGCTGAACGTCTCGAGGCAGAAGGCTACGATTGGATCAAGGAAGAGCTCGGCATCGAGGATGAAACCGTAAACGCCAACGTGTAGGAAGAAGGAGGCAGCAGTGAAATGAGTGTGGATGTACAGCTCCGCTTCGACTCTGAAGCGATCACCGAGTACTCCAAAGCCAATCAGGAGCCTGCCTGGTTCCTGGAAAAGCGTCTCGCCGGCTTAAAAGCGGCGGGAGAGCTGAAACTGCCCGCTTTGGAGAAAACGAAAATTGATAAATGGAATACGACTGAGTTTGATCCGTTCCAAACTGCAGCTACTGTGGCGACAGCAAACGAACTGAGCGAACTGGTCAAAGCGCAAATCGACGTCGACAGCGTGAAAAACCTGTTGGTGCAAAAGAATGCCTCTTCTGTTTTTGAAGCTGTTTCCGACGAACTGAAGAGCAAAGGCGTCATTTTCACTACGCTCGCAAAAGCTCTGGTAGAGCACAGCGATCTGGTGCAAAAATACTTATGGAATGTCGTAGCTTACGACGAACACAAGCTGACCGCTTTGCACACAGCAGTAGTAAATGGCGGCGTGTTCCTCTACGTACCGAAAAACGTGGAAGTAGAAGTGCCATTGCAAGTTGTCTTTGAAGTAGCAGGCGACCACGCACTCCTTTCCCCACACGTTCTGATCGTAGCAGAAGCGAACAGCAAAGTGATTTACGTGGATACATTCGTGTCTGGAGAAGGTACGAGTATGGTAGCAAACAGCATCGTGGAAGTATACGTTGGAGCAGGTGCATCTGTACAAGTAGCGTCCGTACGTTCCCTGTCCACAGATGTACACGACTACAGCTTCCGTCGCGCGACCGTAGATCGTGACGGGAAAATGGAATGGATTCTGGGTGAAATGAACGACGGAAACACGGTTGCGAACAACACCACGATCCTCAAAGGTACCGGCTCCACTGCCGAAACCAAATCCATTTCTGTAGGTACGGGTTCCCAACGCCAAAACCTGACTTCCCAAGTACAGCACATCGGTACTCATTCCGAGTCTGACATGGTCAGCAAGGCCGTTATGACTGGAGAATCCGTGAGCATTTTGAACGGGATTACCAAAATCGAAAAAGGCGCTGAAAAAGCAAACGGCGTACAGGCGGAGAACATCCTGATGCTGAGCGAAAAATCTCGTGGAGACGCCAACCCGATTCTTTTGATCGATGAGGACGACGTCAAAGCAGGTCACGCAGCTTCCGTAGGACGTTTCAGCGAAGAGTCTCTCTACTACCTGATGTCGCGCGGTATTACCCGCCAAAATGCGGAACGTCTGATCATTCTGGGCTTCCTCGATCCGGTAGTAGCTGAGATCCCGGTAGAAGAAGTGAGAAACAGGCTCCGCCAAGCGCTCGAAAGGAAGTTGGGCTAATGAACGCCAAGGAGCTTCGGCAATATTTTCCCATCCTGCACCAAGAGATCAACGAGCATCCACTTGTGTATCTCGATAATGGAGCGACCTCGCAAAAGCCGATTCAGGTAATCGAGGCGATGGATAAATACTACAAGGCATTCAACTCCAACGTGCACCGCGGCGTGCACACCTTGGGCAACATGGCGACAGACGCTTACGAGGGAGCGCGCGAGAAGGTTCGCGCGTTCATCAACGCTCGTGAAGCAGCCGAGGTGGTATTTACCCGCGGAACGACGTCGGCGATTAATACCGTAGCGTACGGTTATGCTCGCGCGGTTCTAAAGCCTGGAGATGAGATTGTGACCACAGTTGTGGAGCACCATGCCAATTTCATTCCATGGCAGCAAGCAGCCAAAGCGACCGGAGCTACCTTTAAGTTCATTCCCCTGGCAGAGGACGGTACCGTCACGCTGGAGGCAGTGAGAGCAACAGTCACAGACAACACCAAACTCGTCGCGATCCACCATATTTCCAACGTGTTGGGGGATACTACTCCGATCAAGGAAATTGCCAAGATCGCACATGAGCATGGTGCCCTTTTACTGGTTGATGGGGCGCAGGGAGCTCCACACAAAAAAATCGACGTCCAAGATTTGGATTGCGATTTTTACGCGTTTTCCGCCCACAAGATGGCAGGTCCGACAGGTGTCGGCGTCCTCTACGGCAAGCGTGAAGTGTTGGAGAGCGTCGAGCCGATGGAATTCGGCGGTGAAATGATCGACTTCGTGGAGTTGTACGATTCTACGTGGAAAGAGCTGCCTTGGAAGTTTGAAGGCGGGACTCCGATCATTGCAGGCGCGATCGGCCTTGGAGCCGCCATCGACTTTTTGGAAGAGATCGGCATGGAAAACATCGAGCGTCATGAAAAGCACCTCGTGAAATATGCGATGGAGCAAATGCGCGAGATCGATGGCTTAACGATTTACGGCCCGCAGCAGGACCGCAGCAGTTTAATAACATTCAATCTGGATACGGTACATCCGCATGACCTGGCTACGGTTCTCGACAGCTATGGAATCGCAGTCCGTGCCGGTCATCACTGCGCGCAGCCGCTGATGCGTTGGTTGAATTGCACGGCTACCGCACGGGCAAGCTTCTACCTGTACAATACAGAAGAAGAAGTAGATGTACTGGTAGCAGGATTGAAGAAGACGAAGGAGTATTTCGGCAATGTCTTCTCTTGATGATTTATACCGCCGCGTCATTATGGATCACTACCAGAAACCGCGCAACCGCGGGAAGCTGGAAGAATCCGACGGACTCATTGTGAATCTGAATAACCCGACCTGTGGCGACAGCATCTCTCTCTCCTTGAAAGTGGAAGAGGGTAAAGTGGTGGACGCGAAGTTCATGGGCGAAGGCTGCTCGATCAGCATGTCCTCCGCTTCGATGATGACGGATGCCGTCAAGGGCAAGCCAGTGGATGAAGCACTCGAGCTAGCCCACAAGTTTTCGGATTTGATGCAAGGCAAGGAGATCGATGATTCGATCGATCTGGGCGATATCGAGGCACTGTCGGGTGTCGCCAAGTTCCCTGCCCGCATCAAATGCGCTACGCTGGCTTGGAAGGCACTGGAGCAAGGCATCAAACAGGCCGAGCAGGAATAGCAATCAGCATATGAAAATAAAGGAGTGAGCAACGATGGCTAAAAAAGCCCCTGAAATACAGGATTACCAATACGGTTTTCACGATAAGGACGTTTCTGTATTCCGTACGAAAAAGGGTCTGACACGTGAAATCGTCGAAGAAATTTCGCGCATCAAGGACGAGCCAGAATGGATGCTGGAGTTTCGTTTGAAAGCTCTGGACATCTTCAACAGCATCCCAATGCCTAAATGGGGCGGCGATCTGGATTCCCTCGACTTTGACAGCATCACGTACTATGTGAAGCCGTCCGAAAAACAAGGTCGCAGCTGGGATGAAGTACCAGAAGAAATCAAAGCGACTTTTGACAAGCTGGGGATTCCTGAGGCGGAGCAAAAGTTCCTCGCAGGTGTATCTGCTCAGTACGAGTCCGAAGTTGTATATCACAACATGCAGGAAGACCTCGAAAAATTGGGCGTTCTCTTCTGTGATATGGATTCCGCAGTAAAACTGTACCCAGACATCGTGAAGGAATACTTCGCGACCGTCATTCCTACGGCAGATAACAAATTCTCTGCCCTGAACTCGGCAGTATGGTCCGGTGGTTCTTTCATTTACGTACCAAAAGGCGTAAAAGTAGAGACTCCACTGCAAGCCTACTTCCGCATCAACTCGGAGAACATGGGTCAATTTGAGCGTACCCTGATCATCGCGGATGAAGATTCCTTCGTTCACTATGTAGAAGGCTGTACAGCTCCGATCTACAGCACGGACTCCTTGCACTCCGCTGTTGTAGAAATCATCGTGAAAGAACGCGCTCGCTGCCGTTATACCACGATCCAAAACTGGTCCAACAACGTATACAACCTCGTTACCAAACGTGCCGTTGCTTACGCGGATGCGAACATGGAATGGATCGACGGGAACATCGGTTCCAAGCTGACGATGAAATATCCAGCCGTTATCATGAAAGGCCCACGCGCGAAAGGTACGGTTCTTTCCATCGCAGTAGCAGGAAAAGGACAACACCAAGACGCAGGCGCCAAAATGATTCACTTGGCTCCGGATTGCACGTCTACCATCATTTCCAAATCCATCTCCCGTGATGGCGGAAAAGTAACCTATCGCGGCCTGTCGCAGTTTGGACGCAAGTCGGAAGGCTCCAAGTCCAACATCAAATGCGATACGCTGATTCTGGATAAACTGTCCACGTCCGACACGATCCCGTACAACGAGATCATGAACGACAACATCACGCTCGAGCATGAAGCGACTGTATCCAAAGTATCCGAGGATCAACTGTTCTACCTGATGAGCCGCGGATTGTCTGAAGCAGAAGCTACTGAGATGATCGTTATGGGCTTCATCGAGCCGTTCACAAAAGAACTGCCAATGGAGTACGCGGTAGAGATGAACCGTCTGATCAAGTTCGAGATGGAAGGTTCTATCGGGTAAGCCTTTCCGTTACCTTAGTAGTAATAGGTAAATACGCGTCTGTAGTGACTGTAAGGCTCTCGAGTCTTAGTCACACAGACGCGTATTTTTTGTTGTTACAGGTACCCTTTTTCTCGCATGCTTCTTCCAGCAGCGAGAGCAATCTCTGCATGCCCTTTTGTATAACCATTGCCGATCAACATGCGCACATCTTTACCAGCACCTTCCGCGCCCAACGCTGCTGCAGTGAAGCTGGTTGCCATACTGAAAAAGTAAACCGTTCCGTTGTCTTTCGTACACAAGATCGAGCTCATTTCTGTACCAGGGACGTCTACGCAATTAATCGTCAAATCAGCGAGGGCGCCATCGGTGGCTACCTGAACTTTATGCAAAATCGCAAGCGTCTGGCGAGCATCCCCTACCAAGATCACGTCTGCCAGTTGAGAGCGAGCAATCCGCTCATAATCCCTTTCATCATATGCCAAGGCGATCACTTTTCCAGTGACGCCTACACGTTTCTTCGCTTCATAGAGACAGAGCAAGCCAGATTTTCCGCCAGCACCGATAATCAGCACGGTATCACCAGCTTGGACAAGCTTGGCAGTTTGGGCCGGTGCTCCAGCTACATCCAGAATAGAGAGAGCAAAATCCTGTGGTAAGTCGGCAGGGAGTACAGCAAATAGGCCGCTTTCAAAGAGTATAGCTTGACCAGTGACACGTACCTGGCAAGTGCTCAAATTAATAGAGTGAATTTGTTCCAAGTTCAATGGAGTCAAAGAGAGTGAAACAAGAGTAGCGATTTTGCTACCAACTGCCACATTCCCCGTCCATCCTTCTCCGACCTCCCTAACCGTTCCGATTAACATCCCTCCTGAGCCTGTCACGGGGTTGTGCTGTTTTCCCCGGTCCCGGACGGTTTGTATAATCAACTCTGCGATGCCATCCTCCGTTCTAGCTTGCTCGCGCATTTGCCGAAAGCTGGCTGCATCAATATTTAACATCTCGACGTCAATCAACAATTCATTAGGATAGATAGGCAGCGAATGCTCTAGCTTCCAAGCAGCTTGTGGCAGAACACCTACCGGCTCTAAAACTCTATGACTCCCATAAGGGCATCCCATTTTCAATTTACATGCCTCCTCATTCTCTTTTTAGTGGGAAAATTGCAATTTGTGTGCCATATTAATAGTTAATCATAGTGTACATTATTTAGAGAGGAGTGAAAGCGTTGCACAAGTGGGACTGGGAGAAAATCATGGACACTTTTCATAATGATATTACGATTGTAGACAAAAATGGGGTCATCGTTTATATAAATGGTGCTTTGGAAGAGGTCTATTCGGTTTCCAAGTCGTATCTGCTCGGAAAAACGGTAGACGAAATGGAGAAGGGGCGAATTTTTTTCCCTTCGGCAGCAAAAGCAGTCTTTCGCTCGGGGAAAAAGGAAACGGTGATACAGGAATCGGGTACAGGAAACAAGGTATTCGTGACGGCCACCCCGTTTTTTGACGAGGCTGGTGAACTGATGTACGTCGTCTGTTGCGCGAATGACATTACAGAATTGCTGCAACTCAGGGAGCATCTGCAAACGGTCGAAAGAGAAATGGAGACCGTAAAAGAAGAGCTGGATAAATTGCGAAACAATCAATCGTTGAACGACATTCCGTGGAGTAGTCAAGGCATGGCTAAGGTGGAGACTACCATCCGCAAAGTGGCGGAAATAGACGTTTCTGTCTTGCTGACAGGAGAATCAGGCGTAGGGAAGACAACCTTTGCACGTCAATTGCACCATTTGAGCTCTCGGAAAGATAAGCCGTTCGTCGAAATTAATTGCGGTAGTATACCGGAAAGCCTGTTGGAATCGGAGCTGTTTGGCTTTGAACCGGGTGCGTTCAGCGGGGCGAGCCTAAAGGGAAAGAAAGGTCTAGTGGAGCAAGCGGAGAAAGGAACATTGTTTCTTGATGAAATTGGTGAATTGCCGATGAAGCTGCAGGTCAAGCTGTTGATGCTCATTCAGGAAAAGACCTTTTATCGCGTAGGAGGAACGACTCCGAAAAAAGTGGATTTTCGCCTCGTTGCCGCTACCAATGTGGAATTACTAGAAAAAGTGAACAGAGGAGAGTTTCGACAAGATTTGTATTTTCGCTTGATCGTGTTCCCCATCAACATTCCGCCGTTACGGGAACGTTCGGAAGATATCTTGAGGATGTTGCTCAATTTTTTGGACCGTTTTAACCAGCTCTATAAAAAGAAGCTTGTCCTGCATCAACGTGCCATCGACAAATTGCTAGCGTATGCGTGGCCGGGAAATGTCCGGGAACTGGAGCATATGGTACAACGACTGGTGTTGACGGTCGATGACGGAATGATTATGGTAGATGATCTACCAGAAAGCATCCTCGGCAAACCACAGCCACCGCTCTCAGAGCAGACGAACCAGACGTTACCGCAAACACTTCAGGAAGTAGAGCGCTTTATGCTCCAGCAAGCTTACCAAGAGTGTAAAAGCACAACAGAGATGGCCAAGGTTCTGGGGATCAGCCAACCGAGTGTGGTGAGGAAGCTGAAGCAGTACAAACATCTATTTGAAAGTAAATAACACCTATCCAGAAGTAAATAGGTCGTGTGAATGCCTGAAAACAAAGAGAATATCTCGATTTTTCCGCAGCTGCCTTATCCAAAAGTGAATAAGCGACGCTTGACTCCATGCGGTTTTTCTCTCCCGAATGATTGGCATACTTTGTGCCTGTATAAGAGGGCATCATCTCATTTCCATTGGAGGAAATGAAAAGAAGGAGAACTGCCTGTGAAAGCACTCATTCGCATTCGTATCAGCGCACATGACAGCCATTATGGGGGCAATCTAGTGGATGGAGCAAAAATGCTGCAATTGTTTGGAGATGTGGCAACGGAATTGTTGATCCGCTCTGATGGGGACGAAGGGCTTTTTGTAGCTTATGATAACGTTGAATTTGTCGGACCGGTTTACGCAGGAGATTATATCGAAGCGATTGGCGAAATCCAAAAAGTAGGGAACACCTCCCGGAATATGACCTTCGCCGCTTATAAAGTCATCCAAGCCCGTCCTGATTTGAACGATTCAGCTGCTGAGGTACTAGAAGTGCCACAGCTGGTTTGCAAAGCCTCTGGGACTTGCGTCGTGCCAAAGGGAAAGCAGCGACTGAAGCAGGAAGCACAAGGAGGGCAATAATGTGGAAAAGCTGATCATCACGGCGGCCCTGACTGGTGCGGAAACGACCAAGGAACAGCAACCGAATCTTCCTGTCACACCGGATGAAATTGCCCAGGCGGCATACGAGTGTTATCAAGCGGGTGCTTCGATCGTACACATCCATGCGCGAGATAAACAAGGAGCAGCGACGCAAGATATAGAGGTTTATCGAGAGATTTTTTCCAAAATTGCAAAAAAATGCGACGTGATTATCCAGCCATCGACTGGTGGTGGAACGTGGCACACGTTAGAAGAAAGATTGCAGCCTGTGTACCTCAAGCCAGAGATGGCTACTCTCACAACGGGCACCTGCAACTTTGGCGGCGATGTATTCATGAATACACGCGAGTATATCGAGAAGTACGCGGAGGAAATGACACGCTTGCAGGTCAAACCGGAATTTGAAATTTTTGAGCGAGGTATGATCGCAAACGCCCTGGACTTACTGAGAAAAGGCTTGGTTACCGAGCCACTTCATTTTGACTTCGTAATGGGTGTATCAGGGGCGATTACCGCAGAGCCACGTGATTTAGTCTATCTGGTGGAAAGCATTCCTGAAAAATCAACGTGGACCGTTGCGGGCATCGGTCGCCATCAGCTCCCGCTAGCGTTACTCGCGATAGCGATGGGTGGGCACGTCAGAGTAGGCTTTGAGGATAATATCTACTATTCAAAAGGTGTTTTGGCTTCGAGTAATGCTCAACTGGTCGAAAGGATCGCGAATATCGCCAAAGAGTGCGGGCGAGAAATTGCTACGCCAGAGGAAGCCAGGCGAATTCTAGGGCTCAACGTCAAATGAGCAAATAAAGTTTGCCACTATCTCAGTTCTGCCATCAATCAAAACGATCCGGGAGGTATGACTCATGAATAAAAGAAAGTACGCCGTGGTGCCATTGTTGATCGCATCCATAACCATGCTCCTGATCTCGGGCTGCGGCAAGGAAAGCGTAGGAACGAACGCTGCGGGAAGTGAAGGAGCGACGCTAAAAATCGCGGTAACGGAGGCGAGCCCGCCTTTCAGCTTTGTGGACAAGGACGGCAAGCTGGTAGGGTTTGATGTGGATTATGCCAATGAGATCGGAAAACGCTTGAACCGGAAAACAGAAATCGTCAGTACCGCTTGGGACGGAATCATTCCAGGTCTCCTGGCGGATAAATACGAGCTGATCATTGGAAGCATGGCCATTACAGAGAAGCGAAAGGAATCGGTAGCTTTTAGTTCGCCTTACTATGTATCGGGTGCTGCCATAGTCGTTCACCAGGATAATCAAGAGATCAAAGCTCCAGCTGATTTGAAAGGCAAAAATGTGGGCGTAACTTTGGGCACTACCTACGAGGAGGAAGCGAAAAAACTCGGGGCAAACGTCAAGACATACGATTCCGAAGTCGCTCAATTGACTGACTTGGAGAACAAACGAATTGAAGCCATGGTAACAGACAAGTTTATTGGAGCATTTACGATTAATGAAACGAAGCGTCCATTGAAACTTTTAGATGGCTTGCTGTATGAGGAGCAGATTGGCGTTGCCATGCGCAAGGAAGATAAGGACTTGTTGACGCAGGTAAACAAAGCAGTCGAAGAGATTATCAAGGACGGGACTTATGAAAAGCTGGCAATGCAGCACTTTGGGACAAAGTAAGCCTATTCGTCGGATGGCAACAAGAGGGGAGTGATCAGACGTGGATTTTCAGTTAATGATCGATTCGATTCCAGTCCTGTTAAAAGGGGCTTGGATTACGGTCACCGTAACGATTATTTCGATGGCGTTAGGGCTATTTCTGGGGATGGGTGCTGCTCTAGCCAAGCTGTCCAATGTGAAAATCGTTCGGTGGGTGGCAACACAATACATTGACATTGTGCGGGGAACACCATTGCTAGTGCAATTATTTCTGATCTATTACGGGCTGCCACAGATTGGTCTCACCATTGATCCGTTCCCCTCGGCTGTGCTGGGACTTGGAATCAATACAGGTGCTTACGTTGCGGAGGTGATTCGAAGCGGCATTCAAGCTGTAGAAAAGGGGCAGCGGGAAGCGGCCTTTGCACTTGGACTCTCCTCTTCGCAAACCATGCGTCTGATTATTCTGCCACAAGCTTTCAAAATCATCATTCCGCCCCTTGGAAATCAATTTATTCTGCTCATTAAGGATTCCTCGCTGGTTTCCACCATTACACTGGTTGAGTTGACCAGAACAGCACAGCGCATTATTAGTACGACATACAAGCCGATAGAGCTGTATATCGCAGCAGCAGTCTTGTACTATATCGCTTCTCTGCTTGCGACAAAGCTGATTAACAGACTGGAGAAGAAAGTGCGTGCAAGCGAGTAGGAGAAAGTGAGCAGGCAAGGAGGCATATGCTGATGGCGGATAAGCCAATCGTAGAAATCAAAAATTTGTACAAAAGCTTTGGGGAAATAGAAGTGCTAAAAGGAGTGAGCCTTTCCGTTTCCAAAGGAGAGGTAGTCGTGATTATCGGAAGTAGTGGCTCGGGAAAAAGCACACTATTGCGATGTATTAACCGACTGGAGGAGTTCACAGGCGGCTCGATTCATTACAATCAGCAAGACATTTTGACGAGTCAAAATGCACTGCGAGAAATCGGGATGGTTTTCCAACAGTTTAATCTGTTTTCACATAAGACGGTGCTGGACAATATTATGCTCGCGCCCATCCAGGTCCTGAAAAAAGCAAAGGAAGAAGCATCGGTAGAGGCAAAGGCTTTGCTTGGCAAGGTAGGGTTGGAAGAAAAAGCGAGTGTGTTTCCCTCCAAGCTATCAGGTGGACAAAAACAGCGAGTGGCGATTGCCCGTGCTTTAGCTATGAAACCGCAAGTCATGCTGTTCGATGAACCTACTTCAGCCCTCGATCCCGAACTGGTGGGTGAAGTGTTACGGGTGATGAAGCAACTGGCGGAAGAAGGCATGACAATGCTGATCGTCACACACGAGATGGGTTTCGCACGTGAGGTGGCGGATCGAGTGGTTTTTGTTGATAAAGGAGTGATCGTGGAGGAGGGACCGCCTGAGGAACTATTTAACAATCCGCAAACAGAACGTTTGAGGCTGTTCCTCAGGCGCGTTTCTGAGACCGAGGAGTAAAAGATATAAAAGGCAAAAGAGCTCTTCTGACACACATGTGCAGAAGGGCTCTTTTGTGTGAAGGACTTCCATGAGTGTTACGGAAGTGCAATAAAAAGTCGGGAAATTCAGACTAGATGGATACAAAGATGACCAAATTTTGGTTATCGATCTGCTGAAAGAAAAAGGCTATGACGTACAACGAGTGAAATAGTAAAAAGGCACTCTAAAGTGGCTCCCCCACTTGAAAGTGCCTTTCTTCGTCATTTTTCGCTTATACTGTAGATAAATGATATTTCGTACTGGTGCAGGATAGGGAGCTACATATGATAGTAGTAAAACAACTGTTGGAGCATTGCAGCAGAGCTTTTGGCAGCCGGGTAGAATTGTATCAATCGGATGAAGCGGACGTCCTGATCGCTGTTTTTCCACCTACCAGGAGGCGAGGGTGGTGGACGTATGTCACGCTAGAGCTGTTCCGAGCAGGATCAACTGAGTGTCTGATGTACTCGTACAAGTTTGAGCGGGAAATGATCACCTTGTTGGCGCGAGTAGCTGCTCAAGTCATGAGAAAGGGGGAGCAGCAGCAACTGCGTTATCGACTTGCGCCGGGAGAGGTCTTTTTTTTGGAAAGCTCGATTCTGGAAGCATCCAGCTTGGACTTCGTGATTGCGACGCCGGCAGATTATGAAGAGGATGGATTTGATTATTTTACGAACGGTACAGAGGTCGTTCGTTTCATTATGCTTCATGCGATAGCCAGGTCTGAGGCGGCGTTTGCGCAGAATCATGGACTGGATGCATTGGAGGAATTGTTTGCGAGTGCCGATGTCGATTCCCTGGACTTCATGCGTACCCCAGCCATATGAGAAGGGAGCGAGCGGGATGAAAACAGTTCGAGTGAGAGTAACCGTGGTAGTCGTTTATCAAGAGCAAATCCTGCTAATTCGGGAAAAGTCGGGTGGAAAAATAGGTTACAGTTTACCGGGTGGCAACGTCGAGTATCTCGAGGGGATCCCGGATGCCGTGAGAAGAGAAGTGTGGGAAGAAACAGGATTGCTCGTAGAGATGGATCGTCTGCTCTGGGTAGACGAACGCATCGATCGGACAGGTGAAGGAAAGCATACAGTCGGGATTGCGGTGCTGGCTAGGCTCATTGGCGAGGACACGACTCCCATACCAGGTGGATTGGATGACGAACATATCGAATGGGCGGGCTGGGTTTCGCTTGCGGAGTGGAAGACGCTCCCGCAATACGCCTATTCCAGACAAGAGCAGGTCATCCAGGCGCTAGAAGGTGACCATTACAAGCCTGCATACATCGGAAACATGCTCGACAAGCAGAATCCATGAGCCTGACGTTGATGCAATCCGTATGGACTCAAGCACCAGAGCTCCGAGGACACCTTTGTTATCTGGCTTTTGCGGGCAGTCATAGCTACGGTACGAGTACCGCAACCAGTGATGTCGACTTGCGGGGAATTGCCTTCGCCCCCGCAGAGGCGATGTTTGGGCTGCAAAGCTATGAGCAAACGATCCTGTCAGAACCGGATCTGGTCGTGTACGCGTTGAACAAGTACATTCGCTTGGCGGTAAAAGGCAACCCCAATATCGTGGAGATGCTTTACGTGAAGCCGGAGCATATCGTTTATACTACGGCGCCTGGGGAAGAACTGAGAGCGAGCCGTGAGCTGTTTTTATCCAAGCAGCTGTACCATTCATACGGTGGCTATGCCATTCGCAATCTACGAAAGCTGGCGAGTGCCGGGCAGCAGTATGATGCCAAGGACGCCCATCATTTGATCCGCCTCCTGCAAATGGGCAGAGAGCTGCTGGAATCAGGAGAGCTTGAAGTAGCTCGGCCAAATGTGGAGGAGCTCATGGCGATCAAACGAGGGGAATGGAGTGTGAACGATCTGCTCCCCTATGCAGAAGAGCTGTTCGCTCAGATGACGGCCGCTCATGAAAGCTCGCAACTGCCGGAAGTGGTAGGTGGAGAGGCACTGCAAAAGCTGGCGATTCGTTTGAATCAGGCGTTTTATACATGAATCTAGATAGATAAATGGGAATAGCAGAACACCGACCCTTCATTCTCAGGTCGGTGTTTTCGTATTTCATTGCTTTGCTTCTATGCCTTCTGTTTTACTACTGCAGTTCTTCCTTTGGCCACAGACGCTACCACGATCAATGCGGCCAATATAGCGCCAAGGGTGACGGACTCGGAGAGCAACAGCCACGAAGCCAGTATAGTTAAAAACGGTTGAAGATATTGTGTCTGACCGACTCTCGCTACACCGCCAATAGCCAGACCGTGGTACCAGGCGAAAAAGCCAAGAAACTGGCTGATGACACTGACGTAGCCAAACCCTAACCATGCCGTCCCTGAGGCATGCTGTAACTGGGAAAGAAGCGGCCCTGCGATCGGGATGACCAGAAAAGGGAAGGAAAATACCAAAGACCAGCTAATGACTTGCCAGCCACCCATCGTTCGGGCTAGCTGTCCACCTACCGCATAGCCGATTGCTGCAGAGATCACGGCCGCGAGCAACGCCAAATCCGCCCAATGCAGGGCACCGAATCTGGAGCTGATGGCATACCCGAGAATGGCGAGGCAGCCGACTCCGCTCGAAACCCAGTACATCCGGGCAGGACGCTCACCTGCAAAGAATGTGGCTGCGCCAGCCGTCGCCAGTGGCAGCAACGCAATGATAATCGCGCCGTGTGTGGCTGGGACGCGCTCCATGGCCCAAGCCGAGAAAAAGGGAAAGCCCACTACGACTCCTCCCGCGACAAGAATCAGCTGCTTGGTCTCCTTCCACGAGGGAAAGGGAACTCGTCTGATCAGCAATACAAGTGCAGCCAGGATGGCAGCGACCAAGGCGCGTCCCAGACCAGCCGTCATTGGTGTAAGCGCGGTCAATGCCACTTTCGTCGCTGGCAGTGTTAGGCTGAAGCTGCATACGCCCAGTAACCCGTAGAGCATTCCTGCCTTTTCATTGTAGAGGCCACTTCCTACCGTCAAAGGTTGTGCCACCTGTTTTTTTTCGAGCGATACTTCCGCCTTCATGAGAATCCCTTCCTTCATATGCGTGACGATCGTTTTTTTCATCGTAAGACTCTGAGTCGATAAAGGGTAGAGCCAATTGGCCGGAGGATTGGTAGGCCAATTTGTCGAACGTCATCGTACAGGTATCCATAAGCGAAAGGGAGGTCAAGGAAAATGGAGTGGCAGCCAGACAAGCAGGGGGATACCCCGGTCTACCAACAAATTACGCGATGGCTGGAACAGCAAATCATACAGGGAGATTTGCCCCCTGGTTCTTCGCTTCCGGCAGAGAGAGTGTTGGCCCAGCGCTTTGGAGTAAATAGGGGAACGGTGTCCGCCGCTTATGAAGAATTGCGTGCAGCGGGATTATTGCAATCCATGCAAGGCAGCGGGACGTGGGTCAGTCGTCATTTATGGGGAGTACAGCGGGTTCCGAATTGGCACAAATATACGAATGGGGGAGCTTTTTTGCCTGCCTATCCTTTGGTCAAACGAATTCAGGAGGCATGCTTCGATCCATCGATCATCAATTTGGCCAAGGCTGAGTTAGCGACGCCGCTCATTCCATCCCTCGATGCAGAGGCATTATTGCGATTGCAGCAATCCCCACAGTTTGAGCTCGGATACACCCACCCCAAGGGAGATCAAGGATTGCGAGAGGTTCTATCGCGGCATTTGGGCAAACAATACGGAATCTCAGCTTCGCCGGAGGAGATTCTCGTGACATCTGGCGCGCAACAAGCGTTGCATCTGATTTCGCTTTGCCTGCTGAGTCCGGGAGATGCGGTGGCAATGGAGGGGCCGTCTTACTCGTACTCCTTGCCCTTGTTTACCTCAGCGGGACTGCGTCTGTACAAGCTATCGATGGATGCAGAGGGTATCATTCCTGAAGAAATCCGCCGTTTACATCAGGAGCACAAGCTGCGCATGGTATTTGCTAATCCGACGTACCACAATCCTACCGGCTCCGTCATGAGTGAACGTCGCCGGAGGCAAATTCTCGATACATGTATGGAATTGCGAATTCCGTTGGTAGAAGACGATGCGTATGCTGCTCTTGCCATGAAAGATAGCAAGAGACCGCCGCTGCCGATCAAGGCTATCGACACGAGCGGTACCGTTCTTTACGTAAATAGCGTGTCCAAGACGATCGCACCTGGCCTGCGTATCGGCTGGTTAGTCGGACCGCGTTCCGTCGTAGAAAGGCTGGCAGATGCCAAGCAGCAGATGGATTTTGGTACGAGCACGGTCTCCCAGCAGCTGGCCCGATCGTTTTTGGAGCATGACAGATGGGAAGCGCAGATCGAGCGGTTGTCGACGTATCTGTACCACCAACGACGCGCAATGGTAACAGCCTTGGAGACTCATCTGGCCGACTGGGTAGAGTGGAATGTCCCAGAGGGCAGCTATCATGTGTGGTGCCGTCTGCGTGAGCCGTGTGATGAGCGCCTGTTGTTGGATGCAGCCATACGGGAGGGAGTCGTGTACAATCCAGGTAGCGTGTACGGAGCAGAAGCAGGGTGGCTTCGGTTGACGTATTCATGGGAGAAGCATGAATCCATCGATGAAGGAGTACGTCGACTGAAAAAGGCGCTTCTCGCGACACAGTAGTACTGTTTTGGCTATAACCTGGAGGATTTGGGCTCATACTAGTGACGGTTACAATGATACCGGAACGAGGTGTGAACCGGATCAATGCGATCGATGCGCCTACGACCCTGATAAGTCGAATGGCAGAACTGATCATCCAACGCTCATAGTAGTCGTCAGGGGCTTGAAACAGCATGGAAAATGTGACTGGGACAATTAGGACAAATGGGCTACCATCCACCATGATGGCCACGCGTCCTTCCACCAAAGCAGCCAGGACGTTGGATGGGCGTTCAGTATACTTTTAGTTCTGGATCCGGATATCTGCGCCTGATCAGCGACAGATTCGTGTGCAGGGATTCCACAAAGCTGTCCCGTGGTCCACGAAGCGAGCTTTCATTCTCGGATTCCTGAATGCTTCTGTGTTCCATACCTTTGCCAATAGCGATATAGGCTGTTTGATCGGAATCTTTGATGATGACCAGATTGCCTTGAAGAATCTCATTCATCGCTTGATCCAGGGAGGTTAACGCCGAGAATGGCATTTCATTGTTGGGCCAATGTAGCTTTTCGATAATATGATCTTGAATGTAGGGAGAATCGATTAGGCTTTCTAGAAAACAGAGGGTAAAGGACTCGTCTTCGATGCTGATTTGACTGCTTTGATAGTCGGAGCTATCTCTTAAGCGAGCGGATAGTTCCTGAGACCAATTCATGGCAGTACCTCCTGATGAAGGAATATAGGTATTGTGAGACAAAATGGCAGCATTATGCACGAAAGGGCGAATTTTATGCAGAAAAAACGGTCTTCTCGGGCAGTTGCAAAACGGAACGAAAGGAGTATAATAGGGATATGTTTCGTTAGGTAAACATTTTTGGTCATAGCAAATCCTATATTTTTTTATCTAAAAGTTGCACATGCGCAAAAAAAATGGATAAGACCACAAAGGTGGGTGGAAATAATGAGAACTGGATCAAATACGAGTGAAGCAGTTCAAGAAAGTAGTTGGAGAAACGAGACATCACAGCCGTCATTGCCCGAAGTTCACCGGTCGTTGAAGGTTCCTCAAAAGGGTTCCGTGATTCGCAAGTTTCTCGCGTTTGCGGGCCCTGGGTACCTCGTAGCGGTCGGTTACATGGACCCAGGGAACTGGGCGACCGATATTGCCGGGGGATCGTTGTTTGGTTATTCGTTGCTGTCTGTGATCATGCTGTCCAATCTGATGGCGATCCTGCTGCAGGCACTGGCTGGAAAACTAGGGATCGTGACAGGGCGAGACTTGGCACAGGCTTGTCGGGATCACTACAGCAAACCAGTGGCCATGGGCTTGTGGGTGCTGTGCGAGCTGGCCATCGCGGCTTGCGATTTGGCAGAGGTAATCGGGGCGGCGATTGCTTTGAATCTGTTATTTGGAATTCCGCTTGTATATGGGGTACTGATTACGGCCCTGGACGTCCTGATCGTGCTCCTTTTGCAAAACAAAGGCTTTCGCTACATTGAAGCGATCGTGATCGCATTGATCGTGACCATCGGCGCGTGCTTTGCATTTGAAATGATTTGGTCTCAGCCGGAAGTGAAAGAAATCTTGGGTGGATTTATCCCGACTGCCGAGATCGTCAAAAACCCGGCAATGCTCTATATCGCGATCGGAATTTTGGGTGCAACCGTCATGCCGCACAACCTGTATCTACACTCGTCCATCGTGCAGACACGACAATATGAACAAACAACACTCGGCAAACGAGAGGCGATCAAATACGCAACAGCCGATTCTACGATAGCCCTAATTTTCGCGCTAGGGATTAACGCTGCGATTCTGATCTTGTCTGCAGCGACATTCCACAGAGCGGGTATGACAGAGGTAGCAGAAATCGGTGACGCGTATCACTTGCTGGCTCCTCTCCTCGGTACGACGCTTGGTAGCATTTTGTTCGGTGTAGCCTTACTTGCAGCAGGGATGAACTCGACGCTGACAGGGACACTGGCAGGGCAAATCGTAATGGAAGGATTCCTGAACCTGCGAATCACTCCGTGGCTCAGACGATTGATTACACGGATGATCGCCATTATTCCGGCTGTTATTGTGACGGCGCTATACGGTGAGAGCGGAACGACTCAGCTGCTCATCCTGAGCCAAGTCATTCTTTCGCTCCAGCTGTCCTTTGCTGTGGTACCGCTGGTGAAGTTTACGAACGACAAAAAGAAAATGGGGGAGTTTGTAAATGCCCCTTGGCTGAAAGGATTGTCCTGGATCGTAGCGATCATCATCATGGTGTTAAATGCCTATTTGCTTTATCAAACTGTATTTGGATAACGATTCACCCTTATCCCCTCCACATTTTTGGAGGGGATTTCCTTATTTACGCAACCTTTTTCTTTCTGGATCGTATGAAAAATAGATGCATTTATGGAAAGGAGTGACAGTTGTGGGTGTACTTGAAACCATCTACATCGTCTGCCTTGTGTGCGGCATCCTTTACGCACTGGCTTCATTGATCTTCGGTCATACCGGTGGTGACTGGATGAGTCACGGTCATTTTCATTTGCCTGTGCTTCAGCCGATCCTGCTCGTGAGTGGCGCGACGGCTTTTGGCGCAGCAGGGTATCTGCTCAATCGCTTTACGTCCTTATCTGATCTGATGGTTCTGGGTTTGGCAATCCTGATTGGGATCGGACTGGCAGTGGCCTCGTACTTCCTTTGGGTAGAGCCGATGAGCAAGGCGGAGAATTCCACCGGCTACGCGATGAGCCAGCTGGGAGGAAAACTGGGAGAGGTCAGTACAACGATTCCAGCAAACGGATTGGGAGAAGTGCTGGTGAAAATGGTCAGTGGAACTACCTTTCACATGGCAGCCACTCTCGATGGTGTACCGATCAGGCAAGGATCGCGCGTCGTCGTGGTAGAAGTGCGCGACCACGTTTTGTACGTCACCCCATTTCCGCATGATGATGCAAAAAAAGAGGAGGAATGAGTAATGACGCTAGAACCGGGCATTTTGGCGATCGTAGTGGTTGTCGTGGCGGTATTCGTCGTATTGGGTATCGCATTTTGGGCGAGGTACAAAACCGTTGGTGCCGATGAAGCCATGATCGTGACGGGAAGCTATCTCGGCTCGAAAAACGTGCTGAGTGACGATTCCGGTCGCAAGATGAAGATCGTTCGCGGCGGTGGTGCTTTTATTTTGCCAATTTTTCAACAAGCTAATTTCTTGAGCCTGCTGTCCCACAAGCTCGATGTGTCGACGCCAGAGGTGTACACGGAGCAGGGAGTGCCGGTCATGGCGGACGGGGTAGCCATTATCAAGGTAGGCGGCTCGATTGATGATATCGCTACAGCAGCCGAACAGTTTATGGGCAAGACGGATGAAGCGTTGAAATCAGAAGCACAGGAAGTGTTAGAAGGCTACCTGCGCGCCATTCTGGGCAGCATGACAGTCGAGGAGATCTACAAGAACCGGGAGCGCTTTGCTCAAGAGGTCCAATCCGTAGCGACCAAAGACCTGAAGAAAATGGGGCTGTCTGTGGTCAGCTTTACCATCAAGGACGTGCGTGACAAAAACGGCTACCTGGCAGCCCTCGGGATTCCGCAAATCGCTGCGGTCAAACGCGACGCGACAATCTCTCAGGCGGATGCAGACAAGGAAGCTCGGATCAAGCAAGCACAAGCAGAGGAAGAGGCTCGTAAGGCAGAGCTATTAAAAGAAACGAACATCGCAGAAGCCGAAAAGGAAAAAGAATTAAAGGTCGCAGCCTTCAAGCAGGAGCAGGATAAGGCGAAAGCGAGTGCGGACCAAGCCTACAAGCTGCAAGAGGCAGTCGCGAAGCAGCAAGTAACGGAAGAGGAAATGAAAGTCGATCTGGTTCGCAAGCAAAAAGAAATCGAGCTGGAGGAGAAAGAAATCCTCCGTCGCGAACGCCAATACGACGCAGAAGTGAAAAAGAAAGCGGATGCGGATCGTTATTCGGTCGAGCAGGCGGCAGAAGCGGAAAAGGCCAAAAAGCTGCGTGAAGCGGATGCTGTCAAATACCGAATCGAAGCGGAAGCCAAAGCGATGGCAGAGCAGAAACGACTGGAAGGTCTGGCGATTGCCGAAGCCGAAAAAGCGAAAGGTAGTGCGGAGGCAGAAGTCACTCGCCTGAAGCTGGAGGCAGAAGCAGAAGGGAAAGAAAAACTGGCAGATGCATTCGAAAAATTCGGGCATGCAGCTGTTCTCGACATCATTGCGAAAATGCTGCCGGAGTTGGCTGAAAAAATCGCCGAGCCGATGAAAGCCATCGACAAGGTGACGATCGTCGACGCAGGTGGTGGACAGGGAGACGGAGTCAATCGCTTGAGCGGGAATGTGACCAAGCTGATGGCGCAGCTGCCTGAAATGTTGAAAGACGTTTCTGGCCTCGATATGAACAAGATGATTACGGACTTTATGCAAAAAGGGGGGACGGCACAGCCTGCAATCGAGACACCTGTAGCCATGAAGCTTCCGGAAGAGGTAGAGCTCGCACCGATTGCCGCTACTACAGATTCCAAAAACTAAACAATGGTAGCTGGATAGATGATGGCAAAAAGCCCCTCCCAATAGGAAGGGGCTTTTTGGCGCTAATCGCTTCCTTGGTCGCCCTGGCCGACTTTTTTTGTCTTTCCGTACAAGCGCATCATCTCGGAAACGGTTACGAACTGATACCCGCGTTTTTGCAGCTCAGGAAGGATTTCTCGCAGGGCTTTGACAGTCTGGCTACGATTGCCCCCGTAATCGTGAAAGAGTACGATGTCGCCGTTGCGAGCATTGTTTAGCACTTTGTTTACGATCCTGCGGACACCTGGGTCGCTCCAGTCTCGCGTATCCTGGTGCCATGACCACATGACGACGAGAAAACCCTCCCGTTTTGCGACGTTAACCACCGAATCACTGTAGTACCCTCCCGGAGGCCGGAACAATTGGGGTCTTATACCGGTGCTCTCATAAATGATTTCCTGCGTTTTCTCCATTTCCGTTTGCAAGCGAGCATTGGAAATCCGTCGTACATCCGGGTGGCTGTACGTATGGTTCGCCAACTCGTGCTGTTCCTTAGCCAGCTGGCGAGCGACCTCTGGAAAGGATTTTACACGAGAACCAACAACAAAGAAGGTTGCCTTTGCGTTGTACTGCTTGAGCAGTTCTGCGATTTGTGCGGTGTACTGGGGATCGGGTCCATCGTCAAAGGTCAGAGCCATTACTTTCGTGTTCGTAGGTACTTCCCAGACAATTTCGCCACGGGTTTCGTAATAATCGCGGTCCCTTTGTGTTCGGGCCAGAGCAGAGCCAGTCAGAGACGGAATGAGCAACATCATCCCGATGAAAATGGCCAAAGCCTGCTTCTTCATCTTTATTCACCTCTTGGCAATGGAAGATAGAACGTGCATGCATTCGCGTTCTTAACGTGTAAGGATTAATAAGCGCGAGCGCTTATTAATTATGGAGCGCATGTAAAACCTTCCGCCAAAACGCGGTCGCTCCTCTATGGACCAGCCTCGATAGAGGTTTTCTTACTATGCGCCAAGCGTTGGCGATTATGTGGTGGACAGGAAGTCTGCCGAAAAAGCATGGATGGGTAAACGATCCTTGTATGGTCAAGCGAAACAACGGGTTTGTGTCCTAATTGCGATGTCTGTCAGGAAAAGACACTTGTGCTTTTTAGATGGATACTTTAATCTAGTATCAGATTTGCCTGCAGAAAAACAAGCTGGGTGAAAGAGATAGGCAGATGGAGGAGAAAACATGAAGGTTGCAAAATTTGGTGGTACTTCACTTGCGAATGCAGAACAGATAAAAAAAGTATGCAGCATCGTTAGGGCAGATCAAGAGAGACGTCTCGTAGTCGTCTCCGCCCCGGGGAAGCGATTTAAGGATGATACAAAAGTAACCGACTTGTTGATCAATTATGCCGAGCGCTATCTGGAAACGGGAGAAGCAGCGGCAGAAAAGCAGGCGATTCTCGGTCGTTATCAGGAAATCGTGGCGGAACTGCATCTGTCCGTTGAGGTAGGGGCACAGATCGAAGCCGAACTGGATGAAGTCCTCTCCAATGAGAAGAGACTGTCCCCGGATCGGTTCATGGATGCGGTCAAAGCAGCAGGAGAGGATACGTGCGCAAAGGTCGTCGCGCATTATTTACGCAGCCTGGGTGAGGAGGCACACTATATAAATCCGCAAGAGGCGGGCATGCTTGTCACTGATGAAGTCGGGAATGCTCACGTCTTGCCGGAAGCCTACGAGAAGCTGTCTGCGTTGCGTTCCGGGTCCGGCATTACAGTCTTTCCAGGATTTTTCGGGTTCACCAAGACAGGGGATCTAGTGACGTTCTCACGCGGTGGGTCTGACATTACGGGATCGATTTTGGCAGCGGCGGTCAAAGCGAATGTATATGAGAACTTTACGGACGTCGATTCGGTCTACGTGGTAAATCCGAATCTGATCGCACATCCAGTAGAAGTAAAAGAGATTACGTACCGTGAGATGAGGGAGCTGTCGTATTCGGGGTTTGGGGTCTTCCATGAGGAAGCGTTGATCCCTGCTTACCAAGCCAACATCCCGGTCTGCATCAAAAATACAAACAATCCATCTGCACCGGGCACAATGATTGTGAGCGAGCCGCCTGTATCCACTAAACGAGTATCGGGTATCGCCAGTGACAGCGGTTTTTGCAGCATATATGTCAGTAAATACTTGATGAACAAGGAAATTGGCTTTGGACGCAAGCTTCTGCAAATTCTGGAGGAGGAATATCTCTCCTACGAGCATACGCCATCTGGTATCGACAACATTTCAGTCATTTTGCGGGAACGTGATCTGACGGCTGATAAGGAGCAGCGGATCGTGGAGCGGATCCAGAGTGAGCTTAGGGTAGACGACGTCTCTGTGACGCACGGACTCGCTCTAGTGATGATTGTGGGCGAAGGCATGAGACAGTCGGTAGGGACCACTGCGCGGGCTACGGCTGCCCTGGCTACTGCGAAGATCAATCTGGAAATGATCAACCAGGGCTCGTCTGAGGTAAGTATGATGTTCGGGGTCAAGTCAGAGGAGGCAGACCGTGCTGTGATCGCCTTGTACCAGGAGTTCTTTGGCTGTGAAGAGGATGAGAAAGCGACTGCCCATCAGGCTTCCTCTGTTATGGTGTAAGAGCGTAGATCAAATCCTCCCTCGTTCCATTGGTACGCCCGCCACTCTGGCTCGCTGCTGGCGAGACTGACGATCCAGTAGCTGAGTGATCGATAGTGCCAGCCATTGCGGTCGCTCTGGGAAGGAATCGGTGGAGTATGCGGATGGGTATGCAAGACACCTAACCATTGCAAGTTCGCTTCACGGATGATGGCCAATGCACGGAGGAAGGCAGCGCCATCCCACGAAAAGGTGTGCATGTCCTTCTTGGGAGAAGTCATGGGGATATGATCGGTGATAGCTGCTCCCCGTCCGATCAGCAAAGCTGAATATTCATATGGGAACGCCTCTTGTGCTTCAGCCAGGAGGCGTTTGTGTACTTTTCGGGTCAGGGATAATTTGTTATTCTTAAACGCAAAGGGTTCGCCTAACCAATCTGGTGACATGGATGCCCTCCGTTTCTTTTCCGATCGAAATCTTTGGACCTGGAGGTTTCAGGACAATGAGTACCATACATATAGGAGTCTGCGGCTGGGGCGATCATCACGATCTGTACACGCAAGGTGTAAAAAACCGCGACAAGCTTTCTGTCTACGCAAGTCATTTTCCCATTGTCGAAGTAGACAGCTCCTTTTATGCCATTTTACCACAACGAAACTATGAGTCTTGGGTCCGGGAAACACCGGATCGTTTTGGTTTTGTCGTCAAACCGTATCAAGCGATGACTGGGCACCAGCGGGGCAGTGCACCCGTGGACAGACGGGAGCTGTTTCGACAGTTTGAGGAAAGCATCCAACCGCTCGTAGAGGCAGGCAAACTCAAGGCGCTGCTGTTTCAATTCCCGCCGTGGTTCGATTGCACGAGGGAAAATGTTCAGTATGTAAAGGCATGTCGCCAAGCACTCGCAGCCTATCCGTTTGCAGTAGAATTTCGGCAACGAAGCTGGTTCAATGTTCAATTTCGCGAGCGTACGCTGGATTTTTTGCGGACAATCGAAGCGGCGCATGTCTTGTGTGATGAGCCACAAGTGGGGAATGGTTCCGTGCCGATTGTGGTCGACGTCGCACATCCCGCACGGGCGCTGGTCCGCTTTCATGGACGCAACCATTCTGGCTGGAGAGATCCAGGGGAAGGTCAGAACTGGCGAGATGTTCGCTACCTGTACCGTTATTCGGAGGAAGAACTGGCAGAATGGGTTCCCCGAATTCAGCAGATCGCCGACGATGCGGATGAAGTGTGCATTTTGTTCAACAATAACTCTGGGGGCGATGCGGCTTTCAACGCGAAGCAACTTGCAGACATGCTAGGTGTGCGTCCCAGCGGGCTGAATCCCCGACAGATGGAGTTGTTTTAAACAGAGAAAGAAGGGTTCACATGCTTGCAGCTATGGCAATCTTGTTTTTATTCATTGGAGTGGCGGCAGGTGTCGTCGGCAGTATTGCTGGTCTGGGTGGAGGGATCTTTTTCGTTCCTGCTCTCTTGTTTTTTGCGAACGCCTATATTCCGGACTCCATGACAGCGCAGGTTGCTGCGGCGACCTCATTAATCGTCATCGCAGTAACGGCCTTATCTTCTTCCATTTCGTACCTCAAACAAAAGAAGGTAGACGTCCAAAGTGCCTTGCTCTTTTTTATAGGTAGCGCGCCAGGTGCTATTGTGGGTGTCTACCTTAATAAATTACTACCATTAGAAGGATTTACGCTTTTGTTTGGCTTGTTCCAGCTGCTCATGTTTGTACTGATGATGATCAAAGACAAACTCAAGCCGAGAAATATCCAATGGGAAGTCAAACGCCATTTCGTCGACCATGAGGGGAACGAGTACGAATATGGATACAGTAGATGGACCGCCATATTGATCGCCTTTTTCGTGGGAATTACTTCTTCCCTGTTTGGAGTAGGTGGCGGTGTACTGATGGTACCTGCGATGATGATTTTGTTTCGCTTTCCTCCACATATCGCGACGGCGACATCGATGCTCGTCATTTTCTTCTCTGCTGTGATCGGTTCGGTAACGAATGTGTTGCACGGCAATATCGACTGGTTGTATGCAGCGATGCTTGCGCCGGGGGCATGGGCAGGAGGAAAGCTCGGTGCCATCGCAGCCAGCAAGATGAAAGGACGCACGATCGTGCTTGTCTTGCGCGTGTTGATCTTGGGCATAGCCATACAAATGATTGGGGAATCCATCCTCGGATAAGCTCGTACAGAGAGGGAGGGGAAAGTCTTGGCAGACACCTGTACCTTGCACATGCTGCACACCAACGACCTGCACAGCCATTTCGCAACGATGCCGCGTATCGCGACCTGCTTTCGTACGCATCGGGAGAAGTGGGAACACCGGGGAGAGCATGTACTAATTGCAGACATCGGTGATCATATGGACCGAATGGACATCAAATCTGAAGCGAGCTATGGGAAAGTGAATGTCAGCGTGATGAACCGGACTGGCTACGAGTTTGCGACGATCGGGAACAACGAAGGCATCACGCTCCCGAAGGAAAGGCTCAATGACATGTACGAGGAAGCTGCCTTTACCGTCATTGCAGGCAATCTTCTGGATCCTCAGAGTCAGACGACGCCAAAGTGGGCCGTACCGTATGTCATTCATGAATATCAGAACTTGCGGGTAGCACTATTGGCAGTGACGATTCCTTTTGTCCCCTCATACAGCAGCATGGGCTGGGAGATACGAGAACCGATCCCGATCATTCGAGAGCAGCTAGCGGCCTTACGTGATCGAGCAGATGTCTTCGTGCTCTTGTCCCATCTGGGATACCAGGCAGATTGTCGCCTCGCTGCGAAGATTGAGGGACTGGATGTCATTCTGGGAGCTCATACTCATCACACGTTGCAGCAAGGGGAGAGAATCGGCAAAACGCTAGTCGCACAGACAGGTAAATTCGGGCAGCACGTGGGGCATGTACGTCTGGTTTGGGACCGCATGACCAAGCAGGTGACAGATGCCAGCGCAGAGCTGTTTGCTACCGCTGATTATTTGCCTGACGAAGAATTGACGACGTTTCTATTCGAGGAACATGTGAAAGCAGAGCAAATCCTTCTACGCCCTGTTGCTGAGCTGGAGCACGATTTGCAGGCAGCATGGATGGAGGAGACGCCGTTTGGATCATTTCTGGCTGCCAGCATTCGTTCGTGGACGGGGGCAGAGATCGGTTTGGCCAATGGGGGCTTGCTACTCGCGGATCTGCATCAGGGCAAGATTTCTTTCGCTGACCTGTTACACAGTCTGCCGCATCCGATCAATGCATGTGCAGTCACGCTGACAGGAGAACAGCTGACAAATGTCCTGGAGCAAGCGATCCAGCCAGAAACTATCCAACGTGAGCTGCGTGGCTGTGGTTTTCGCGGAAAGGTAGAGGGCTGGATGGGCGTCGATGGGCTGCGTATACGCTACATCGCAGGAGAACACCCTCACATCGTACAGATCGAAGTCAATGACCAGCCGTTGGTTATGGATCGGGAATATCGGGTTGGCACGGTAGACATGTACATGTACAACCGGCTTTTTCCAGACTTGCTGCAAGGAAGCCAGATACAGTTTTTTCTCCCGCAAATGCTTCGGGAGGTCGTAGCCCAAACAGTGATGGATCAGAGGATCGTTCAGCAATCCTTTCTTCCCAGATGGGAACGGGTGACTCTCCCTTGAGGAAAAGGATGCTCCCCAATGACAAATCTAGGGCATGCTAATTAGAGAGGGGGGAGCGAACCATGCGGTTTATCGACGAAGTATATGAGCTGTACAAGGGGCATTTCAACGGGGCCGAAGAGGACATCACGGCGATTGTCGTAGGGATTCTGGATGAACAATCGCGAGAAGACTTGCTTGATCTGGTAGACGAGATGGACGGAGAAGAGCTTTTTCACATGCTGGCGACATATATGATCGAGGTCATGAAGCGCAAAGTGGCGATGGAGGACGAGAGCTCCCCAGCGACTTTGATGCATTGACTTACGCAAACACACATTTCTTTCTCGTGTCATAGGATGGTAACGCTACGAGACAGGAAAGAAAAAGGAGGGTTGCGCAATGGTCGAGGTAGTACCTGTTCATTTTCCAGAAGGAACGGCCATCGCCGTCACGGTTCGACTGCCAAAGACGACATTGTTGGCTGTAACGACAGACAATGGATATATCATGTGTGGGGCGCTGGATGTGGGACTGTTGAATGAAAAGCTCGCCAGTCGGGAGATTTTGGCGGGGCGGGCAGTCGGAGTCAAAACGATTCAGGAACTGCTGGATGCACCCCTTGAATCAGTAACGACAACTGCAGAAAAACAGGGAATTACAGCAGGGATGATCGGGCGGGATGCCGTCGTGAAGATGCTGTAGCTCTAAATACAGGATTTGTAAAAAGAAAGACGCCTTTGTCGAAGAGACAAGGGCGTTTCTTGGTTTATGACGTAGAAAAAATAAGCATGTAGAATCCAGTCGAATCACGCTATAATAGGGGTACCCTGAGGAAAGGCGAATGTTGGAAATGAGACTGAAATCCATTCAAAAGTGCCGGCCGGGTGACACGCTGGCCCGTTCTATCTATACGGAAAACGGAACGGTTCTCGTTGGGGCTGGCGTGGAACTTACCCAGCGAATGCTAGAAAGACTCAAAGGTAAGAACATCACAACTCTTTACATACAGGATAAGCGCACAGAAGACATTATGGTGGAAACTGTCATATCCGAGCATACCCGAAGAGCGGCGATGTCGATCATTCACGATACGTTTCGCACAGTAAATGACTTTCCCCAAAAATGGCAGCAGATCTTTACAGACAAAGCATTTGGTCGCGAATTGCGTCAAGTGATGACAGCTGTCGCGGATGAATTAAATGCTTCTCGTTCTGCCATGAACTTACTGGCGGATGCATGTGCTTTCGACAATTACATATTTACACACTCTTTCAACGTCGCTTTGTACAGTACAGCGTTGGCATTGAAAACGGACTGTTCTGAGAAGGAAGTGCTGGAAATCAGCATAGGCGGCATGCTACACGATATAGGGAAAATCCACGTTCCGGATGAAATCTTGAAAAAACCCGGTACACTCACGACAGAAGAATATGAATTGATGAAAAAGCACGCGGAAATCGGATTTGAAATGCTGCGGCGTCAAGAGGACATCCCTTTGTTGGCTGCTCACTGCGCGTTTCAGCATCACGAGAGATGGGATGGTTCCGGCTATCCACGACGATTGAAAAAGGATGAAATCCATCCGTTTGGGCGGTTGATGGCGGTCACGGACGTCTTTGACGCACTGACTTCTCATCGGGTCTATCGTCGCGGGATGCTGCCGCATGAAGCCATGGAAATCCTATACTCAGGCTCAGGCAGACTGTTTGACCAAAAGTATGTAGAAGCGCTGCGGGACACGATCGCCCTCTATCCATTGGGACTGAGTGTCACGCTGAATACGGGTGAAACCGGGGTCATCGTGGATTCCAATAAAGGAATGCCCAGTCGCCCTATTATACGGATTCTCCTGGACGAAGACGGGCAAGAATTGACTCAGCCTTATGAATGTGATCTATCCAAAAAATTAACCCTCATGATTGTAGCGTGCGACGAGCTTGTCTAGTCAGTAAGGATGGACAAGCTACAGCCATTCCTTCCTTTTGAAAATGAGGAACATCGTCAGTCCGATCCCTGCCATGACGCCTAGCACGATAAAGTAGCCATAGGGTTGTCGCAGCTCCGGCATGTAGTCAAAGTTCATGCCATAGATGCCTGTGACGATCGTCAATGGCATGAAGATCGTGGTCAGAGCGGTAAAGACGCGCATAATGTCATTGGCGCGTCCGGCGAGTGCGGACTGATACGCTTCTCGCAAGTTCCCGATCAGCTCGCGAAAGGTCTCAAAGCTTTCTACGACTTTGGCGGCATCCTCCATAATATCCCCAAAGTACTTCCGCATGGATGGTTGAATGAGCGGAAGTTCTTTTTTATGTAGAGCGTCTATCAGATCCCGTTGTGGCACAAGCATTTTGCGAGCGTATAAAATTTCACTGCGCAGTCCAATGATTTGATCCAAATGGGATTTGCGCGTGTTCATCAAGATTTGTGTTTCCAGATCTTCAATCAAGTCTTCGATCTTCTCGATCACGTCGAAATAACGGTCGACGACTAGATCCACCAAATAATAGAGAAATACATCAGGACGATTCCCTTCTTTTTCGCGGAGGAGGGCAAGCATGGAAGTGAATTCAGGAGCCTCTTGCTTTGTGACCGTAATGATCGTATTGCTGCCGAGGAAGACATTGATTTCGCGCAAAAAAATGTCCTGATCATGAAAAGCGATTCCGTTCATGACGAGAAAGTAATGGTCGTCGTACACCTGGAGCTTGGGACGTTGTTCTTCCTCGTCGATACAGTCTTCTACGGCCAGATGATGCAAGCCGAACAAGGGTTGCAGAACATCCAGATCAAACGGGGTAGCATCGATCCAGTAAAATCCGTTGACGGGCGGCTGTACAGTCTCCTCCACGTCGTCAATCTCGGTAATCAATCCGTTTTGTATCAACCGTATCTTCATCATCATCGATTCTCCTGCAGGTAGAATGGTTGGGATTCATGCGCGGCCATATGTGGGTGAGAATCAGCTCGTAGGCGTTGCGCAAGGCCTGTCGACTGGGAGGTTGAGGTGCTACCGGCTTCTCTTTTGGCGTATCCATCTAAAGAATCGCCTCCTTCACAGCTCTCTCTCATACGTATGACCTTCGGCTCGTCTATTTTCGTATATGTGCCAGACGGGATATCTCGTCAGATGGATAAATATGATTACCGTCTATTTCCTGACGCGAAACATGGATCATAGCAGCAGCCACGTCATTCGCTTGTACAGGACGGAAAACACGGAAAGGCCCGATCATTAGATGGGTGAGCAAGGGGGATATACGAGCACCGAATGCTTCGCCTCTGCGGTATTCCTGGCGGTTGCCCAGCAACAGGGACGGTCGAAAGATGTGCAGGGCTGGCAGTCTCAGCTGCTGCAAGGCATTTTCCAAGTCTCCCTTGACCCGGTTATAGAAAAACGAAGAGTGGCTATCTGCGCCCATTGCAGTGATGATGAGGAACTGACGAGCGCCGGCAAGACTCGATAAGCGGGCAATTTCCAACGGATAGGTGTAATCCACTTCGCGAAAAGCTTCCCGGCTGCCCGCTTTTTTCATCGTGGTCCCCAGACAGCAAAAAACATCAGATCCGGATAGCCATTCCTGGCACTCCTCCAGGTGGTGAAAATCAATCGTTCGAAAGTGGAGGCGAGGATGGTCAATCGCGAGCGCACTTCTGCCGAAAGCGATGATGTCCGAGTAGACTTCTTCCGCGAGCAAAAGATGGAGCAAGGTGTTGCCGACCAAGCCACTCGCGCCAAATAGTACGGCTCGTTTCATGGGATAGTGTTCCTCACTTTCCAGATTTCATCTAGATGATTTTACCATATCTCGTAAAGCATGGTCTGTGGACAAAAGAACCGTTGTCCACTCGCTATTGACAGAGGTGGAACAAGCAGATGAAAATAATGGTAGGAAGCGCTTTCAAATAATTCCGAATCGTGTGGAGGGGAATTGGATGATGCGTACACGCAAAGTAGTATGGAAACCGTCACAGGAATGGCACGAGTCGAGCAATCTCGCACGTTTCATGAAACAGGAGCAGATTGCCGATTACGAGACATTGATCAGGCGGTCCGAGGAAGATGTGAGCTGGTTTTGGAACGCCTTTATTCGCTTTGCCGGTATTGAGTTTGCCCAGCCCTATCGTGAAGTACTGGATTTCTCAAAAGGGTTGCCGTGGCCACAATGGTTTGTGGATGGAAAGATCAATCTCGTGCATAACTTTTTGGACAAATGGGCAGAAAATGAAGCTACCGCAGGCCGGCCTGCACTTTTCTGGGAAGGAGAGGCAGAGGAAGAGAGACGGTATACGTTTCGCGAGCTGTACCTCCAGGTGAATCGGTTCGCCAACGCGCTAAGCAACCTCGGTGTTGAGCGGGGAGATCGAGTCGCGATCTACATGCCGATGATACCCGAGACGGTCATTGCGCTGTACGGTATCTACAAGGCCGGAGCGATTGCTGTTCCGCTCTTTTCAGGATTTGTGCCTGAGGCCGTTGCGGTGCGCTTACGGGATGTAGAGGCCAAGGCAGTCGTGACCGCTGACGGATTTTATCGCGGAGGACAGCAGGTGCTGCTCAAGCATGTGCTGGACAAGGCGTTGGAGACGGCCCCCACGGTACAATGTGTACTGATCGCAGAGCGGATAGGGGAAAAGGCAATGCTCGTACCTGGGCGTGACTGGCATTGGAATGAGCTCATGACGGATGCGTCGGACGAATTCACGACGATCGAGACGGACGCAGAGGAACCGTGCATGGTCAGCTATTCCTCAGGGACGACAGGAAGTCCGAAAGGCATCGTCCATGTTCACGGCGGGATTGCGGTGAAGACGGCAGAGGTCGGGATGTTCATCTACGACACACATCCCGATGATGTTTTTACCATGGTGACGGATTTCGGTTGGATGATGGGTCAGCTTCCGCTATTCTCTGCTCATAGTGTCGCGGCACCCTTTTTGATCTATGAAGGGAGCCCGATGCATCCCAATCCGGGGCGGTTGTATCAGATCATTGAGAAGTACAAGGTGAAGGTGTTTGGTGCGCCAGCAACGGCATTGCGGATGCTAAAGACGTACGCGGAGCCTTTCCGTGAAAATGCGGACCTCTCCACACTGCGAATATTGGGACATACAGGAGAGCCGATTGACGAAGAGACGTGGACATGGTATTTGTCCTGGACGAATGGCAAGGCACCCATCATCAATGGAAGTGGCGGCACCGAGGTATTTGCGGAGATTCTTTCTTCTACGTGCCTAACTCCGCAAAAGGCAACGTGCCTGGGAGCGACCCCTGCAGTCGGAGCGAGAGTCGTGGACGAAGCAGGCAATCCGGTGCCTGCTGGAAAGTCGGGCTACCTCGTCTTTACCGTGCCGCAGCCGGCACAGACCCGTGGCTTTTGGAGAAATCGCCAGCGTTATTTGGATACGTATTTTCCACTGGGAGAGCATATGTGGTATCAAGGCGATATGGTCACGATGGACGAAGAAGGCTATTGGTTCCACCAAGGGCGGGCAGATGATGTCATCAAGATATCAGGCAGACGGACGGGGCCAGGCGAGCTGGAGGATGTGGTGAGCCAGTATCCGGGCGTGCTGGAAGCGGCAGCGATTGGTGTCCCCCATGCGGTCAAAGGAGAAGAAATCGTCCTGTTCATTGTGATGACACCAGGTGCGAGTCTGAAAACGAGCGAGCTCAAGTGGCACGTGACGAGCTCGCTGGGCAAGCCATACGAACCGGCTGAAGTACACCTCGTTTCGGATCTGCCGAAAACGCGCACCCAAAAAATCATGCGCCGCCTCATTAAGCAACGATTTCTGGGCGAAGCGTTGGGTGATACCTCCAGCCTGATGAATCCGGGGGCACTGGAAGGTTTGCCGAAGCGTTCGGCAGTGGATCAATGACGTAGCCATCCCATTTCAATCGCAAAGCTCTCCTGAAGTGCTAATCGGCATTTCGGAGAGCTTTTTTACTTGCTTCTTTTTTTCGTTCGCGGTGATAATGGGAGGAGAAGAACCACGAAAAAGGGTTGCGCATATACGGGAGCGAACCATTATAACATGGAGATGGGAGAGGAGTCGAACCATGCAATCATACGTAGATCAACAAAACGGGGTATTTCCATCGGTATGCTCCTTGGATTGTCCAGATCAGTGCGGGCTGCTTGTCCATAAAAAAGACGGGAAGATCGTCAAAGTGGAGGGCGACCCGGATCATCCGGTGACGCAGGGAAGCATTTGCAACAAAGTGCGCAACATGGCGGAGCGGATCTACGACTCGAAGCGGCTCACACATCCGCTCAAGCGTGTCGGTGCAAAAGGAGAAGGGAAGTTTGAGCCAATCAGTTGGGAGGAAGCGATCCGGACCATCACCTCCCATTGGAAGCAGCTCATTTCTGAATCCGGGCCTGAAAGCATTTTGCCGTACAGCTTTTACGGAAACATGGGCAGGCTGAATGCGGAAACCATGGACATGAGATTTTTCCATCGCCTCGGAGCCAGTCGACTGGATCGAGCGATTTGCAACGCAGCAGGTGGCGTCGGATACAATTATACGATGGGCGCCAATTACGGAACGGATCCGGAAGAAACGGTGCATACCAAGCTGTTCATCATGTGGGGCATCAATGCAGTGAGCACAAACATGCACCAGGTCATGCTGGCAGAAAAAGCGCGCAAGAACGGAGCGCAAATAGTTGTCATCGATGTTCACAAAAATCAGACGGGACGTTGGGCAGACTGGTTCATCCCTGTATTGCCAGGTACCGATACCGCATTGGCTCTGGGCCTCATGCACATCCTCTTTGCGGAAAACATGGTAGATACGGCCTTTATGGAGCAGTATACGGTGGGTCATGAGGAGCTGCGTGAGCACGTCCGGCAGTACGATCCGACTACGGTCTCCGTGATTACCGGTGTTCCGGTGGACGATATTTACCGATTGGCACGCTTGTATGGCCAGACATCCCCTTCATTGGTTCGCATCGGGAATGGTTTGCAGCATCATGACAATGGCGGTATGTGCGTGCGGACGATTGCTTGTTTGCCGGCGCTGACAGGGCAGTGGCTCGTTCAGGGCGGTGGAGCCATGAAAGGAAATAAAGGCTTTCTCGAACACAATAAACAGACGTTGCAACGCCCGGATGTATTGGTCAACAAACAAACGCGGCGAATCAACATGAATGTGATCGGCAGTGCGCTTCTGGAGCTCGAACAACCGATCCGATCGATGTTTGTATACGGCTGCAATCCTGCGCTGGTCGCACCGGAAGGGAACAAAGTCAAAAAAGGGCTGGAGCGGGAAGATTTATTTACCGTCGTACACGATCTGTTTTTGACGGAAACAGCGGCCTATGCCGACATCGTGTTGCCTGCGACCTCTGCAATTGAAAATACCGATTTCTACACATCTTACTGGCACCATTACATGCAGCTGCAAAAACCAGTAATCGCTCCATACGGCGAAAGTAAATCCAATGTGGATGTCTTCCGTCTACTGGCAAAAGGAATGGGCTACGAGGATGAGATGTTTGACGAATCCGAGGAAGAATTGATTCGCCAAGCCTTGGACTACCCAGCCAATCCATATTTGAGTGCCATCACCTATGAGGATCTGGTGGAGAAAAATTTCAGGAAAGCTGCCGTTACCCCACGATTTTTCGAGAACCTGCCCACACCGAGCGGAAAAATCGAGCTGTACTCGAAACAACTGGAGTCGCAGGGGTATCCACCATTGCCGACCTATACGCCACTCGTCGTCGAGAGCAGCTATCCCTACCTGTACGTGCCAGGGCCGAATCACAATTTCCTCAACTCGACCTTTTCAAACAACGCCAAGCACGTGAAGCTGGAAAAGTTCCCGCGCCTGTTTATGAACACGGCGGACGCTGAGTCGGCAGGCATTGGTGATGGGGATAGGGTCCGTGTCTGGAACGATCGAGGGGAGTGCGAGCTGACGGCGTCTGTCGGAGAGACTGTTTTGGCAGGTGTAGTGGTGAGCCAAGGTCTATGGGCGGATACACCAGGGTCCAAGCATCATATCAATGCACTCACTCCTGACCGCATCGCAGATATGGGAGGCGGAGCGACGTTCTTCTCCGGCCGTGTCAACGTGGAGAAGCTCGTTTAGGAAATAGCTCAACCATTCTCAGCTAAAAAGCTTCGCTCGGCCATGCGGCTTGGCGGAGCATTTTTTTCTTTCGGAAATGTAAATTTTGCCGACGTGATAAAGGATGAAAGTATAAGAAATACATAGCGAGACTTCGAACGAAAGTGAGAAAGCGAGACTTGTGCCCTTTGGGTACGAAGGCTTTCGCTATTACTTGCGATTAGCTACGTTTTTCTAATTACATACTAGGATTACCAGTAAGAAATGAAAGGTGGAGTGTTGAATGTGGGCAAGCAAATGGATCGGCATTGTGGGGAGCATGATCTGGGGCTTCGGAATGAGTGGAACAGGACTCGCGGTTCCTACGCCAGAGGCAAGTCAGATTGCTCCTGCCCCTGCCGTCTATGAGGAGCTGAAAGTAGCGAGACAGGATGTGACAGGAGATGGGCGGCCCGATCTGATTACACTGCTGGGCAAGCGATTTGCCTCGGACAGCCCGTACTATGAGCAGCTGAAGCTGATGGTGCAGGATCCCGTAGCCAAAAAGGTGTCCTTTTTTCAAACGACCTACGGTGGCTATCAGCCAGAGATGACTTTTTGCGACTTTATCGGGAACAAAACCAATCAGATCCTTGTGCAGGCTCAAACAGGTGGGAGTGCAGGCACATCTGACTATTATTTGTTCAGTGACAAGGACAACAATCCTGCCGTACTGCCTGTTCCACAGCCGTTGACCATCACAGGCTCCTATCAGGACGGCTACAAGGTATCACTGACTATCAAAGAGACGAATCAAACGACAGTTCTCGATCTGAGTGATCGCAAAGATATTTACGAGGAAAATGGGGTCTACAAGAATGGCAAGCTGGTGCAGCCGACAGAAGTGATGCCCAATACGTTTAGTGTGCTTGCGCCTATCGAAGGAAGAGACGGAATCTGCAAGCTGAAGGGCGAGCAACGAGTGAGCGGAGTAGCCAATGCCGATACGATCGCTTACGTAGAATCCTTGTGGAAGTGGGAGAACAATGGCTGGAAGCTGCAGAGCGCCCGGGTGAAAAAGGCAGAAAGATAGGCCCATAACACGATAGAAGAGGCAGAAAGGACTGCTCCAGTTGCTAGTAAACCGGAGAGTCCTTTTTCACTGTGATAAAGAGAGGTTTTCTGGTTTGTACTCCTACCATAATGGGTATATAGATATAATCCAAACGATATACCCATATGGAAAAATCTATAGTATAGTACAAAGAGAATAAGTCGAGTACCCATACAGAAAAAGGAGTCCATCCAATGAGCACATGCCCGATTTCCAGCCTGTTTGGTTTGAAAGGAAAAGCGAAAAAAGAATCATTCTTTCGAGATAATAAGGAAAAGGGAGAAGTGCATATCGATTCAGGGTCTCAACTGGCGAAGCAAATGTCGCTGATTCATTTGACAGAGCAAGATCTGGCTGTCGCAAAAGCACTTCAGCCATTGATCATTCAAAATATTGATAAAATAGTGGGCTTTTTTTATGAAAATATAGAAAACGAACAGTTGCTCATGTCCATCATTGAAAAATACAGCAGCATTGAGCGACTCAAACAAACGCTGACCAGACACATCCAAGAGATGTTTAGCGGAAAGATCGACAGCGAATATTACGAGCAGCGCAGTCGTATTGCGATCATGCATATGCGCATCGGACTAGAGCCGAAATGGTACATGTGTGCGTTTCAAAATCTGCAGGTGTCCATCATGCAGCTCTTACATGAAAACATCGCGGACAAGCAGGAATACGTCTATGCGATACAGGCTGTGACCAAGATTCTCAGCATCGAACAGCAGATTGTTTTGGAAGAGTACGAGAATGAGCACGAACGAGTGCGCAGACTTGAGCAGGATAAAAAAGAAAAGCTGCGGGTGCTCTTGGCAAACTCGGCTCATGAGCTGGCGGCCGTATCTGAGGAAAACAGTGCTTCCGTCGAGCAATTGACCGAACAATCCCGCGAAGTCTTGCGCTTTGCTGAAAATGGCACAACGTTCTCCAACAAGGCTCACCAGCTTTCCCAGGAAGGAAAGGAAAAGCTGGAGAAGCAGCAGGAACAGATGCAATTGATCCAGGGTAGTGCCAAGCAAATTGCAGAGGAAATGAACACTCTCGAAGAAAACTCGGAAAAAATCCGCGGCATCGTCAATGTCGTGACAGCAATCGCGGAACAAACCAACCTATTGGCGCTCAACGCGGCGATTGAGGCTGCTCGCGCGGGGGAACAGGGGCGTGGCTTCGCTGTGGTTGCGGATGAAGTGCGCAAGCTGGCCGAACAGACGAAGAAGTCGGTCTTTGGCGTGAGAGAATTGATCGAGAAGACGAATCAGCAGACATCCGTACTGTCGACGGTCGTCGGAGAAATCCAGACTCTCGTACTGTCCAGCACGTCGATGACCAACGAGACAAATGCGTTCTTTGAGGGTATCATGAGTGCCGTGATGGAAGGTAAAGAACAGAGTACGTACATTCAAAAGGAATTTGAAAATTTCTTTAGAGTCATGGAAGACATGAACCAGGCGGTAGCGCAGGTAGCCAGCTCGGCAGATGAGCTATCGGAAATAACAGAAAACCTGTAAGGCTAATAGGAATAGTAGTCTCTATTGCAAAGCACATCCCATCTTTACCGAGGATGTGCTTTGTTTGTTGTTCACACACATAGCGATTCGTAATGTCTGGTCGAGCTGTCGGAATTAATGATTGACTCCACCCATTATTGTGCTAAAATGAAAAACATTAATCTTCATAAGTTTACTCGGAATTATAAGGGTGGAGGACAGAAATGTTAGGACAAATGATTTTCACGGGGTTATTGTGCGGTGCGTTGCTCGGTTTCGTCATGCAACGAGGTCGCTTTTGTCTGACGGGCGGCTTCCGGGATATGTTTTTAACAAAAGATTATCGGATGTTTTATGCGCTGTTAATTGCCATCGCTATTCAAAGTATTGGTGTATTCGCACTTATTCAGTTGGGATTGATTGAGTTTAAAGCTGGCGCGTTTGCTTGGCTGGGTACCATCATCGGGTCCTTTATTTTCGGGATCGGAATTGTCTTGTCTGGTGGTTGCGCGACGGGTACCTGGTATCGTGCAGGTGAAGGCTTAATTGGTAGCTGGATTGCCTTGTTTGCTTACATGCTGATGAGTGCCGTCATGAAGAGTGGTGTATTGGTACCATTGAATGATGCCTTCAAAGTGTATACATTGCCAACCAACTCCATCCCGGCGACCTTTGGCATTTCGGTATGGCCGTTCATTCTGATTTTGGCAGCGGTCACGATTTATTTGGTCGTCAAGCATCTGCGCAAACCAAAGGTAGCGATTCCTGCATTGCGAGCAAAACGCAGTGGGTTGTCCCATCTGTTGTTTGAAAAACGCTGGCATCCTTTCGTAACGGCAATTCTCGTAGGCTTGATTGCCATGCTGGCTTGGCCATTGAGTGAAGCGACTGGGCGTATGTCTGGTCTGGGAATTACGACGCCATCTGCAAACGTTTTGCAGTATCTCATCACAGGCAATAGCGAGAAGTATGTAAATTGGGGAGTCTTCCTCGTCCTGGGCATCCTGATCGGATCCTTTATTGCTGCAAAGGCGAGCCGTGAATTCCGTTTCCGCGCTCCTGACGCGAAGACGACCATTTCCAGCTTTTCGGGTGGGATTTTGATGGGATTCGGTGCTAGCTTGGCTGGCGGATGCTCGATCGGTAATGGTCTGGTCATGACAGCGATGATGACGTGGCAGGGCTGGACTTCGTTGCTCTTCATCATTTTAGGCACATGGACGGCTTCGTATTTTGTGTATGTACGTCCTCGTGTACAGGCGAAAAAACAACAAAGCACGAGCATCACAACTGCTTAGGAGGAAAGATAGATGCAACACAAACTGGCTGTACTTGGTATGGTATGTCCCTTCCCTTTGATCGAGGCCAAGGAAAAGATCGAGACATTGAGCAGCGGCGATGAGCTGGTGATTGATTTTGATTGCACGCAGGCGACTGAGAGCATTCCTCGCTGGGCTGCGGAATCAGGTCATTCCATCACGAATTACGAGCAACTCGACGATGCTTCCTGGACGATCACGGTGAAAAAGAAATAGCGAACAAGACAAACTCCCCTCAACTGGGAAACCAATGAGAGTTCATCGCTTCCGATGGTCTCGGTCCCAGTCAGAGGGGAGTTTTCTATTGTCATGGAAGGAAAAATAGGTACATATGTTAAAATATAGAATAATCTTGCGCTTCAAATTGTTGGCAATGGTTCAGTGGTGGCGTATAGGCATTGATGGAGACGACGGGGATTTCTCCTTGATTGCGAATCGCGTGGATTTCTCCGGGTGATACATAACAGAATTCTCCTGAACGGACCGTAATCGATTTCTCCGGGCGCACCTCTTGTCCGTCTTCTGCCAGTGAATAGATAACGTTGGTGAGATCACCGGAAAGGATCCATTCCCAACCGAAAGAATCACCATGATTATGGGGAACTGACTCCTGAGCAGGAGGCAGTTGAATAAGAACGATTTCGATATGCTCCGTGACGAGCAAGACCCGTCGCCCATATGGAAGGCCGGCTGGCTCGGGGATGATTGGAGCGACCGTTTCCATGCTTAGCGGCAGAGACTCCAAAGCCTGTCTGAGGTCAGCAGGAGTGGGACAAGTCAGGGTGCGAAAAGCTTTTTCCAATAATGCTTGAATCATGGACAACCTCCCAAAGCAGTAATCTTGTTCAAGATCAAGATATGAAAAGCAGGGAGGAACGGTGAGGACGTCTGCACCGGGACGATAGCGTTTTTTCGGGGGCTCTAGTTGAAGAGCGGCCTTTTTGGTATGAGTATCAGACCTTATACGTTTTCTAGCAAATGGAACGATGGAGGATTTTGAGATGAAGAAAAAAGCAAACCTGCTCGCAAACAGCCTGCTCATGCTGCTTGTCATGAATGCAGCGGCACCCTGGACATACGCAGCAGGAACAGCCCCTGCCCAACCTGCAATCAAGCCACCAGCGGCTGCGGTGATGGATATTCCCGGAGTCATCGCACGTGTTTCGGCTAGCGTCGTTGCGATTGTCGGGAAGCCAGAGGTCAGAGGGGCTAACAGGGACAATCGATTTAATCTGGCACACGGAACAGGCATCGTAGTCAAGGCTGATGGCTGGATCTTGACAAATGCCCACGTAGTCAAAGAAATGGACAACCTGACCGTCATTACGGTGGACGGCAAGCAGTACGCAGGGACAGTCACCAACATGGATGAGGAAAGTGACCTTGCGTTGGTAAAAATCGCGGCAACGGGTCTTGTGCCTGCCAAGTTTGCTACGAACTATTCGATTAAAGTCGGCGAGACTGTAGTAGCGATTGGAACGCCGATCTCCGTATCCTTGCGAAATTCGGCTTCAGCGGGAATCATCAGTGGCGTGAATCGTTCGGTCAGCTCTACCTATCGCTTGATTCAGACGGATGCGTCGATCAACCCGGGGAATAGCGGGGGACCACTGGTCAACCTCAGGGGCGAGGTAGTTGGAATCAATTCGTTGAAGTTTGTCTCGATCGGGATTGATAATTTGAGCTTTGCGATCCCGGCAGATACTGCTCAATATGTCATGAGTCACTTTTTTACGTATGGAAAAGTAAACAGGCCGTATTGGGGTGCTGAACTGGAGGAGAGCTGGGCTGCTGTCGTCGGACTGCCTACCAAGGAGCCGTTGCGCATCATTCGTGTAGAACCAGGCTCCCCTGCTGAGAAGGCAGGCTTTCAGTCTGGAGATGTCATTTATTCCGTGAATCAGTCGTCCTTTACGACCCTCGTGGAGTTTAATGAGCTGTTAAAGCGCTATTTGCCAGGACAAACCGTGGAAATCGTGGTTCAGTCTGGTGGAGATCTGATTACACGCAAAGTAACGTTTGGAAAACAACCGTAGAGAGCAAATGGATGGGGGAAGAATCGGATGGTTCAAAAGAAATGGCAAGTGCTTTGCGTGACAGCTGTGTTGTCGGCAGCGCTATGGACGAATCAGTCAGTGTGGGCAGCAGAGCAGCCTGCCGAGCGTGTGGAAGTCAAACTCAAATTGAATGCGGCCCAGGCCAAAATAAACGGCCAAGATATGGAGATCGAGCAACCCTATTTATCTCAGGATACAACGATGGTTCCACTCAGTCTCCTGACTGCGGCCTTCGGAGCGGGCTTGCAATACGACAGTCAAAATCAGATGATCGAGCTTACGTACAATGGCAAGGTCATCAAATTAAAGGCAGGCAGCAAACAAGCATGGATCAACGGCAAAGAGGTCACGCTGGCCGCTTCGCCCGAGCTGAAAAACGGAAAGACAATGGTGCCACTCACGCTACTGACTCAAGCGATGGGTCTGCAGGTCATCATCGATGTGAAAACAAAGGACGTCAGCATTTTGGGTGCGAAGCAGGGAGAAACCGCCTCGACAAACGTGTCTTTAGACAGTGATCTCGGAAAGACCATGATTGGGGACAGCTATTACGGATGGAAAATGAAATATCCGACGGGGCTGGTCAAGGACTTTCAAAGCTTTCAAGGCGACTACGTCAGCTTTCGAGATGCCAAGGACACGTACCAATTGGACATTTATATCGTCGACGGGCAGCCAGAGAATCTGTCGGGAACGGGCTTGCTGACCCGATTAGTGGACTCTTCGGAATATACCGTGCTGTCCAAAGGATTTGTCAATGATGCCAAGCAACCATTCGCTCGGCTGGTTTCCAAAGGCGACGACGGTGCGATGAATGAAGAGAGGGCCTACCAGAGCGGGACGCGAATTTACTACGTCACATTGGTGATCAATGACGAGGCCGACTTCCGCAATCCTGCCAAGTACAGCAGCTACAAGGATTTACTGGACAGCTTTTCCTTGTCTTTTCCAAAAGGGGATACTACGGTAAAGGACCTTTCCACAGTGGAAGGGAACTATCGCTGGTATACCCAAGAGGATTTTGGCTTGAAGGTAAAGGTCCCGGCTGACTGGCAGAATACGTATAATCAGTCGTTTACACAATTCTCCAGCGAGGGTGGCAGGCAGTGGCTGAAGATCAAAATTACCTCAAAGGAAGATGGTCTGACGCTGGACGATTGGGTGAAAAGGCATGAACAGATGTATCGGGACTCCGTGAATGAAAACTATTTGAAGGTTGATTCTACGGTGACGAGCTCCATGATTGCAGGGGTTCCCGCCAAGGAGCAGAAATTCAGCAGCTCGGATGGCACAGGCTGGTTCCCGGAGCAAGACTTCTTTTTCTTCAAAGGGGACTACAAAGTATACGTAGAAATCGCCTATAACCCGGAGGCGAGCGCAGAGAAGATAGCAGAGTTGATCCAGACGATCAAACAGTCGCTTACCATCAACCAAAGTGCGATGAATCCGGTGATGGGTGAAATTACGGATGACGATCTGATCGACAAGGATCAGATGGCCACGCTCAGGTTTCCTGACTATCAATTTTCCATCAACATTCCGGAGCATTGGAAGGAATTGCGAAGCGATGCCGCCATGCGGATGTACGAATTTGCAGGCGGGTATGCAACAGTGCTTGCCATGCCAGGAAAGATAAGTGATGCTCGCAAGGAAGTGGAGCAATCCATCAAGGAAAATACCGAAACCTATGGATATAAGGAAAAGGAAAGCAAGGCAGTTACTCTTTCCGGTGCCCAGGGTTACAAGATGGTCTTCGTGGGAAAAGACGAGGGAATCCGTTTCGAGAAAAATATTTACCTGCTGGAAAAAGGAAAAAACGCTTATATGGTCGCCTTCAAGATTTCAGAATGGGTCAAAACCAAGTCGCTGGAGCAGCGTTTGCAAAAAATCGTCGACTCTATTCAATTTCCCGAGGCAAAGTAGAATAGGATGGCATAAAGGCGCGGGACATAATTGCTTCCGCGCTTTTTTTGCTGAATCAGAAAGTATAAAACTTCTAAGCCTATCTACCTGATTCAGCAAGAACAACATTCCGCCAAAGCGCGGTCGCTCCCCTGTGAACATGCCTCGTTTACGTGCTATGGTGGTGGGGAGAAGCAGGTTTCCGATCTTCGCTCCGGTCTTTACCCACCGAACACAAGCTATCGCTCGCGTTCGGCGGGGCCCGGTTTCACCCAGTAAAGGAGTACAGACTGTCCGCTGCACAACGTTTCACCGGGAAGCGGTAAAGTAGTAGCCGCTCCGTAGAGAATACAGAGGTACCGCTTCTGGATCCCGTGAATTCGTTGTTCCGCTAAGTAGGGTTCCGGAGTCGCTCCGCCTGGAAACCTGCTTCTCCTGCGAGCTGTAGTGGATCTAGCTGCCTGGTATAAGAAGTTCAAAGGATCAAAAGCTTAATTTCCCAATCGTTGCGCTTCGAAGGACATGGGTGAATCATGAGAAGAACGAAGTCGTCAATTATGTCTGTTCGACATGTCAAGAGAGCGATTGAATAAGGAGAACCAAGCTTTCGTTCTTCTTCATAGGCATTGTCCCGCGAAGGGTTTCCCTCAATTTAACATCGTGGAAAGCTCCCGAGAAAAGGCACGTGGAAGATCCAAAGCTGGGCGAGGAAAAAGGGGAAATAAGCGGAAGATCTTTGGAACACCAACCAAGGCGCAATGGAAAAAAACGAAACACGGTTTTAAGCGTCCACCTCCGAAAAGCTCCCTGAGATGGCTACTTTGGACGCGGTTTCGTTTTTTCCATGAAGCCGGACAGGGATGACCCCCAGTAGGTGTTCCTATGAAGCTGGAGCGTTTTCCCCTTTTTCCTCTCCTCCACTACAGTCTGACCTAATGGGAATAAGGACGCGAATGCATTTTCGAGTATTACTTACTTTCAGTACGTACGCGTTCGCTGATAAGATGAGTGTACGGTGCCGAGCGCCGTGCAGGACGATTTGGGGAAGCGCCCCCGTTCGCTTTGCAACGAGCCAGGTCATTTCGGAATGTAGGAAAACGAGGAGGCATGTGCATGTCAACGGCCATAATCAGTGTACGCACCCGCTAGACGGGGGCGTGAGATCTGAACCGCCTGTTATGATCAGGAGGTTTGGATGAGTGATGATTCAGATGAAGACGTATTTGTATGTAAATGCGCTGTCCTCTTTAGGATCGCGAATGGATTTAATCGCATGCAGCGCACTGATTTTTACATTTGAGCACAGCGCGTTTTGGCTGACGGCCTTTTTTGTAGCGCGTCAGGTCGGGGGTATCTTGTTCAGTCCGATAGCGGGGGTATTGGCGGATCGGATGGACAGGAGAAGGGTGATGATCGCGAGCGATGTGGGAGCGGGTCTGGCTGTCTTGTCCATCGTGTTATTCCCACACCCTTTGGTAGTGGTAGCGGCAGCCTTTGTCAAAGGCATGCTGTACAGCCTGTTTCATATCAGCTTTCAATCATCCTTGCCTCAGATGTTTGGGCGTGAGGATCTACTCAGAATCAACGGATGGACGGTCAGATTGGAGTCTCTGGTCGGCATTGTCGGATTTGCGCTCGGAGGATTTTTGACGGACCACGCCGGGTATTTAGTCGTAATTGCCTGCGACGCAGCGACTTTTCTCTTGTCTGCTGCTGTACTGACGCGAATGCGTTGGGAAAGTGACGAGAAATGTGCGGAGTCAGCCGATGCTCTGACGGACGCTCCTGTGAGAGTTTCGGAAGAGAGAAGTCTGCGAGCAACAATCCCCTATTTGGCGAAGCAACCGATTCTTTTGGTGATTAGCCTGCTAGCTTTGTTTGAGTCCCTCAGCACGTCAGCCCATAACTACGGTCTGCCATTTCTAGCCGAACAGCTCTCTTCGAAAGACGCTGCCTTGCATGGGGTGATGTGGTCGACGATGAGTCTAGGAGCAATGGTGGGTTCCTTCTTGGCTACACGCTGGAGCGCAAGAAAGGTAGAGGGGATGTTTGCCGCCTCGATGCTGCTCGCACTGGTTGTCACGGCTGCTTTTGCGGGGGGTGAAATGGCGCGCGTCTTGTTGTTGCTTGCGGGCGCTGGGCTATTTGCGGGAGCGGCGCAAGTGTACGAGAGCACCTTGCTTCAGCAGGCAGATAACCAAATACGTGGCAGGGTCATGGGCGTACAGAGCTTGCTTAGCCGCACCGGATTTTTTGTCGGATTTGTCATGGCTCCGTCTCTTACTGCCTGGCTGGGTCTGTATGGAATGGTAGCGATGGCGCAACTGGTTTTCTCGCTCGGATTGCTAGGTTTGGGCTGGTTTTATCTGCGGAAACGTTAGTCTTTTTTCCCGTCTCAGACCATAGGATGTACCAATTGGGAGGTGACGGGCGTGGCGATGTTTCGACCCCGTCGGCGTTGGAAGAACCCGCTTTCCCGAACAAAGGCGTTTTTTATCGCATTGGTCATTTTTTTGGTGCTTTCGATACAGACGCTTGTTTTCCTAGAAAAACGGCTCGAGCCCACGCTTTTGATCCTGGCTTCGCAAAAGACGGAGCAGTTGGCCAAGGAAGCGATCACGGATGCAGTAACCAAGCGGATTTCCCAGCAAGGCGTCGACTTTAATCAAATCGTGCAGATTGAAAAAGACAATCAGGGGCAGATTCAGGCGTATCAGTTTAACTTCAAGGAGTACGCGCGGATTGTTGGAGAAACCACTTCCCGCATCCAGAACAAGCTCCAGGAGTTTGAGGCAGAAAAGGTAGACCGTACGATACCGCTCGGCTTGGCGACGGGTAACAGCTTTTTAGCAAACATGGGGCCGGACTTGCCTGTGACGTTTTTGCCCATCGGATCGGTCAAGACCAAGCTGGAGACCGAACTGAAGGAAGCGGGCATCAACATGGTGCTGGCGACCGTCTACATTTACGTCGAGGTCGACCTGCGTATCGTCATTCCGTTTGCGACTGACGAGCAGACGGTCACCACGAAAATACCGATCACACACTCGCTGATTGTCGGCGATGTGCCGCAGTATCTGTACAACAACCCCGAAGGAAAGCCTGATGTCCCGAGGGCGCAGACGCCACAAAGTCAAGATGTCCCAGATCCAGACAAACCATAGTCAAACAAACACGCAGCGACAGCCCGGTGCATGAAGAGTCATGTCCGGAGCTGTCGCTGCGTTGTTTATTCCTGCATATTTACCTGGCTGGGAGCCATGTGGCGAAATCATCAGCCAACATTTGCAGCTCTTGAAAAAGCATGCTGGCATGATACCCGTCACACACGGCGTGATGCATCTGCACCGCTAACGGCAGCAAGATGCTGTCTGCCTGGCTGAAGTATTTTCCGATCGTAAAGATAGGCAAGAGGTAGGTTGCTTCGTTATAGATGTTCAGGTTAAAGCCGGTGAAGCTCACCCACGGCAAGCACGAGATGGGAAACGTGTTTGGCGGCTCATTGGACTTGGGAGTAAATTGCTTGATGCCACCGTACACTTCCAGATCCGCCAGATAGTGATGGTGGAACTCACGAACATCTTTGTGGTAATCAGTCCAGATGCTGCTGAACGTCTTGTCATCGTCATGGAAAATGGTATAGCTGGGAGACATGCTTTCCCAATACCCGACGTTTCCATCTGGATCATAGCTCATACGGAACTCGATGTGGCGGTTGACGACTGTCGTGAGCATATGAATCACAGCCGGATATAGCTTGATCCCCTTGCTTTTCAGCTCAGGGAGCAGCAAGGTCATGTCTATGTTTGCCGTCATGCTGTAGGTGCATCTGACTTTGTGCAGATAATGCTCAAAATAAGGCTTTCTGCTCCAAGATTCCAGGTCAATAGGGTGGAAAATCATGTTTGGTAACCTCCTAAAATGAAATGGCTTTTTCGTTTTAGGAGGTTGGATCCACTGCTTTAACCATTTCCTCATCACGTTCCTCGTGAGATTTTGAGCATCGCATCGCGATACTCATGAGTAAAGTATATCGCATAAGGGTGTTCCGTGAGCAACTTTCCCGCTACTATTAGAAGAAAGCAGTCAAGCGGACGAGGAGGAACCTATGAGCCACCACTACAACAAAGGGATTATCTTTGATATGGACAATACGTTGCTGAAATCCAAGATCGATTTTCCTCGCATGAAGCACGCGATCTTTCAGGTTCTCGTAGAGAATGGATGCTGCCAGCCGGAGGTGGATTGGCGGAGTCATACAGCGTCACAGCTGATAGAAATAGGGAGACGGTCGGCGCAAATGACGCAAGAGCTGGAAGACGAGATGTGGGCAGCTGTCACGGCAGTGGAAAAGGAAGGGATGCACGGAGCCGTACTGGAGGAGTACGCTGTCGAGGTGCTGGCCGAGCTGCAGCAGCGTTACCAGCTCTATATCTTGACAAATAATGCTTCTGCTGCTGCGGTGGAAGCGTTGCAGGAAACCGGAATCGCCCACTATTTTTCGCAGATCGTGGCTCGTGAGCAAATGACCGAGCTGAAGCCTTCTTCGTCGGGGGTTCACTATATTTTGCGCCAGCATCCCGAATGGTCAGTAGATGCGTGGACGATGATTGGAGATTCATGGATCGACGGAAAGGCAGCGCAGGATGCCGACATCCGGTTTATTGCCTACCAGTCGGAGGCGCAGGAGATGGAGCGTAGAGGGGTTAGGCCTTATGCCACGTTAAGCGATTTACGAGAGCTGCTGGCCATTTTCTGAATGAACGAACAGTTGGCAAACGCTTTTACAGCATAAAAGTGTCGGATTCGTCCAGAAGTGTGCTATACTCTACATAACTGAATACCAGCCTTCAGGGTAGGGTGCAATTCCCGACCGGCGGTAATGACGAACGCACGTCTGAGCCCGCGACTCGCTCTCTGCTTTTTAGGTAGCGACTGACTTGGTGAAAATCCAAGGCCGACGGTACAGTCCGGATGGGAGAAGGTATTTGGAATAGCCTCTTAGCTGTTTTTTGCAAAAAAACGGTTAAGGTAAGGCTTTTTTCTCGATGCCCTGAGACGAACACTCATGGGCATTTTTATTTTTCACAAGGGAGGGAAACACAGTACAGCAGGAACTTCATATGTAGCAACTTCAGGGCAGGGTGTAATTCCTGACCGGCGGTAATGACGCAGCTGCGTCCGAGCCCGCGACTCGCTGAACCGCACAAGGAAAAGCGACTGATCTGGTGAGAATCCAGAGCCGACGGTACAGTCCGGATGGGAGAAGATGCAAAGTGCTTTCTTCATTTGTTTTTTCGAAAAAACGGGTGGAGCAAGGCTTCTTTCCCTATGCCCTGAAACGAAAGGTTTCGAGGGCTTTTTGCTTTGGCTGGAATCTAGAGGGATAGGAGAGAGAGATGGAACAAGACACACGCTTCATGGAAATGGCGTTGGAGCTGGCACGAACGGCGAGAGGACAGACGAGCCCCAATCCGCTGGTCGGAGCTGTGGTCGTCAAAAACGGTCAGGTCGTCGGCATGGGAGCACATCTGAGGGCAGGAGAACCGCATGCAGAGGTGCACGCGCTGCGTATGGCAGGTGAGCAAGCGAAGGGTGCGACCTTGTATGTGACACTAGAGCCTTGCAGTCATCATGGGAAGACACCGCCATGCGCGGAAGCAGTCGTGGCTTCAGGAATCTCTCGGGTGGTGGTCGCCGTTTTGGACCCGAATCCAATGGTGGCCGGAAAAGGAATCGACGTCCTGCGCGTAGCGGGAATTGATGTGCGGATTGGTGTGCGTGAGCAGGAAGCGAAAAAGCTCAATGAAGTCTTTTTTCACTACATCCAGACAAGGCTCCCTTTTGTCACCGTGAAAACGGCGAGTACGCTGGATGGGAAAATCGCGACAGTCACGGGACATAGTCGCTGGATCACGGGGGAAGCAGCTCGAAGTGAGGTCCACGAGCTGCGCAGGACGCACGATGCCATATTGGTCGGTGTGGGCACTGTCTTGGCGGATGATCCAGAGCTCACGGCTCGTGTACAGGGAGAGCTGTACGGTCGGCAACCCGTGCGGGTCATTCTGGACAGTCAGTTGCGTACGCCACTGAATGCCCGCCTTTTACAAGATCAAGCTGCGCCTACCTGGATCATTACCACTCCGTCTGCGCCAGAGGAGAGGCGCCGTACACTTTCCCATGCAAAAGGTGTGACGCTGATCACGTTGGATGCTCCCCTCTTGGTGACTGACGTATTGAAGCGATTAGGTGAGCTGGGCATTACCTCTCTTTTGGTGGAAGGGGGAGCAGAAGTAAATGGCTCCTTTTTGCGAGCGAGGGCCATACAGAAAATCATTAGCTACGTCTCGTTGAAGCTGGTCGGTGGCAGCCAGGCTCCTACTCCATTTGGAGGGACAGGCTTTGCCACTATGGATGAGGCGGTGAGCCTAACTAATCTATCCATCGAGCAAGTGAACGAACAAGATGTACGTATCATTGGCTACCCGCAATGGGAGTAGCTCAATCAATCGAGGTGAGAGAAATCATGTTTACGGGATTGATAGAAGAAGTAGGCACACTGGAGGCAATGACTGGCAGTGGGCAGGCGAGTCGGCTCGTCATTCGGGCAGCGCGTGTGCTCGAAGGTGTGAAAACAGGCGACAGTATTTCAGTGAACGGCATTTGCCTCACCGTCACCTCTTATACGTCTCGCCATTTCACGGTGGATGTCATGCCCGAGACGCTAAACAAAACGAGCTTGCGCCAATTGAGGCAGGGACAGAGGGTTAATCTGGAGCGGGCCATGCGCCTCGGCGACCGTTTTGGCGGACACATCGTTTCTGGCCATGTGGATGATACGGGGACGATCGTTTCCCGTCAGCCACACGCGAATGCCGTATTGTTTCGGATTGCAGCAGATTCGTCTCTCTTGAAATACGTAATCCCACGTGGCTCTATTTGTATCGACGGCATTAGCCTGACCGTTGTGGATGTGAATGAGAACGATTTTTCAGTCTCGATCATCCCTCATACTTTGGCGGAAACGAGCCTGCAAGATCGTAAAGTAGGTGACCAGGTGAACCTGGAAGCGGATGTTATCGGCAAATATGTGGAGCGTTTGATGGGAGTACGAGCAACATATGAGGCGGACGTACGCGCGGAGCCGTCATCTCGATTGAGTCTGGCATTTTTACAAGATAACGGATTTGCCAAATAGAGGAGGGAGAACCATGTTTGACAGCATAGAAGCAGCTTTGGAGGATTTGCGTCAGGGAAAGGCAGTGATTGTGGTAGACGACGAGGATCGGGAAAACGAAGGCGATTTTGTATGCCTAGCTGAAGCGGCGACTCCCGAGATGATCAATTTCATGGTGACGCATGGACGGGGACTGGTCTGCGTTCCGGTTACGGAGGAGCGCGCAGCTCGGTTGCGCCTGAAGCCAATGGTTGAAGTGAATACGGACTCACATGGAACTGCTTTTACTGTTTCGATTGATGAACAGAGCACGCATACCGGCATCTCAGCACATGAACGGTCTCAAACGGTGTTTGCCATGCTGGATGAAAACAAAACAGCGGAAGACTTCAGACGTCCTGGTCATATTTTTCCGCTGATTGCCAAGGCGGGAGGAGTCTTGCGCAGAGCGGGACATACCGAAGCGGCTGTTGATCTTGCGCAGCTGACAGGAGCGTCACCGGCCGGCGTTATCTGCGAGATCATGAACGAGGACGGATCCATGGCACGTCTGCCACAGCTCGAGGAAATCGCACGTCGGTTCGACCTCAAGCTGATTACGATTGCGGATCTGATCCGCTACCGGATGGCACGAGAGTCATTGGTCAAAAAGGAGGTCGAAGTCCAGCTTCCTACGATCTATGGTGATTTTCGTATAGCAGCCTATACAAATGAGCTCGATGGAAAAGAACATGTCGCTTTGATCAAGGGGAACATTTCACCGGAAGGGCAGATCCTGGTTCGCGTGCATTCCGAGTGTCTGACTGGCGATATTTTCGGTTCGTACCGTTGTGATTGTGGGCCGCAGCTGCATACGGCTCTCGAGCAGATCGAGGCAGAAGGTCGCGGTGTCCTGTTGTACATGCGGCAGGAGGGGCGTGGGATTGGTCTCATCAACAAGCTGCGTGCCTATCAGCTCCAGGAAGAAGGCATGGATACGGTCGAGGCAAACGAAAAGCTGGGATTTGCTGCCGATCTGAGAGATTACGGGGTAGGTGCACAAATCTTGAGAGACCTGGGCGTGCACCGGATGCGACTTTTGACCAATAATCCACGGAAAATACGCGGGTTGGATGGCTACGGCTTGAAAGTTGAAGAACGAGTACCGATTCAGATGCCAGAACATCCGCATAACGAAAAATATCTAGCAACCAAACAAGAGAAGCTGGGTCACCTGCTTCAACTACATCGATAGGGAGTGGAAGAGACATGAAAACATTTGAAGGACATTTGGTAGGCACCGGATTACGCGTAGGGATCGTGGCAGGACGCTTTAATGAATTGATCGTCAGCAAGCTGGTTGGTGGCGCTTTGGATGCTCTGAAACGACACGGCGTAGAAGAAGAAAACGTCGATGTGGCATGGGTGCCAGGAGCCTTTGAAATTCCACTCATCGCCAAGAAAATGGCGGAGTCGGGTCGCTATGATGCTGTTGTGACGCTGGGAGCAGTCATTCGCGGGGCGACACCTCATTTTGATTACGTCTGCAGCGAGACGGCAAAAGGTGTTGCCTCTCTCTCACTGACAACAGGCATTCCGGTGATCTTCGGCGTCCTGACGACGGACTCCATCGAACAGGCAATTGAGCGGGCTGGAACGAAGGCTGGGAACAAAGGCTGGGAGGCAGCAGCTGCCGCGATCGAAATGGCAAATCTCTCCCGACAGTTTGCTTAAAATCAAGTATCAGAGGAAGGGCGCCCCGTGCGTCCTTTTTTCGTTCTACAGATAAGAATGCATAAGTTTCTTATCCAGTATAAGGGCAACTAAGGCTCCACCGAAGGCTTGGCGTGGCCAAGTTTTCTAATGGATAAATTCCCCACAGCAGGGCAGAGTAAGAAGGATTTTCCTGTAAAGGTTGGGGATTCCATGGTGAAGCCAACTGAATGGTGGAGAAAGCAAGTAGAGGAGGTGCTCGCTTCGACGGAGGGCTACACCTACTCTCCCAATGAGCGAGGCGGCAAAATTACTCCTGATCAGATAAAAGAGAAACTAAATAATGTGGATGACCTCAGCAGCTTTGCGATGAACATAAACGGTGAGAGAGTGCACGTTTTTTATCTGGATACCATGGTAGACTCGGCCCAATTGTATGAAATGATATTTTTGCCCTTGCAGCGCTCAGACGGCAGAGATCCGTTACAGGTACTTCCATTCGCTCAACCGAATGAGTCCGATGACGTATCGCTCCTGATGAACAACTTGCTTCGGGGGCACACGATTCTGTTCTTTCTCGACCGAAATCTTATTCTGCAAGTCAATACATTTCATGTGGAGCATCGCTCCATTTCCAAATCCGAGAATGAATCGACTGTTCTTGGACCGCAAGACTCTTTTGTTGAAATGCTGGAAATCAATCTGTCCTTGCTACGGCGCAGAATCGCTTCACCCAACTTGAAGATCGTCGCTTCTACTGTCGGAACTGAAACACATAACCGGGTAACCGTTATTTACATGGAAGATATCGCAAATCCCGAAAACGTGGAACGAGTGAAGGAACGAATCAACAATGTCGTATACCAAGGCTTTGTTGGCATGCCGATATTAAAACAAGCGTTGGAAGACAAACCATATTCACCTTTTCCGCAATTCGGTCTTACCAACAGGCCTGACAATGCTACCGCTGCCTTATTGGATGGGAGAATCCTCATACTCCTGAACGGAAGTCCGGATGCTGCGATCTGTCCAACCTCCTTTTTAGAGATGTTTAGCAGTCCGGAAGATTTCTATAATCGCTGGTCTACGGCGAGTCTGTTGCGGATTATTCGCTTTTTCGGTCTGTTCGTAACGATCATGCTGACCTCCAGTTACGTGTCTGTTCTCACCTACCATCCCGAAATGCTGCCGCCTGCCTTGCTCACGATCCTCTCCGAATCCAGGAGTAGGGTACCATTTCCGCCAGTAGTGGAAGTCGTTTTTATTGAGTTGATCATCGAAATTTTGCGTGAAGCAGGAATTCGGATGCCGACCAAAATCGGACAAACGATCGGTATCGTAGGTGGTATCGTAATCGGAACTGCGTCCGTTCAAGCAGGGTTGGCCAGTAACATCCTGATTGTTCTGGTTTCTGTTTCGGCTCTGCTTTCATTTGTCCCACCCAACTTTCTGATGAGCAATGCGATTCGCCTCGTACGTTACGGATTTATTCTTATCGCAGGAGTCCTCGGGATGTACGGTCAGATGCTGATGCTTGCCTTTTTATTTGCTCATCTACTGGATTTGACTTCACTGGGCGCGCCTTACATGACAGCAGGAGTGCCGAGAAAGTGGACAGACTTGATGAACAGTCTCATCCGTACACCAATGAAATTCATTATTGATCGCAGTGGCATGTCTCGAGCGAAACGGAAGAAAGCGAGGCCGATTGGCGAGGAGTAGGTTAGATGGACCGTGGGAAGATTCATAACCTCAATCCCTATCATGTGATTGGCTTGGTTCTAAATACGTGTATCGGCGTCAATCTGCTCATGCTGAGCCATTCTGTCAGCAAAATGGGCTACAACCAATGGTGGATTCCATTTGTATTGGGTGCCATCGTTTCACTTACGCTCATACCGATGATTGCTCTGTGCAAACGATACCCAGAGGATTCCTTGTTTCGGATCAATGAAATATTGTTAGGAAAATGGCTAGGAAGATACGCAAACTTGTTGGTTATCATCTATGCCATCCTAAATGTGTCGACAATCAACTCAGGTTATATACGGCTGGTTCAAACTTCGATGCTGAGCAATCAGACGGTCACGTTGCCATTGATAGGTCTTACGTTGGTGATGCTCTATATTACAAATGGCGGGATCAAGCTGGTGGCGCGCTTCTGCTTGATATCCTTCTTTTTTACCGGTTGGATGGTTTACTACCTGCAGTGGGGGTTTCAAAAAGGAGGATTCACGCATATCTTTCCTTTGTTTAATACCAATATCGCAGACGTTCTCGATGCGTTAAACCATTCGTTTGCTAGCATGTTTGGCTATGAGCTCGTGCTTATTTACTATCCGTATATTCAACAGAAGGACAAAGCAATGCGTCATGTCCTGATCGGAGTCTGGTTGGTCGTTCTGTTTTACGTGCTGATTCTGCTCACCAGCGTGGCTTACTTTTCCGTGTGGGAGATGGAGCATTTGATCTATCCCATTTTGAACCTGTTCAAGGCAGTAGAGCTTTCCTTTATGGAGCGGATAGAAAATCTGGGGATAGGCATATGGGTCTTTCTCGTTTTGAGCACATGTGCGGCGTATTTATGGGCTGCTCGCAAAGGGATAGAGGAATTAGTAGGGCACAAGAAATTGTGGCATCTCCTGTTGCCGGCGATAATCTCGTATTTCATGATCCGCGGTCCTCTTACGATGGAAATCCAGCAATTCCTGTACCACAAAGTCACAGTCTACATGGGATACGGCGTGATCCTGTGGCCCATTTTTTTACTTCTTGTTCATGCCATCCGAGGTGAAGGTAGAGGGAAGGTAGTATGAAGAGGCTGGGAATCTTCATGTCTGTGGCTTTGATAGCCGTAATCTGCCTTGGTGGATGTGCACCGGAGTTTGAGAAACCATCGCTGGAAGATATGGCGATGATTGGTGTTATTGGATTCGATTACACAGGGGATCAAGATGTGAAGGTGAGTGTATCCATCCCTGTTCCCTCTAGTCGCGATAAGGAAATGACGCAGACCTATACCACAAATGCAAGTGTGACAAGTGAGGCAATGGTGATGCTCTCTACCATGGCGGAGCGAACGATGTCTCTTTCGCAGCTGCGTGTCATTCTTTTTAGCGAGGAATACGCGCGCAAGGTAGGACTTAGCAAGGTGCTTTTGGATTTGTACCGCAATCCGATCGTCGGAGAAAATGTGTTTGTGGCTATTGTGAAAGGCAGAGCGGAGGATGTCATCCGGGGAGAATTCAAGCACAAGCCGGAATTAAACACCTATTTGAACAATCTTCTGCGTCCTCGTGTGGAGACGGCGTTTACTTCCTTTGCTAGTATCAAGGACTTCGTCTACATGTTGACCAGTGAGGTATGCGATCCGAATCTGCCCTATTTGGTGAAACGTGGGGAGGATGTCGAGGTGTGGAGAGTCGCCTTGTTTCGTGGGGATAAAATGATTGACTATATGTCCCAGCGAGAAGGCAAGCTGGTTCAGGCGATGGTAGGCCGGGGCAGGCTTCCCCGTATGAACTTTACATTTCCGAAGAAGGAGAAGAAAGGGACGAAAATAGAAGGGGTGTCTGCGGAAAAGAGCTCAGAACAGAAAGAAGAGCAGATCGTACTTGATTTCGTCTGGGCAAAGGGAAGAGTCAGAAGCAACGGCAGCCAAACGAAACCGCTGATTCATATCAGCCTAGAGATGCGTGCTTCACTGGTTGGGTATACGGGAACGAAAGATCTGGAAAAGAAGGCGCAATTTGATGCGCTGAAAACCCAACTAGAAGCACAAATCAAGAAGGAAGCGACATTGATGCTCGATCGATTACAGAAAGCAAATATCGATCCGGCCCAGCTGGAGGAGAGTCTACGACAAAAGTACCATGGTGCTTGGAACCGTACAGTTGGGCTGAAACTCTATCAGAAGGCCGAATTCGATGTGCAAGTCAGCATAGAAATCATCGGATTTGGAACGATGGACTAGCGAATGCTAAAACAACCGCTTTAATTCACGCCAAATGGCTCCCAGCACGCCACGATTCCACTTGCGTTTTCGGGCGTAGAGGAAGTCGGTCAGGCCAACAAAAAGCCTTCTCTGATCCTCAGTGTACGGATACCAGTTAACTTCCCGTTTTCGGGTACCCGGGTCGTGAATAATGGAGATGCTGTGGGTGAATGCTTGCAAGCCAGATGGACCGCGGTACCGGCCAATGCCGCTGCTTTTTACGCCGCCAAACGGAAGGTAGGGATTGGCGTAACTGATAATGACGTCATTCATACACACATTTCCGCTCTCCAGTTTTTCCGCGACGCGCCGCGCTCGCGTTTTGTCCCTTGACCAGACAGATGCATTCAAACCGTAGGGTGAGGCGTTTGCCAGACGAATCGCTTCCTCCTCGTGGGAAAAGGTCATGATCGGGAGAATGGGGCCAAACGTTTCTTCCTGCATGATTTTCATGTCTGACGTGACATTGGTGAGAATGGTTGGAGGCAAAAACATGCTGTCGGAGGTAACGGGGAATTGACCCCCAATCACAGCGGTTGCCCCTTTTGCCAGTGCCTCTTCCACATGCTGTCGTACGATTCCAATCTGCTGAGGCGAAGTCATCGAGCCGACTTCTGCCTGATCAGGATAGCCTTGACGCAGGGCAGAAGCTTTTTTCGTGACAAGCGCTAGAAAGTCTGGATAAATGCTCTCGTGTACATAGAGGCGTTCGACCGACATACATACTTGACCGGAGTTGGTAAAGGCTCCCCAGACAGCTGCATTGGCTGCCCGCTCCAGATGAGCATCCTCCAGTACGATCATCGGGTCTTTGCCGCCTAGCTCCAGCTCGACAGGAATCAGATGCTCTGCCGCAGCCGCCATGATTTTCTTGCCAGTCGCTACAGAGCCTGTGAAAAAGATTTTGTCAGGGCGCTCCGTTACGAGCGCCTGTCCCACTTCTCGTCCACCGTGCAGCACAGAGACGACGCCCTTCGGCAAAGGGACTGCCCGGAACAGCTCTTCGATGAGCAAGCCCGTAGAGGGTGTCACTTCCGAAGGCTTCAGAATCACGGTGTTTCCTGCGACGAGAGCAGACAGGACGGGAATCATGGCGAGCTGGAAAGGATAATTCCAGGGGGAAATGACAGCCACGACGCCCATTGGTTTGTAGTGAATGTACGATTTTTTTGGCCAGAGCACTAGATTGGTAGGAACCTTTTGCGAAGACAACATGCGGTGTGCATTTTTTTCGTAAAAACGGATGGTATCGACAGTGACGAAGATCTCCGTCATGAAGGCTTCGAGAGTGACCTTTCCGGTATCCTGACTGATTTGGAGAGCGAGCTCTTCACCGTGTTCGACAAGATAGTGGCGGAGTCGGACCAGATAGTCCAGTCGCTCGGACAGGGAGGTCTGCGACCAGGAAGCAAACGCTCCACGGGCACTCTCCATTGTCTGATGGATCTGTTCGGGAGTGGCTTCAGCCAGCGTACCCAGCGATTCGCCTGTAGCCGGGTTTTGAAGAGAGAGTATAGCCATCAGAAAGCACCTCTTTTCGTAGGGATGGGGGTGGTGGTGGTAGTAATCGGAATGAACATCATGTGTAAAAGCTGTAGGAGTGTCTGCTCAAAACGGGACAATGCGTTTTCGGGAGTGGTGGCCTCCTCCAGTATGGATTGCAAGAATAGTCCGTCGACTTGAGCGTAAATCAGGGAGACAGCACCATCTACGCTCATACTCATGGAATGAGTGGCAGGAGGGAAAAATTGCCTCACTAAACGGGCGATCAGATCGTGTAGGCGGGCTCGTATCTCGTTGACGTGGTGGCGAAAGGCCGGGACGTACATGGCCTGTACTTGTAAGTCGTACCAGAGGCGGTGCAGCGCCTTTTTTTTCGTCAAAGAATGGTGCAGTACCTCCAACAACTGTTCCAGCCATCTTTGGGGCGAGGCATTCACAACGGCCGTCTCCAACTCCTGAATAAAGCTGTCCTTGTAGCTAGCGATGACAGCGAGCAGAAGATCTTCCTTGCTGGCAAAATAATAGTGTAAAATCCCGAGTGAAACACCGGATGCTTTGGCGATGTCCCGCAAAGATACATGAGCATAGCCTTTCTGCGCCAGACAGAGCGTGGCCTGTTCAATGAGAAAGGAGCGTTTCGCTTTCGCTTTTGATGGAGCGGGCTGTGAACTTGACGGCATGTGTTCACCTCTTTTTGGACGATCGTCCAATTTTGTTGCTTTCATTGTAGGAGGCACCTGATCCTCCTGTCAAATAAAAAGAAGCGGTCCGAAAACCGCTTCCTTACGCGCCGCATGGAACGCCCTGCATTTACTATTTTCTGTTTTGCCGCTCCCAACGTCTCAAATACGGATAAGGGTCAAAAGCCCAATCAGGACCGCCGGATTCACGGTACATCCCGTAGTGGAGATGAGGAGGGAACTTGCCTGCAGTACCGGGTTTACCATACCCAGAGCTGCCGACGTAGCCTAACACTTGTCCTGGTTCGACGATGTCACCAGGCTTTAGCCCTTTTTTAAAGGAGGAGAGATGGGCAAAATAATGGTAAACGTTCCCCATGTCTCGCATCCCGATACGCCAGCCACCGTAACGGTTCCAGCCGATGACCTCAATGACACCGTAGGCTGTGCTGAGCACTGGCGTTCCGTACGATGCGAATATATCGGTCCCTTCATGAATGCGCCGTCCCCCCCAGCCGCGCGCATCACCCCAAGTGCTGCGATAGCTGTAAGAATAGCGTGGAGGAATGGGAAAATGGCGATCATCCAGATGAAGATGCTGGTACTTGTCATAGACCTGTGCAAATTGCTTGATCGTTTTCACAGAGCGATCTCGCTGGTAGTACGACCAAAGAGCGATTTTCCAGTCTTCCGGGGAATAGCCGTACGTAGATAAATAATGAATGACGGAGGATAGTACATCCATGTCATTGTTGCGGTCGGCGATCCCGTCTCCATCTCCGTCCTTACCCATTCCCTGAAAGAAGCTGATGGATGCAGGGTTCGTGTCTTCCACGTCAGGATTCCATAACCCGATCCAGCGTTCAGAAGGGATATCGAACGCAGTCAATCGTGAGGAAGGCTCTTCGTTGGCAGATTTCCTCTTACGTATTTTCATGGTCCGCTCGTATTGATCAATGGCTGCCAAATACGCCCAGGGAACGCCGTGCAACGACTCCATCCGTTGAAACAACTGCAGTCGCGCCTGTAAAACAGGGTCCCCTACAGGTGCGGATGGAGCAGCCTCTGCGACTGATTCCAAAGGGAGGATAGCAGCAGCCACGCACAAGCTAATCTGAATGATTAGGCGGAAAACTCGCATTCCGTCACCCTCCAGCCCAGATAGTCTCCTTTGTAGTTTCTGCCAGTGTAAAAGGTTTATCCAAGATACTTTCTGGAAGATTTGAGGTATGATGCTAAAAAAGAACAAGTGGATGGAATTGGAGGCAAATAAACATGAAGCTGGTCATTCGTGCTGATGCTCCACTAACGCTGAGACAGCTGATCGAGCCTCTCCGGCGTGTGGGTGCGCTTAGCCACGAGAAGCAAGTAGAAGGCGTGGTATTGGGGAAGAGAGTAAAGGAGCTGGCTCAGCGCTATCGGGTACTATGTCCTCGGACAGATTGGGAAGAGGAAGAGGCGGCGTTGATGGAATTGGCAGAGTGCTACCCTATCCCTTTGCTCAGTGGGGATCTCTTGGTACAACGCTTGCCTGTTCCTACTGGTCTTCCGTTCCGCTTTCTCGAGCTCATGACGGGTTGGGTGATGAAGGAAAGCTCCGCGTGGGGAATCGAGACCTTCTCTCCACATGCGATGCTGTGGCTGCGTGAAATAGGAGCGGTACCTCTGTCACAGCTTGGTGGGCACTTGCAGCGTATCGAATACGGACAGGATGTTGCCGTCCTCGTATTGGATGAGGAAGATCAGCAGAGCGCCGTCCCGATCGTCCGGGAACAAAAGAACCATGCCGAAGAGCACATCGATGAAGGCATGTTGATCATGCAAGTCAATCTGGATGACAGCAGTCCGGAATGGCTGGCGTATGTCATGGAGCAGTGCCTGCAAGCGGGCGCCAACGACGTGCATTTCTTGCCTGTCACGATGAAAAAAAGTCGACCGGGCACACTCTTGCAGGTCATGTGCTATCAGAGTGAAGCAGAGGCGCTAAAAACGATCCTTTTTACGGAGACGACGACGTTTGGGATTCGGTCGTTCCCGGTCGATTGCCATCGATTGGCACGCCGCTTTGTCACGGTCGATACGCAGTGGGGGGAAGTGGTGGTCAAGCTGGGATACCATCGGGGTCAACGAGTGCAGGTCGCGCCAGAGTACGCTGTATGCGCAAGACTGGCTGAAGCCGCCAAAATCCCGCTCAAGCAGGTGTATCAGCAGGCCATCAGCTTGGCTGTCGAGAAAAGTCTTGTGAATTTCCTGTAAAGACAGCAGGAGCCGAGCTGCTATCCAAAGAATTGGAAAACGAGGATTTTTTCCTCTAACCCAGTTCTACGAGGAGGCTGTGAGATGAGCAAAAAAGTGTTGATTGTCACAGGAGATGCAGTGGAGGCATTGGAAGTTTACTATCCGTACTACCGTTGTCTGGAAGAAGGTTATGAAACCGTCATTGCAGCACCAAGTGTAAAAAAGCTCCATACGGTCTGCCACGATTTTGAAGCTCACAGCGAGACGTACACAGAAAAACCAGCGTACCAGCTTCCAGCCCAAGCGGCGTTTTCCGAAATTAATCCGGAAGCTTTTGACGCGTTGATTATCCCTGGAGGACGAGCACCTGAGCACATCAGGCTCAACGAAAACCTGAAGCCGATCGTCGCTCACTTTTTTGAAGCCAACAAGCCTGTTGCCGCGATTTGCCACGGGGCGCAAGTGTTGACGATCGTTCGCGAATACCTGCAGGGCAGAGAAATGACTGCTTATCAGGCGTGCAAACCGGACGTAGAGGCTTGCGGCGCTATTTATCAAACAGAAACGTTGCATGTCGACGGCAATCTGGTATCAGGACATGCTTGGCCGGATTTGCCTGGATTTATGCGCGAGTTTTTCAAATTGCTGAGGTAATAAACAGCCATAATTACATCCGCTTCCATTTTCCACTCGATCAAACTGTAGTGGAGGAGAGGAAAAAGGAGAAAACGCTCCAGCTTCATAGGAACACCTACTGGGGGTCATCCTGTCCGGCTCCATGTAAAAACGAAACCGCGTCCAAAGCAGCCGTCTCGGGGAGCTTATCAGAGGTGGACGCTTAAAACCGTGTTTCGTTTTTTTTATTGCGCCTTGGTTGGTGTTCCTAAGATCTTCGCTTTTTTTCCCTTTTTCCTCGGCCAGCTTTGGCTCATCCACGTGCCTTTTCTTGGGAGCCTTCCACGGGGTTTATTTGAGAGAAACCCTTCGTGGGACAATGCCTAAGAAGAATGAAAGCTTGGTTCTCCTTATTCAATCGCTCCCGTGACACGTCGAGCAGACGTATTTGACGACTTCTCGTTCTTCTTTTGATTCACCAACGCCCTTCGAAGCTCAAGCGATAGACAAAATAAGCTTTTGCTCCCATGAATCTCTTAATACTTGGTAGCTAGAAACCACAACTGCTTCCCCCCACCATCACAGCACTCAAATAAAACAGACCTCCCGACGTAGCATGGATCATCGATACCATGCCCCTCGGGAGGTCTGTTTATGTTTAGGGAGTGAATTGCCCGACCAGCAGCCTAAGTACGTTCGGCTGATCAGGCAGATCCCGAGTTCCTGCGCCGTAGCCAATCGACTCGACTTTCATCGAAGGGAGCGGGCCAAACTCGTGAACCAATGCGGCAGCGACTCCAGCGCCGGTAGGTGTCGTCAGCTCCTTGTCAATCGTCGTCCGTCGCAGCGGAATACCGACGAGCATTTCCATCGTAGCAGGCGCAGGGACGGGATAGAGACCGTGATCACAACGGACGTAGCCGTTCCCAGTAGGGACGGGTCCTGAGTAGAGCTGATCAACCTTTAAATCCTCCAGACCCAGCGCTATTCCGACGACGTCTACGATGGAATCGAGGGCACCAACTTCATGAAAGTGTACCGTTTCAACAGGCACCCCATGAATTTTCGCTTCGGCTATCGCGATCTTTTCAAAAATGGCCAATGCTCTCGCTGTCACACGGGGGGCGAGTTCAGCAGCTTCAATCATTTCCACGATCTCTTTGTACCCCCGATGGTGATGATCGTGCTGGCCCAAGACTTTGAGCTGCTTGAGTGGCTGGACAGGCGGTGGTGTCTCGTCAATGACATCCAGCTTTAATGCGGTGACGCCAGCTTTCACAACGGTTTTCCACTCTAGGCGGAAGTCTCCAAATGATAGCTTTCGCAGTTCACCCTCTATTTGATCGCGATCTGCGCCTGCGTCGACCAGAGCGGCCAGCAGCATATCTCCACTAATTCCCGAAAAACAGTCTAGGTAAGCCATGCGCACATGAATCACTCCTTTTCAAATGGACTTTTTTTCCTGTATCATAAAGGGAAAGTATGTTCGTCTACATTCCGTTTTTCTGTCCAAATTGTACCATTGACGATGTAGGTTGTCATGGGAGGAGTTGAAGTCTTGTGTTGTCATTTATTCATACAGCGGATGTTCATTTGGATGCTCCGCTACATACATTATCTGAGCTGTACGAGCTGCGGCAGGACGATTTTCGCAAAACGATTCGAGCGATTCGTGATCTCGTGCTGGACAGGCAGGTCGATTTTTGGCTGATTGCAGGTGATTTGTTGGAATATCACGGAGGTCGCAGATCGACTGCACTGTTTTTACGAGACCTGTTTGCGAGTGTTGCTCCGATTCCCGTGTGCATTGCACCTGGCAATCACGATCCTTGGCGTCCAGACTCTTTTTATCAGACGCTCGAATGGTCGGGGAATGTCCATTGGTTTACGCCGGAGTGGGGGGCGTATGAATTTCCGGAGAAGTCGTGTGTTGTCTACGGCTGGGGATTCCCTCAAGCCCATGTGTATGAGTCCCCGTTGACGTCGTTCCCAGGAAAATTGGGAGGCTATCAGCGACATGTGATGGTCTTGCACGGCAGTTTGCTCGGTAAGGAAACGGAGGAGCACCATCCGTACGCACCGATCAACGTACAGGACTTGGCGGATACGGGAATGGATTATGTAGCGCTCGGGCACATTCACAAGCCAGGACAGTTTTTGCATCCTGTGAGAAAGACACCCTTTGCGGCATACCCCGGATCACCAGAAGGCCTGAATACAAAAGAAGAGGGCGCGCGCTGTGTCCTGTACGGGGAGATCGATGAATCGGGAAAAGTAGCGCTCGAAGCAGTTCCAGTGGGGCAAAGGCAAATTCGTAAACGGGAAATCAGTCTCGACGGTGCCGAAACGATGGAGCAGCTAGTAGAGCATTTGGAGCAGAAGCTGGCTAGTGAGCAGTCCGCAGATATGCTCTACATCACACTGACTGGCGAGCGGGCAGCCCATTTCATCCCTTCTACTGCTGTGCTGCAGCAACGATTTTCCCGTTTTTTCCTCTTTCAGGTCACCGACCAGACATGGCCTGATGTCGATGCAGAAAAGCTGATCGCGGACGGTGGAATCTGGGGAAAGTGGCTAGCTAAGCTGGAACAGCGGGAAGAGCAGGCTGCCAGTGAAGCGGAGAGGGATGTCATCAGACAATCCCGCCGCGAAGTGTTGGCCAGGATAGGAGGAAGTGCTCGATGAGAATGGACGAACTCCAGCTCAAAGGCTTTGGAAAATGGCAGGATGCGTCCTTTCGCTTTGCACCGGGAATCAACGTCTTTGCCGCTCCGAATGAAGCAGGAAAATCGACGTTACTGCAAGGAATCTTTGCCGCCCTTTACGGGATGAAACGGGATTACGTGAAAGGCGCCCGCTACTTGCCTGAGTATGAAAAATACCGTCCCTGGCATCAGGGAGATTACGAGACGATCATTACCTATCATCTGGGTGGCAAATCGTATCGGCTGCATCGATTTCTGCAAAAGGAACGGGAGCAGGCTCGAATCTTTCTCGACCCGGAATGGACGGAGCTGACGGATATCTACATGGAGGACAGGCGCAAGGAGCGCGATTTCCTCGAAAAGCATCTGGGGCTTACTCGGAGCCTTTTCACTGACATCACCTGGATCAGACGGGAGCCGTTGTTCGCAGCTGAGCATCTGATGCCTTCCCTTGCTCGGACGGATGAAGCCAACCCGGCAGTCAACAATATGCTGGCAGAGCTGGATCGCGATCTGACGGCGATCGGCAAAAAGGAGCGGGCAGAGAACACGCTGCTGGGTAAAGCCGGTGCGCTGGTGGCGCAAAAAGAAGCGGAGCTCTCGAATGCAGAGTCGGCCTGGAGAATCATCAGTCAGCTGACGCAGCAGATCGCCGATTGGGAGCTGGAGAGGCAGGAGCTGGACCAACAGCGCAATCGCCTGCAGCAACGAAAGCAACGGGTGAGTACTCGGGAGCTGGCATGGCAGGAAAAATGGCAAAAAAGCTATTCAGTACCTGCAGACGCAGATGTGTGGGAATGGTGGGAGCGAACGGCGACATCCCTAGAGGAAAAACAAATCCATGGGGAAGCGATGGCAGCTCTCACTCGCGTACTTGCTTCCCCATCAGAAGAGACGGTAGAAATCTTGCCAACATTCGATCGGGAAAAGCTGCAGGCTGATTATGCCAAAGGTGTCCAACTGCGCAAGCGATGGGAAGAGGCGCACCTGCAGCTGGCAAAGCTCGCGGCGTCAACGATGAACACAGGCGCACGCCGCCAGGACAGGCACATGGAAGGGCAGAAAAAGCAACAGCGATACCCTGTGGGGATGTGGGGAAGTGCTGGTTTATTGGCTGTCATAGGCTTCATTTCCGGTGTCATGGATCAAACAGCGCTCAGCGTCATCCTCTTGGTGCTCTCGGCTGTTGTGGCTGGCATGGCATGGATCAAAACGCGTTCCGTAGCGAAAGAGGGTGGGCAGAGTCCTGGTACACCAGCTACAACAGATTTGGCTACCCTAGCATGGCAGAGGCAGCAAGAAGAGCTTTCAACTTTGGACGCTGAGCTGCATCAGTTGATCGGGGCGTGGGGCGTAAATGATTGGGAAGCTTTTGCCGAGAAACGGGATGCTCTGCTGAACAGCCTAACCTCGCGTGAATCCAGCCAGCTGAAAGCCCAGCTTTCTCAAAAGCATGAGGAAGAACAAATCATAACGCGCTGGGGGGAGCGACTCCGTACTGTCTTGGAACAGGAAAAGACCTTACTGGAGAGTGAGCAAGGGGCGTGGAGAACAGAGTGGCAGCACATCGAAGAACGCATGCAGCATATACGGGAACAAATTGCCCGAGCAACCGGGGAAGTGGCTGCTCACGATACGGTATCCCTTGCCAAGGCAAAAGGAGAGTATGACGAGGCTGTAGCAGGACTCAGACAATTGCAGCAAAAGCGTGAGGCATTGCAGGTCGCTCGTGATACCCTGCAGGAAGCACTGGCTGAATGGAATCGAGACGTCTCTCCAGGCGTCAATGAACAGGCTTCGCATGTACTAGGCCGGATCACCGGAGGCGCTTATCGAGATGTCCGCCTAGATCCTCATGAGCGGTTTTCGATTCGGGTAATGGAGCCTTCCCGGCAGCTGGTATTGGAGCAGGAGCAGTGCTCGACGGGTACACAGGATCAGCTCTACCTGTCCCAAAGATTCGCGCTACACCAGCATGTTAGCCAGCAGTCGGAGCCATTACCGCTCTTTTTTGACGATCACTTCGTTCACTATGATGAAGAGCGTCTGCAGCGTACGCTGGAGTATGTAGTGGAACGATCCCAAGAGCATCAGATCTTTCTATTTACGTGCCAGGAAAGGGAGAAGAAGATTTTGGAGCCGTTGCTTGGTGTTTCCAACCGCCATTTGGTGCATACTCTCGGGTAGGAAAGAGGTTGCCCCCTAGAAATCCAAGCTCTATAATGGAGATTGACCAAGTCACATGAGGAGTGAGCCCTATGACGCAACGAAAGCCGGAGTGGCTCAAGATCAACCTTGTTTCAGGATCCGAACTAGCCAGCTTTAAGGAACTCAAGCAAACCATGCGTAGCAAGACGCTACATACCGTTTGTGAAGAAGCGAAATGCCCTAACATACATGAGTGCTGGGCGAGCGGGACAGCAACCTTCATGATTTTGGGTGATATATGTACCCGAGCTTGTCGTTTCTGTGCCGTGAAGACAGGACTGCCGACTGAACTGGATGTAGCCGAACCAGAGCGCGTGGCGGAAGCAGCAGAGCAAATGCGTCTGAAGCACGTCGTCGTGACCTCGGTAGCCAGAGATGATTTGGCTGATGGTGGTGCCCAGATCTTCGCAGAGACGATCAAGGCGATCCGCCGTCGATTGCCATTTGCTTCGGTGGAAGTGCTCATTCCTGACTTTATGGGGAACTGGGATGCGCTGAAAGTCGTGATGGATGCGAAACCGGATGTTTTGAACCACAATATCGAAGCGGTTCGTCGCATGTCGGATCGGGTTCGTGCTCGCGCGAAATACGACCGGACGTTGGAATTACTGAAAAAAGCGAAAGAATTCCAGCCGACTATTCCGACGAAGTCCAGCTTGATGATCGGTGTAGGTGAGACGATCGAGGAAATCATCGAGACGATGGATGATCTTCGCTCCGTAGACGTCAACATCATGACGATCGGACAGTATCTGCAACCGACGAAAAAACATCTGAACGTAGAAAATTACTACCATCCAGATGAGTTTGCGCGATTAAAAGAAGAAGGCATGAAGCGCGGCTTTAGCCATGTGGAAGCAGGACCTTTGGTTCGCAGCTCCTACCATGCTCATGAACAGGCAAGCGCAGCAAAAGAAACGATAGCCAAGGCGCAGTAATCGCCAAGGCGCAGTAATCGCCAAGGCGCAGTAATCGCCAAGGCGTAGTAATCGCCTGCGCAATAATCGATACACATCAAAAACACCCTCCTGCGGCCGGATCAGCACACAGGAGGGTGTTGCTATATGGTGCGCAGCGAAGCCTATTGGTTAACGGCTGGTTGTCCCCATATGGCTTTTTGTCTTGCTCGTACTCGTTTCTTTGGCACGCATTTGCTCAGCGACAGTCGTACCACCCATTCGCTTGATCAGCGTGTTAATGCTGGTAGTATCTTCTGCTCGCGCAGTGTGCAGATTGCTGGAACGTGCAGCGACACGAGCGATTTCCTGGATGTCATTCTGGTTGTCGGTCACGTACACCTTGTAGTAGCGAGGGGATACCGACATGGCATTCATCCGCGCTTGGTTTTTCACTGTACGCGCGTCCCCGCCTTTGTGGTGCAAACCGACAAAGATTTCTTTATCGGTGACCAATACAGTCGAGCGCTGTACCCCAGGGCAGCTTGCGGTTACATTTCCTACCGCTTGCGCCAATGCATCACGGTCGACATAGACGTTGTGTGCGCTAGCCGTACGCATATGCTGGCGGTCCGTTTGGACGTACCCCATGCGTGGCATGCCAGTTGCCATGACACCAGCTCCGGCACGATTCCAAGCATGCTTTTGGTAGATGGAATGGTGGGTACCTGTTCCTGTCATTCCAGTGCCCGCCCCTGTACCTGCACCAGTAATGCCTCTGATGCCAGCGGTACCAGTAATGCCTCTGGTGCCAGCGGTACCGGTAATGCCGTTCATCCCTACATTTCCATCAGGAAACGCGGTGTAAGGACGGACTCCATGGGTGTAAGCGTTAGTTCCAGCGGTTGGGCCAGGGGCTACATTGCCCATTCCATAACCGGTATGGCTACGGGTATGGATTCCGTCAATGTCACGTGTATGCACGCCGTCGTAATTACGGACATGAATACCGTCGAAGTCGCGTGCACGCATACCATCATAGGAGCGTGTATGCAGACCGTCGAAGTTGGTCACGTGAGGAGCAACTTGATTCGTCGTCGTGCGGTTTGGCGTCGTGTAGTTAGGTGCAGCGTTGTTCGAGCAGGCAGAAGCCAACAGAGCAATACTTGCGATAGCTGGATACAACCATGTCTTTTTCAATGAAACACCCCCTACACGATAGAATGTCCATCAGTCATCTGCTGTTTTCGTGGGAAAATTATCTCTTGCTGCATGAATTATGGTAAGATGGACGTAGTATACGTGTGTAAGGAGGAAGCGGACTTGATTCGCACGCAAGCCGGTACTTATGAAGTCATGGAAGAAAATCGCGATGGCTGGAACCCGGAAGCTTTCAAAGAGCGCTACAGCGATATCCTGGACAAATACGACTATATCGTAGGGGACTGGGGATATGGACAGCTTCGTCTACGGGGATTTTATACAGACCTCAACCGTAAAGTGCCGTTTGAGCAGCGAATCGCCGCTTTGGATGAGTATCTGCATGAATTCTGCAACTTTGGGTGCCCGTATTTCGTTTTGCGCAAAGTAAAATCATATCTGGGCCCAGAGGATAGCCAAAGTCAGGATGATGCGGGAATCGATGTGGTGATTGATTTACGGCAGGATAGTAACCGCGAAGACAATGCCAATTCTTACGGTGAACGTAAAGAGCGCCGTAGGTTCCATCCGCGCCAGAACAAACAGGAACGGACGGATCGCAACAACGGTCCATCTACTGAACGCTCCTCAGGACGTAATGATCGAGCTGACAAGCCCAAGTTCTCCAAGGATAAGTCAGATAAAAACGGCAGGGACCAGGGGAAAGATCGTCGTCCCAATCAAATGAGACCGAACCGAGAGCGCGATAAGGTGCCAACAGGATCCAACCCGCCCAAACGGGATTCCTAAGCAGATCGAATCATACAAAGGATAATAAACGAGCCTTTTTTGGCTCGTTTTGTTTTGGAGAAGTGCTATGGCTTAAAAATTTGCAGGAGCGAACCATTTGCCGCCTTTCTCTTTCATGTTGCATTGATCATAAAAAAGGCATTCAAGCCGGATTGGCGTTTGAATGCCTTTTTTATGGAATGAGGTTGTCGTAGCTAATTATTTGTTAGAGAAGGGCAGGCTTACCAACCGCCCCATCCGCCACCACCGCCCCATCCGCCACCACCGCCCCATCCGCCGCCACCGCCCCATCCGCCGCCACCGCCCCAGCTTCCCCAGGGATTCCAGGGGGTCCAAGGGCACCAAGGATTCCAGGGGTTCCATCCCCAAGAAGGCGGAAACGGTTGGATGGGCACGATGAAGGATACGTCAGGGCGTCGTCTTCCACCGAAAAAGACGGGATGAGCATGGTCTTCAGGAATCATTTGATATCCCTGTTCAGGTAAGTAATTCTGTTGTTGTTGTAGTTGTTGGTCATATTCATATTGATTTGGTTGCATCTTGCGAATTGCACTCCTCTCGTTGTCTGCCTGTGCAGTAGCAGTATACGAGGCATTCGCCCGTCTGGAGCATTGTCCGGTAGGAAATGGGCAAACGTCCATGAGGGGTGCAAAATCAAAAAAGGAAGGGCGCAGTAGAGCCCCTCCTTCCGTCACTTCACAATGATTAAATAACGGTTTCCAAAAATGATTTCAACTCTTCTGCTTCCTGCTCGTTCAGGTTGTATGCGAATTCCAGGTAGCCTTCTTCCTCCAAGTCATCCTTGCCGATGATCGCCGAACGACCGTTTTGAATATTGATCACCAGTTTTTTTCCGTAAAAACGGTTCGAAGTCGTGATAGCGAGATCAAAGCGAGTGGCTTCCGCCATAAAGCTGACGAATCGCGTCTTGGTTTCCTCGACATCATCGTACAGGTAAAACAAATCAGACATGAGTTTCCCTCTACTTCCATAAGAGATTAGGTTTGTGTTCTACATTGTGCAAGGCTCGAACAAAGCGAATGGTTTTGGTCTGGGCACGCATGACGATCGAATGAGTCTCCACCATGTCGTCTCCGAGATAGCGGACACCTTGCAGCAATTCGCCATCCGAGACGCCAGTGGCTGAAAAAATGGCATCTTCGCCTTTGACCATATCATTTAGGGTGAGCAACTGCTCCGGATTGGAGAGGCCCATCTTGATGCAGCGTTCCCGTTCTGCATCGTTTTGAGGCTTGAGCTGAGCTTGCATGTCGCCACCCAGACATTTGATCGCAGCAGCACTGATGACGCCCTCGGGTGCTCCGCCGATGCCGAGGAAAAGGTCAATCCCAGTATGCGGCAAGCAGGCCGCAATCGCGGCACCGACGTCACCGTCACCAAATAGCTTCACACGCGCGCCTTTTTCACGGACCGCATCGATAATGGCCTGATGACGCTCGCGTTCCTGAATGATCACAGTTACGTCAGAAATCCGCTTGTTGTTTGCTTCTGCTACGATCTCTATCATTTTATCCACAGGATCGTAAAGGTTGATTTTCCCTGCCGCACGTTTTCCGACTGCCATTTTCATCATGTACATGTCAGGCGCATGCAACAAGGTTCCTCGGTCGCCAATCGCAATAACCGACATGGCGTTGTTATGGCCTTTGGCAACGATTGTAGTTCCTTCCAAGGGATCGACAGCGACGTCGACTTCTGGCCCGCCTGCGTCCGGATTTCCTAGCTTTTCACCGATGTAGAGCATAGGGGCTTCGTCCAGCTCACCTTCGCCGATGACGACGGTTCCCCGCATGTTGATCGTGTCAAACATGGCGCGCATGGCGCTGGTTGCTGCTCCATCAGCCTCGTTCTTTTTCCCTCTTCCCATCCAGTGAGAGGAGGCGAGAGCAGCCATTTCCGTTACACGCACGATTTCCAGTGCCAGTTCGCGTTCCATTGTTGTGTGTTCCTCCCTTATGCCGGTAAAAATTCACCCCACCATTGTATCATAAAGTACAAGCTGTCGCGTTTGCCCGCACAAATTTGGTATACTGATGGATGAAAAGAGGTGAAACCCGTGAACAATTCCTATTTGCAGGAAGGGGAATTGGTGCTTCTCGTCCTGGTGCTTACTTTTGTGTTTACGATATACTACGCAAAGCGCAAAGCAAAAAAGCGAAAATAAGGAGAATTATCCATGTACGATGTGAATACGAAACGAATCGACCAAGTTTTGGCATATATGTCTTCCATGCTTGACTTGTTAGACAAGCTAAAGGAACGGGGAGCGGAAGCGGTTTTGGCGGACGAAGTGGCTGTTGCAGCGATGGAGCGGGCCCTGCACTTGTCCATCGAGGGGATTGTTGACGTAGGAAATGCCTTGATCGACGGCTTTATCATGCGTGATCCAGGCAGCTACAGTGATATCGTGGAAATTTTGCGTGATGAGCAAGTCATTACGGGGGATCAGGCCATCATCTTGACTCGTGTCACCGAATTCCGCAAGCATTTGGTCAATGAGTACACCAGTGTACCGAGCGCCGAGATGTTTGCATTAGTTGTAGAAGCAGGATCTGCGCTACGCGAGTTCGATCCGGCTGTGCGTGCCTTTTTGGACAAAGAACTCTTTTAAAAAGATGGCTCCAGCGGATTTTTTATACAAAACACTTTCATTAGTTTACTAAAGCCACCTAATCCGCTACAATTAGGAGAAAGGGCGGTGATACGTATGACAAACGAAGGAACGTCCACCCGTGACCAAATTCTCCACATGCTCAAGGTGAAAGGCTCACTGTCAGTTAGTGACATGGCTGTAGAGCTGGGAATTACAGAAATGGCTGTAAGACGCCATCTGAATACCCTCGAGAGGGACAACTTGATCAAGTCTACGCTTGTTCGGCAAGCGATGGGACGTCCAACCAATGTATATTCCTTGTCGCAGGAGGCAGACGAACTGTTTCCGCGCAATTATTCTCATTTGACGTTAGATTTTCTGCAAGACCTAAAGGATATGGACGGCATCGGTAAAGTAGAGATGCTGTTTCGCCGTCGGGAGAACCGTCTCGAAGAAACCTATCGCACTCACATGCAAGGCGACCTGGAAGAGAGAGTAGCCAAGCTTGCTGAGCTGCAAAACGATAAAGGGTACATGGTGGAATGGGAAAAGGATCCGGAAACAGAAAACTACCGTATTCAAGAGTTTAACTGTCCGATCTCGCAAGTTGCCCGCGAATTCAACCAGGCTTGTAACTGTGAGCTGTCCTTGTTCCGACGCGTGCTAGATGCCAATGTGGAACAGACTTCCTGTATGGCAAAAGGCGGAGATAAATGCGTGTTTGAAGTGAAGCAAGGACGCTAACGCTTATGGCTACGAATCGATAAAAAATCCACTCCATGGCGGGTGGATTTTTGTTTGAACGGACAAATCAGTGCTACGGCAAACGACATGATTAACAAAGGGGACCGATAGGATGACGACGGCGACAGCGTACAAAGGCTATTTGCTTGATTTGGATGGCACGATTTACCGGGGAGGAGAAGCCATTCCCGGGGCAGCAGCATTTATCTCCTATCTAAAGGAACAGCGAATTCCCTACCTGTATTTGACGAATAATTCGTCTGCATCTCCGGAGCATGTAGCAGACCGGCTATGTGCAATGGGAATCGATGCGAAGCCTGCAGACGTATACACCTCCAGTATGGCAACAGCCACATACCTGAAAGAACGTGCGTCTGCAGGAACGAAAGTTTATATGATCGGCGAGCAAGGCTTGCGTGAACAATTGACCGTGAGCAGTTTCGAGATCACGGAAGACTCGCCAGCGTATGTCGTGGTAGGGATCGATCGTGAATTCACCTATGAAAAGCTGGCGACAGCCGCTCGTGCTGTACGCGCTGGTGCAGTCTTGCTCGCGACCAACACGGATGCTGCCTTGCCGACTGAAATAGGCTTGTACCCGGGGAATGGTTCCCTCGTAGCTGCTGTCTCAGTGGCAGCTGCGACAAAACCAATCGTGATCGGGAAGCCGCAGTCCATTATCGTCAATTATGCGCTGGATATTCTCGGTATCCGTGCGGAAGAGACCCTGATCGTCGGAGACAATCTCTATACCGATATTGAAGCGGGTGCCAATAGTGGGCTGGACAGTATGCTCGTGCTGACGGGGTACTCGAACCGAGAGGAAGCAGCTGTACATCCTGCCCGCCCTACGCATATTGCCGAGGATTTGACGGATTGGATGAAGAAGTTAACCCTCTAGGCATTCTTCTTGTTGTTTTTGGCGGTGGGCGATTCGGCTCGAGGCAGCAGCAGCAATCGCCCCCACCAGATCATCGAGGAATGTGTGTACACCGTTTCGGCGGTCATTGAGAAATTCTAATTTTCCATGCTTCAATTTGTCTACATAACCAAAGTTCGTAAACCCGATGCTGCCATATAGATTGACGATGGCGAGCGCCAGTACTTCATCCACGCCGTACAGAGGTTCATCTGCCTCAATGATGGATTGAAGAGGCTGCAGCAGCTTGTTTTCTTCCGCTAATATATCCAGCTGAATGCCAGTTAAGAGTGCATTTTGCACTTCCCTCTTTTTCAACACTGCCCCTACACTCTCCAGACACATTTCCTTTGTCAGATCAGGAACGTAGTTGATTTGCAGGAACTTCACGATCTCAGCGATGTCATCCAGACTGACACCACGTTTCCCCAACAGATCAATCACGACCTCCAGACACGAATCACTATTAAGTGGATGCTCGCTCATGCGTATTCCCTCCTTATGCTCCCAACCGTGCGACTAGTATCTGCAACGAGATAGGCACCTATCCCGATGCTTCTACATATTATGCGCCATGTGAAGGTCTGCAAGGAGAGTGAAAATCGATGGAAGACAAAGACTTATTGCAAGAGGAATACGGGTTTGTCCTGGAAGATGTTCGCTCGAATGGGGCGAGCAAGGTACTGAAGACGGATAAAGGATTGTTTTACCTGTTCGCAGCACCGGAAGGATATAAATATAAGAGCAAGTTTATCGACCGAGTTCGAAAGCATGTAAATGAGCAGCAGGACATCGGGATGCTCAAGCTGGTAAAAACAGTCGGGGGTCTGGGACATATCGTCTCGGATGAACAGCTGTATTACTTGTACAGGGGAGTACGAGAAAGAACGCCAGAGGATCCTTACTTTACGATCGGTCAGTCATTGGCGAAGTTCCATCTGGCCACTAGCTCGTTCAAAGGCGACAAATTGTTCATCCCATACAGTTCTTTGGGTAGCTGGCCCAGCATGTGGAGACGGAAACTGCGTCATTACAATGAATTCCGGGATGAGCTGGATGAGCTGGAAGGCGAACTAACTTCCATGGATGAGTTTTTGCTGACCAGCTTTACGTACGTGCACCAGCTGGGTGAAATCGCCGTTCACTATTTGCTCGCGTCCGGGTACGACAAGGTCGTAAAGGAAACCGCCAAGTATGGCAAAGTTGCCTACCAAAATTTTGATCAAGGGTATATGCTATGGAATGAGAAGGATGCACGACTGGTGGCTGGAGAATGGAACTGGGTGCTCGACATGCGAGCTCGTGACATTGGTCAATGGCTGAAGGCGGAAACGAAGCGCAGCGGATGGCAGAATGAAAAAGCGGCAAGCTTTCTCGATGGCTACAACAGCGTATCACCGCTCTTGCCTGACGAATATGCGGTCGTCTACGGGCTAATGCTCTATCCAGGAAGATTTCTCAAGCTGGTGGAGGCGTACCAAGAGCTTCCTTATGAAGAAAAGCTGGAAGTAAACGGAGAACTATGGCATTCCCAGCTGGAAGACGAGCTGGCGCGTATGGAAGAGGCACTCCGTCAGTATCCACATCTGGTCGCACAGCGGTACGGCGCGTCCATTCCACAAATTGATTGGTTGTGGAGGCCGGAAGATGAAGAAGCCAAAGGTGTTAGTGACGAGGCAAGTAGCGAATGAAGCCATTTCTCTCTTGAAGACAGTGGCAGATGTAGAAGTTTGGGTGCAGGATGAGCCAATTCCCCGAGAGCTCTTGTTGGAAAAGGTGGAGCAGGCAGACGCGATTTTGACGATGCTGACAGAACGAATAGACGAGGAATTGCTGAGTCGGGCAAAGCAATTGCGGATCGTGGCAAATATGGCAGTGGGTTACGATAACATCGACCTCGCTGCATGCAAGAAGCGTGATATCTGGGTCACCAATACGCCTGATGTATTGACAGAAGCGACAGCTGATTTGGCGTTTGCACTGCTGATGGCAACAGGAAGGCGATTAACAGAGGCAAATCGTTTTTTGTTGAACGGGGAGTGGACGTCGTGGAGTCCATCTCTGATGGCGGGTCAAAATGTATACGGAGCCACACTGGGGATCATTGGCATGGGAAGAATTGGCGAAGCAGTCGCCAGACGTGCCAAAGGATTTGGTATGCGGATTCTTTATCACAACCGCAATCGCAAACAACAGGCAGAGGCTGAGACGGGAGCACAACAGGCCACTCTAGAAGCATTGCTACGTGAGTCTGATTACGTGCTGCTGCTGACCCCTTTGACGGCTGAAACCCGTTTGCTGATGGGTGAGCAGGAATTTTCCTGGATGAAGCCCACCTCTGTCTTTATCAATGTGTCTCGAGGGGGCACGGTGGATGAGGCAGCACTTTATCAGGCTCTGGTAAAGAAGCAGATCTGGGCGGCGGGTCTGGATGTTTTCCAGCAAGAGCCGGTTCCTCAGGATCATCCATTGCTATCTTTACCGAACGTAGTGGCATTGCCTCATATCGGTAGTGCCACTGAGCAGACAAGAGGGGAAATGGCGAGACTGGCAGCAGCGAATATCGTAGCTGTATTGGAAGGCCAAAGGCCACTGACGGCGTTATGAGCACCTTCCTTCTGAGTGTTGCAGGACTCTTGGTGTTGTTTGTACTCTGCGCTTCCGGTATTGCCTTTCACGTCACGTGGAAGCTGACCCATCCGGCACGCAAGGCGGTAGACATGGTCCCTGCTGATTTTGGCATCAAACATACAGAGGAAGTCAGCTTTCCCAGTCGAGAAGGAGCGATTTCACTTTCAGGCTGGTATTTCTCAGCGGAACAAAATGGGTATGATCCACACAGACGCACACTTATTTTTGCCCATGGGTACAGTCAAAACCGTCTGGAACCGCATCTCCCAGCCTTATCATTGGCCGCAAAGCTTTTGGCAGGCGGCTACGATGTGCTGATGTTTGATTTTCGCAATGCTGGCCATTCAAGCCCATCCTTGACGACGATCGGACTTCGTGAGCAGCATGACTTACTAGGGGCGATCGACTTCGTTGCCACTACTCGTCCTGGGCAGGAGATGGGGCTAATCGGTTTTTCCATGGGGGCGGCCACCTCGCTCTTGGTAGGGGGCAAGGACGAGCGGATTGCGGCGATTGTCGCAGACTCTCCGTTTTACTCTCTACGAGAATACTTGCAAGAAAATTTGCCGCAATGGACGGGCCTGCCCCGTTTTCCCTTCAACTGGTTGATCTTGACGCTGTGTCCGATTCTGTTGGGAGCCAATCCGCGTGAAGTAAAGCCATATTTGGCCGTGAAGCTGGCAAAGAAACCGATCTTCTTTATCCATGGGACAGGGGATTCCACCATTCCTTTTGACAACAGCGAACGGCTGCGGGCATTGGTTTCAGACAAAAAAGCTTCCATCTGGCTCGTCCCGCACGCCGGTCATGTTCGTAGCTATGCGTTGGTCCCTGACGAATACGCTGAGCGTGTCATCAATTTTCTGGAAAAAGCGTTGGGAAACGTAAAGTAAGGGTGTCCACTCGCGGGAATGAAAAAAAGCAGCTACGTCTCACCTGTAGCTGCTTTCATGTCGGTACCCTGATTAGAATACTTGTTGTACTTCTTTGATGCCTGGAATTTCTTCGACCAGGGCGCGCTCGATACCCGCTTTCAGGGTGATGGTAGAGGAAGGGCAGCTTCCGCATGCACCCATCAGACGCAGCTTCACAATACCTTCTTCCACATCAACGAGTTGTACGTCGCCACCGTCACGTTGCAGGTACGGACGCAGTTTATCGAGAACTTCTTGTACTTGATCCATTATATCCATGAAACATTCACTCCTTTCCAACCTCACCTTTATTATAATCATAGACGAGTGAGAAATCCATGGCTTACATGCCCTGTTGACACTTTCCAAAGAAGGTGTTTGCGATGTGCACCTTGCATGGACTTTTTGTCTAAGCCACATGTTATAATGAAACGGCAAGTACTTCAACATAAGGAGTAAGATTTACGTGAATGTATTTGGCAATGTAAAAGAATTGATTGGCAACACGCCCATCGTAGAAATTACACAATTTGATTTGCCAGAGGGTGTCCGCTTGTTTGCCAAGCTGGAGTACTTCAATCCAGGCGGCAGCGTCAAGGACAGATTGGGCATGGAATTGATCCGCGCAGCAGAGGAAAACGGACAGCTGAAACCAGGCGGGACTATCATCGAACCAACGGCTGGGAATACAGGAATCGGAGTTGCGTTGGCCGCTGTAGGAACAGGTTATAAAGTAATTTTTTGCGTGCCTGAAAAGTTCTCTGAGGAAAAACAGGAGCTGATGCGCGCCCTCGGGGCAGAAGTGGTCAATACGCCGACGGAGCAAGGCATCAAGGGAGCGATCGCGAAGGCACAGGAATTGGCAGCTTCGATCCCAGGCTCTTTTGTACCGCAGCAGTTTGCAAATCCTGCAAATCCAGACGCTCATTACAAGACCACAGGGCCTGAAATCTGGAAACAGATGGATGGTGCGGTGAACGTTTTTGTTGCTGGTGCAGGCTCCGGCGGAACGTTCATGGGGGTCGCCCGCTATTTGAAAGAACAAAATCCTTCGGTCAAGACCGTGATTGTGGAGCCAGAAGGGTCGATCGTGAATGGCGGAGAACCTGGTCCGCACAAAACAGAAGGAATTGGCATGGAGTTTTTGCCGCCTTTCATGGACACGAGCTATTTCGACGCGATTCACACGATTATGGATACAGAAGCATTCGATCTGGTGAAGCAGCTGGCTGCCAAGGAAGGGATGCTGGTGGGAAGCTCCGCCGGTGCAGCGATGGCAGCAGCCCTGCGTGAAGCCAAGGAAGCCGCTCCAGGAACCAACATCGTCATCCTGTTTGCAGACAGCAGCGAGCGCTATCTCAGCAAAAAAATCTATCAGGGAGGAATCTAAGATGCGTATCAAGACGCGTTTGATCCATGGCGGTATCGAGGGAGATCCACACACAGGAGCTGTATCTGTTCCGATTTATCAAGTGAGCACCTACAAACAGGAAGCGATCGGCAAGCACAAAGGATTTGAGTATTCCCGTACAGGTAATCCGACTCGCCATGCTCTGGAGACGTACATCGCTGAGCTCGAAGGTGGCGCTCGTGGCTTTGCATTTGGATCCGGTATGGCAGCACTGTCCACGATCCTTTCGCTGTTCAACAAAGGGGATCATCTCGTAGTGGGTGACGACGTTTACGGCGGTACGTACCGTGTCATTACCCGCGTATTTTCTCGTCTCGGTCTGGAAGCTACGTACGTAGATACCAATGATTTGCAAGCTGTCGAGGCAGCCGTGCGCCCCGAAACGAAGGCAATCATTATGGAAACTCCGACTAATCCGCTCTTAAAAGTAAATGATATCAGCGCATTGTCTGGCATTGCAAAAGCAAAGGGCTTGCTCTTGGTAGTCGACAATACGTTTATGACTCCGTATTGGCAAAACCCGCTCGATCTGGGGGCCGACATCGTGTTCCATAGTGCGACCAAATATCTGGGCGGACATAGTGACGTCGTGGCAGGCTTGGTTGTTGCCAAAGATGAACAGCTGGGCGAAGATCTGCATTTCGTGCAAAATGCAATCGGAGGCATTCTCGGTCCACAAGACTCCTGGCTTTTGCTGCGCGGTATGAAAACACTGGGTGTCCGTATGGAAGAGCATGAGCAAAATGCGCGCACTCTCGCGAAATGGCTCGCAGAACGCAGCGACATCGAGCGTGTTATCTACCCTGGTTTGTCCAGCCATCCAGGTCACGAGCTGATTCAAAAACAAGCTCGCGGCTTTGGCGGTATGATTTCCTTTGATGTTGGAAGCGCAGAGCGTGCAGACCAAGTACTGTCCAAAGTGAAGCTCTACACACTGGCGGAATCTCTGGGGGCCGTCGAAAGTCTGATCAGCGTACCAGCACGCATGACTCATGCTTCCATTCCGGTTGAGCGTCGCGCTGAGCTGGGCATTACGGAGGGCTTGGTACGCATTTCCGTAGGTATTGAGGATGTAGAAGATTTGATCGAGGATCTGGAACAAGCACTCTCCTAAGGTTGAGAGAACAGTCCACATGGGGAGGCCGGGAGCATGAGCGTAGAAATCAAGGTGTTTGGGACTGAGCAATTGTGCGCGAGCTGCGTCAATCTGCCGTCTGCCAAGGAAACAGCTGAATGGCTGCAAGCAGCGCTCTCCCGCAAATATGGAAGCGACAGTATCCGCATCCTGTACAGTGACTTTCAACAGTCTCAGACAGACGATGACAAAAACTGGGCGGAACGGATTGTTGAGGAAGATCTATGGTATCCACTTGTCGTAATTTCCGGGGAAATTGTCGGTGAGGGAAATCCGAAGCTCAAAGACATTTACGCCAAGCTGGAAAGCATGGGATTGAGGCCATTGGCTGATCTCGTGGACAGCGAATCGTAATGATAGAAAACGGTCAGGCGAAGCATTCGTCTGATCGTTTTTTTTGGAAACAGAAAAGGTATGGTGATACCAACTTAGCGGAGGTGGGGGGAAGCAGGTTTCCGATCTTCGCTCCGCCTGGAAACCTGCTTCCCCTTCGAGCTGTAGTGGTTTCTACTTATCAGGTAATAAGATATTCAAGGAAAAAGCTTATTCTGTCTATCGTTTGAGCTTCGAAGGGCGTTGAAACAAAAGAAGAACGAGGTCATCCAATTTGTTGGACGTATCACAAAAACTACGGGATAGGGACAACCAAGCTTTCGTTCTTCGTAGGCATTCTCCCGGGTGGAATTTTTCTCAAAAAAACTACTTGGAAAGCCCGCAGAATAAGGCAAGTGGGAGAGCCAAAGCTGGCCGAGGAAAAAAGGGGAAAAAGCGAAGATCTTTGGAGCCGGACAGGGATGACCCCAAATGGGTGTTCCTATGAAGCTGGAGCGTTTTCTCCCTTTTCCTCTCCTCCACTACAGTTAGAATCATTCAATTTTCCCGCCTTTTTCTAATTTGTAATCCCTCTGTAAATCATTTGTAACGATATTTCACCGGATTCGTCCTATAGTTGTGAATGTAACCAACTACTAGGGGGAAAACGCAATGAACAAAAAATGGATGAAGCCTGTTACATTTCTACTGCTTGCTGGAGTAATCGGAGGTTCCGGTCTCGCAGCTTCCCATACAAAGGTCGCTCATGCAGAAACCGAAGTAGGCAAACCTTTTGCCGCAGCTTCTGAATTGAAAATGGATAAAAACTATTATGTCATCGACCAAAAATCGACAGATGTGACCGGAGACAAGGTAGCAGATACTGTCTACTTGCTGGGCATCAAGGAAAAACAAGACGACATTTTCGCTTCCAACATGAACATCGTTGTTCAAGATGGGAAAACGAAAGCATACAGCAAAACAGAATTAGGCGATCTGGGCGGTTATGAAGGGACTTTGACACTCGTTGACTTCACAGGTGATCATGTAGCAGACGCCTTTGTAAAAACCGCAACAGGCGGCAGTGGAGGCATCTACGAACACGTTATTGCGACATTTGCAGACAAACAATCCAAAGTTATTTTTGGCGAAGATGAAAACGAAGGAATCAAATACGAAGGAACTTTCGTGGATGGTTTTAAAGTGGAAGGAAAAGGGAAGCATCTCGACAAATCGCTCACTTTTGATGTCAGTGCGAACAAGGATCTGTATGTAGCTGCCAAACTGTACGATCAAGCCGGGAAACTGGTAGCAAATAAAGAAGATTTGTCTGTCTATTCCTATCCGTTCAGTGCATTGACTCCGATCGACATGGATGGCAACGGAACGTTTGAACTGGTGGGGGAACAACGCGTCGTAGGAATCAATAACGCCGACACTGTCTCCCACATCAACTCTGTTTGGGGCTTTGGCGCAGACGGAAAATGGAATCCGTGGGAAGTAGAGTACTCGACCTTCCTGATCAAACATCCAGGTGAAGCGATTCAGACCCAAATCGGGAAATAAAGCATGAAAATCAACCCTCGCTCTGGAAGGAATGGAGCGGGGGTTTCATGTTTCGGCAGCGTTCTACAGCCCTCTTCCAACTCATATACTTCATGGGTGCGACCAACCCCAAAGGAGGACGAGCGGATGGAAGAGCATCTGGCCCGTTATTACGAACTCAAGGAAACACAGAAACGGGTGGAGGAAGAGCTGAATGATTTGCGGAACAAGCTGGTGGAGAGCTGCCAAAACACGGACAGCCTAGAGGAAGGGGCCTACAAACTGACGATTTCCTATCAGGAGCGTCGGGAGTACAACGATGATCGGCTGTACAATGCATTGCCAGATCCTACTCTCTGGCGACTGTTGTCGAGAGCGGATACCGGGAAAATCACCAGTCTGATCAAACTAAATGTCATTCATGAACGTGTGCTGGCTGGCACTTACGAGACGAAAAGGGTACCCGTGGTGCGAGTCCAAAAGAGATGATTGAGAAGTGTCCTTCCATCGAGAAGGGCACTTCTTTTTGTACAGATAAGAATTTATAAGATTCTTATCCAGTTTTTCTAATGAAAGGAAGGTTGTGGGGAGAGGATTCGAACAAAAAGAAAACCTGTTAGACCACGGTCAACAGGTTTTGGTTCACTATCCCATATGCTTTTTGTACATCCACAGCTGACCGCTCTTGATGACGCGAGCCATTTGACCAACCAGAGATACTTTCCCCATGCTAGCAAAGCCTTCTTTTTTGCCGAGGGAACCGAGGAAGCCTTTGTGCTTGAGAGCTGGCAAGGAGGTTGGATAGTCCTCTCCTTTAATATCCTTCTTCAGCATCATGGCAATTTGTTCGCCCTGTATCTCAGCCGTTTGAGCGCTTGGTGCGATAATGGTGCTCGCACAGTCACCCACGACGTAGACGTTCGGATGGGATGGGATTTGATGATACTGATTCAATTTGGCGCGTCCAATGTTGTCTGTCTCGATCGGTAGTGAGCGCACAATCCGGTTCGCTTGGATACCGGCCGTCCATACGATCACATCGCTCTCCACAGGTTGGTTGTGGTTGTACACAACACCAGGCTCGATACCGGTTACACAAGCCATGGAGACGAGCTGTACTTCATGCTCGATGAACCATTGAGAAGCATACTCCTGCAGTTTTTTCGGGAATGGGCTTAGAATACTTTGCCCGCGGTCTACAATGCGTACGTTCAGGTCTGGGCGACTCTCACGCAACTCAGCAGCCATTTCTACGCCACTCAGTCCTCCACCCACAACAGTAACTGTACCGTACGGATTCACATTATTAATGGCCGAATAAGTGCTGCGGGTCGCTCCCATGGATTGAATCGAGCAAGTATACTGCTCAGCACCAGGGATATCGTGGTAACGGTCCTCACAGCCCAAGCCAATTACGAGCCAGTCGTAGGAAATGGTGTCCCCATTGGAAAAATTAACTACCTGCTCGTCCATATCCAATCCGGAAATTTCCCCGTATTTGATCGTCAGGCGAGGATCATTGGGAAAAGTGACTCGCAAGTGAGATTCCGGTGTTGTCCCTGCAGCCAGAGCATAGTACTCTGTTTTCAAGCCGTGAAACGGCATCCTGTCTACGAGGGTAATAAACACGTCGTCTGGTAATTCAGGGGACAGGACTCGCTCAATAATACGAAGACCCCCGTATCCTCCACCAAGGATCACAAGTCGTTTCATAGAAGGTCTAGTCCTTTCTTCTGTCCGTTTTATACAGCACCCATTCTATTTTTAGTCTCTTTCGCCAAAAATGCAAGCAGAATCTTTTTCCCGTTTTCTCCGCTGGATTTTTACAGCAGACGCGGTACAATAAAGGACGTGACGATGTCGAAATTATCGGTAGGTGAAGATAGATGAAGCCTTTAGTAGAATTTTGTGCGAGCAACGTTTCTTCCTATACCCAATCCGTCGTAGATGCGCTGGAAAACGATCCGGAGCTGGACGTCGATGTACTGGAGTATGGCTGTTTGGGTTATTGCGGCGAATGTTATATGCAGCCGTTTGCGTTGGTCAATGGCAATCTGGTGCAAGCCGAGACCGCCGAAGAGCTGTTAACGAAGATCAAGAACAAGCTGCGTGAGGAAGACGAAATGATGAACTTGGACTTTCCTCTGTAAAGCAGCTTCTCTTTACTATGTTCAACCCGATCCATTCAAAAACATGGAAATATCATTAATGAACAGTCTACAATACGTACCATTACGGATTGTCCAAATAGAAAGAAGCTGATGCCACTTTGTCGAGGCACCAGCTTCTTTTATTTATACATGGAGATAAGGAATTAATGTTCTTTTACGACATTGTAGAAGGTGTCGCGTTCCAGAGCACGTTTGCCTGCACCTTTGATCAGCCAAACCAATTCATCGACTGTCAAAGCTTGTTGAGTCAGGGCACCGGCAGCATGGCTGATGCGCTCTTCCACGAGTGTACCGTGAGCATCGGACATCCCCATCGTCAATGACAGCTGAGTCAATTGCGTACCAATATTAATGAAGTACGCTTTGATGTGTTGGAAGTTATCCATCATCAGACGGCTGATCGCCATTGTTTTCAAGTCGTCGATCGCGGAGTTGCGGCGCTTGATACCTGCACTAGCTTTGATTGGTTGTACAGCGAGTGGAATAAAGACCAGGAACCCGTTGGTTTCATCCTGCAGCTCGCGCAGACGCATCATGTGGATCACGCGCTCTTCCAAAGTCTCGATCGAACCGTAGAGCATGGTGGAGTGTGTTTTCAGCCCCAATTGATGAGCGGTACGGTGTACTTGCAGGTACATGTCTGTGCTTGCTTTCTCCGGGCTCATTTTCATCCGATAGCGCTCGGTCAAGATTTCAGCACCACCGCCTGTCAAGCTTTCCAGACCAGCGTTCATCAGTTCTTTTAACACGCCTTCGATAGAAAGACCAGAGATACGGGAGAAGAACTCGATTTCAGCACCGGTATACGATTTGATGGTTACATCTGGATACGCTTTTTTCAATGTACGCAGCGTGTCGATGTAATACTCGAAAGGCATGTGCTGATTGTGTCCGCCTACGATGTGGAATTCGCGAATCCCAGGATGGAAGCGAGTTTCTACGTAGTGTAGCAACTCTTCGGTGCTCATAGTGTAAGCTCCGTCTTCATCCTTGTCACGACGGAAGCCACAGAATTTGCAATGGGCTTCACAGACGTTTGTCGGGTTAATGTACATATTTTGTACAAAATACACATTGTTGCCATTCTTCCGCTGATTCACGAGGTTCGCGAGCTGGCCGATCGTCAACAGATCGTGGGAATTGAAAAGAGTAACACCGTCTTCCAAAGTGAGGCGTTCGCCGTGCTGTACTTTTTCTGCGATACCGGCGAGCGATTTGTCTTGGATGGCAATGGTTTCAAGCGCCATACCAAACACTTCCTTTCTTTCATTAAATAAAGTGTAATTTTTGTGAGGTTCGTCCAATTTTACCCAATCGTGTACGTTCATGGGATTGGAGTCGTCTCTGATGTATGAAGATGATCCCCCTGCTTCTTCAGTGGAGATTCGGCTGCATTTCGGTCGCGATAGGCGTAAAAATGAGACCTAAACGATCGACGAGAGAATGCAAAAATCGGGCAACAAGGCACCTATATTATAAACCTCTTGGATGGAGGGAACAATATCATAAGTTCACCAACTCTCGACTGTAAAAAAATTACAATTCTCGGCAAAATATTGCGCTGTAGTAGGGGAATGTAGGAAATTTTGTTTGCGAAATCTTAGGTAATCTTGTAAAATATAGGTAGTTAGCCTGATCTACTATTAGGAGGAGCTTCAAATGCGGGACGTTTTACTCGAAAAAATCGAACTCCTTCGACAGCGTATGGTAAATATGGGGTTAGAGTTTGGGTTAGATCATCCAGAAGTCCTAGAATATAGTATACAAATTGATCAACTACACAACGAACTGAACCAAATAGATCATGGTCTGTCTAAGGTAGGAACGAGCAAGAAAACATATCGCTTTTATCTACTTGAAAATCATGCCTATTTCGCATAAGAAGGGGAAACCCTTCTTTTCTTCATTTTGGATACAAGTAATCTGCAGAATGGGCCTTAGAAGTGCAGGGGAACCTTGTGAGAGAGCACGATTGTTTTGTATACTGGAGATAAGCAATAATAAGAAGTAGCCTGTAAAGGAGGAAAGAAGCATGATTACAATGACAGAGCAAGCCAGCCTGAAGGTAAAGGAAATGCTGGCAGCAGAAGATAAACCCAATCTGTTCCTGCGGGTCGGAGTTAGACCAGGTGGTTGCAGTGGCTTCACCTACGGTATGGGCTGGGATCAAGAAATGAAAGAAGGCGACGAGGTCTTCGAGCAGCATGGTGTCAAAATTGTTGTCGATAAAGACAGTTATCTATACATTAAAGGTACCGAAATTGACTTCAAGGAATCCATGATGGGCGGAGGCTTTTCCATCGAGAATCCGAACGCAGTTGCTTCCTGCGGCTGTGGGTCGTCGTTCAAGACGGCGCTGGCAGCGGGTAAGGCAGAGAAGTGTGACGACTAATCAACCGTATTATCTAAAGTAGACCTCTATGGCTCATGAATCGAGCCAGGGAGGTTTTTTGTTTGGAAGTGATTTTCCACTCTTTGTATCGATCCATAGTCTTTCCACGTATTTACAATTTGTAGGACGAATACGCGGCAAGGAGTGGAAACGTGTGGCTTTAGAGACACAAAGACAGAGCAGCCTTCCATGGCTGTTGATTGGTTCCGTAGCAATCGGTATTTTAGGTGATTACTTGTTCTATGGCAAGGCATTTGGCATCTCCTATCCGTTGTTTGTGATTGGGCTATACGCCTTGTTCTTTTGGCAAGCCAAGCAACGAATCCATCTGACATTTTCGCGGGATCAGTTCTACGCATGGTCGCTAACCTTGCCGATTTTTCTGCTCGCGTTGACCTTTTTTCTGTATGACAATGCGTTTTTCCATCTACTGAATTTTGTGATCGTCCCGTTTCTCTTGGTCGCTCAAACGATGCTACTGACAAAAAGGCATCAGCAGAGCTGGTTTTCTCTCGGATTCTTGGGTGAGATGATCGAGACGGTGCTTTTGTACACGATCAAGTACACGAGCATCCCTTTTCTTCTGCTTCGTGAATGGATAAAGAACAGAGTGGATCGTACCAAATACGGAGTAGCAATGAAGGTGCTGACCGGTATCGGGATCTCGCTGCCCATTCTTTTAGTAGTACTGTCCTTGCTCTCACAGGCAGATGGGGTATTCGGACATTTTCTGGCGGAAATCCCGCGCATGTTGTTTGACTGGAATTCGGCAGAGGCACTCTTTCGCCTGTTCCTGATCGGATTGGTGGCGCTCGTGACCTTCGGCTATATGTACTCCATTTTGGGGCCAAGACAGCAAGGGGTGGCAGTCCTGGTACCTGCACAATCGGAGGAGAATAAGATCGCGTGGGACGGCATCATCCTGGTAACGATCCTGACGATCATCAATGTGGTGTATATCGTCTTTACAGTCATTCAGATCTCGTATTTGTTCGGTGGCGCACAGGCAATCTTGCCAGAGGATATGACATACGCGGAGTACGCGAAAAAAGGGTTTAATGAGCTGGTCACCGTGACGATCATCAATTTTATCTTGCTTGTGAGCTTCATGTACCTCGCGTCGAGGGCACAGAAGCTGATCTACAGAATCGTTCAGGTCATGCTCAGCCTTTTGACTGTCTGTACGAGCTGTATGCTGATTTCCGCATACTTCCGCTTGTCTCTGTACGAAGAGGCGTACGGCTATACCCATACAAGGTTTTTGGCGCATGCCTTCATGATCTTTTTGTTAGTGCTGTTTGTGATCGCTTTTCTGAAAATCTGGAGAAATGGCTTTTCCCTGATGAAATATTACGGGGTAGCGGGGATCGTCGCGTATGTGGTCTTGAACTACATCAATGTGGATGTGCTGATAGCGAAAAACAACATTCAGCGCTATCACGACACCGGACGAATTGACATGGAGTATTTAGCCGAGCTCTCCTATGATGCGATTCCGGTGATCATGACGTTAAAGAATGATAAGGCAGTGGCTAGTACACTCCAGTACAATCTCCAGGAGAAGGCGGAAGATCTGCAGGAAGAGAGGAGCTGGCAGTCGTTTAATGTAGCTAGATACGTGGCCAAAAGCTATTTGGAATAGAAGGGAGATCGTTCCTCCAATGATTGGCATCACCATCTTATTTCTCCTGTGTATAGTTGCAGGGGGATACTTTCTTACCTTTCAAACGCTGTATGTGCAGACCTCATCCGTTCATCTGACAGTGCCCCGAATGCCTCCATTGACCTTGATCCACATAACTGATCTGCATGGGAGGACCCGCTATCTCAACGGTTCCTTGCATCATCTCCTCAATCGTTGGAAGCCGGATATCGTTTGTGTGACAGGCGATTTGGTGCAAAATAGCGGCCAGCTAGCTCGGCTGATGGAGGAAATCGCCAAGATCGAAGCGAGGCATGGGATCTATTTTGTACCAGGCAATTACGAGCGGGAGGAAATTCGGGGCTGGCAAAAGAGATTGTATACGACTGGTGAGATCGCCGCCTGTAAAAAGCAGTGGGAGTCGCAGATGACCGTACTGGAAAATGAAGACAGTCTCATAAAAATCGGTGAGGCTCTGATACGGGTGTACGGCTTTGATAATTCCACGTACGGCAACGAACAGTATGATACTCATAGGGAGGTAGAGCACGCAGACTGGACGGTGTTCCTCGCACATTCACCGAATATCATTTCGCTCATCCATGAAAAAGGTATTCATGCCAATCTCTTGCTCACGGGTCATACACATGGCGGGCAGGTCAGGTTGTTCGGGAGGACCTTTGGTGCGTACAAGGATTTTCACATCGGGCAGAAAAAGGACAAGCTTGTCGGTCTTTTTTCGATTAGTAGGGGACTCGGGACAGCCAAGATTCCCTTGCGGCTGAATTGCTTTCCGGAAATCACAGTATTTTTGATCAACCATTAAATCAGAAAAATGCCCTCGTCGTTGCCGTGATGCAACTTCGAGGGCTTTCTTCTTTAAAAATGATTAGCGGCGCGCAGCTGGCTTGATCTCTGCAGGAATGGGGCAGACGTAGGAGTGCCCATCCAAGCGTTCTTTCAGCTCGGCTTTGGCTTCTTCGATCACTTCAGGGCGTAGCAGTACGTCGATAGCGGTAGCGGCCATGACCTTACCGGCGTGCAGCATTCCTTTCTGACCGATAGACATTCCACCCTGGGAAACGGCCTGCCAAGAATGTAGCTGCGTGCCCATAGCAAAGCACGTAGTCGAGCATTGGACCGTTGGTGTGATCCAGCTGACATCCCCGACATCGGTAGAACCGGACATCAGGCGTGGGGTTTGCATGTGAGGAAGGAGGAAGCTCGACAGCTCCTGTTCCTTCAGTTGATTCAACAAGTCTTTAGAGCCCGGACCTTTTAGTTTGGCGAGCATCTGCAGCTCGCTGTTCTTGTCTGCATCAGGGATGGTCGTGCGAATTTGACGGGCGAACTCTTTTTCCGCGTCATCAAACAAAGGGACTCCGAGCTCGCGGAAGTTTTCGTACATGACACGCTCCAGTGCTTGGTTCGGGATGAGATTGGAGCACGCTTTGTCAAAAATGATCTCGACTTCTGTCTCTGTCATCATGGCAGCGCCTTGCGCGATTTTGCAGACGCGCTGGTAGATTTCTTCTACCTGCTGGGTTTGCGGAGCGCGGATCAAATACAAGACATCCGCTTCTGCCTGCACGACATTGGGAGAAAATCCACCGGTATTGGTGATGGCATAATGCATGCGTGCTTCTGGAATGACGTGCTCACGCAAATAGTTGACACCGACATTCATCAGCTCGACCGCATCCAGTGCACTCCGTCCGAGATGGGGAGCGGCGGCAGCATGGGCAGCTTTGCCTTTGAACTTGAAGTACACCTGATAATTCGCCAGGCTGCTGATCGACATGATCGCATTGAAATTTTGCGGATGCCAGCAGATGGCAAAGTCTACATCGTCGAACAGACCTTCGCGGGCCATATAGGCTTTACCGGATCCGCCTTCTTCCGCAGGGCAGCCGTAGTAGCGAACCGTACCTTGGATCTGGTTTTCTTCCATATAATAGCGGATGGCGATAGCAGCCGCCAGCGAGCCAGTTCCCAATAGATTGTGACCACATCCGTGTCCGTTGCCACCTGCTTGGATAGGCTTGTGAACGGGATTTCCGCGTTCCTGGCTCAAACCAGAGAGGGCGTCGAATTCCCCGAGGATGGCAATGACAGGACCACCACTTCCGTAGGTGCCGACAAAAGCTGTTTGGATGTCCGCGAGATCTTTCTCTACCGTAAAGCCCTCTTGTTCGAGCGTCTGGCAGAGCAGTTCGGCAGAGCGGACCTCCTCAAAGCGAGTCTCGGCAAACTCCCAGATACGATCGCTTACATGTGTAAGGAGTTCACTTTTTTGTTCAATGATTTCTGAAATTCTGTCGCGATTTACCATGTAGAACACCTCGCTATAGCAATTTTTTTCTCGAAAGCCCCAGCGAAAATCAGACGCTAGGAGTCACTGCCTGTGGTGGTTCTTGTCTGGAAGTGGACCCTGTGCGCAGCGTCATGCCTACTACGAATGGGATCGCCGTCGCAATGATCAACAACCAGAAAGCTGCATCATAAGAGCCGTTAAACTGTTGAATCATAAAGCCCATGGCTGTCGGTGCTATGACCCCAGCAATTTGTCCCCCGAGATAAATCAGGCCAGAAGCAGCCCCTACGGAAGACGGAGATATGTACTTGAGGGGCATGGTCAGAGTGGTCGTAACCGCTGCGCCGAGACCGATGCTGGCAAATGCCTGATACGTGACGACGAGGGCAACAGTTGGTGCTTTTGACAACAGATAAAGCGATATGATACCAATGACTGAGCCGATCGAGATCAAATACTTTTCGCGTCCGACCATTCGTTTATCCAGCATCCAACCTGTACCCAAGACGGTGAAGAAAGACAAAATCGCTGGAATGGAAGCCAAAGCACCCATGGATACCATATCGAGATGGCGTACTTTGACCATGTAGGAAGGCATCCAGGACATCATGCCCCAGTTCACCATGGAAATGCCGAAATAGATGGCCATCAGCTTCCACAGCATAGAAATTTTCAACAGATCTTTGAGCGGGAGCTTATCAGTAGAGCTTTTGGCTTTGACTGCTTGGGAGCCAGTGGGATGCAAAAATTTGGCGTAGAGTAGAGCTAGAAACAATCCGAGTACCCCGAGAATGACGAACATGGTTTGCCAGCCGTATTGCTTGGACAGGCTAGCGGCGACCAAGGTAGCCAACACGGCACCGATCGTCGTAGCGGAGGTCAAAATCGATTTGGCACGAGCACGCTCATGCTGTGGAAAGCTTTCGGCGACAGCTACAGAGCTGGCGGAAGGATAGCTGCCTTCGCCGATCCCGAAAAGGAAACGAATCACAATCAGAGAAAGGAACGACCAAGCGGTACCCGTGAGAATCGTAAACACGGACCAACAGATGACGGAAATCAAGATGACTTTGCGCGAGCCGAATTTGTCAGCCAGACTGCCTCCGATTGGCTGCATGATTGCATAGCTGAGGAAAAAGCTGCTAAGAATAAGCCCGACCTGTGTTTCAGAGAGGCCAAACTCTTGAGAGATCGGAATGACAGCCACGTTGATCGCGACTTTGTCGAAGTAGTTGATGATCCATCCCAGACAAAGAAGCCCCAGGACCAGGTATTTGTGTTTACTGTTTGCAGCAGGCGTGACGTTCATCGAGATCCCCCTTGGTAGCGTTTTCAATGTTTTTAGCCAAAAGCGAGAAGACGAGAGCTCAAATTACAGTAGAGAAATGATCACCACCTTAGGAATCTTTACGAATATATTTTTAGACATGTTTAAGACGTTTTCTAAAAATACTTTAAAGCAATGTTTTCTGTATTTCAAGTCTTTTATAAATATTTTCAAAGGGGGTTGAATCTCCTATAATAAGCTAGTGAGTGAAAGGAGGGATTTCTATGATCCGTTTGGGTGCGATCATCGCCCAGCACTCTCTAAAAGAATTGACAACGGTGCCTGCCCGTGTCTCAGATACCTGCGAGGTCGTGCTGTTGCCCTATCATCGATTGCACGAGACTCCCGATCTGTACCGGCAAAACGAGCAGCTGGTCGATGGCTTTGTCTTGACTGAGCTGGCTTATTTCTACTTAACGGACCAATGGGGAAGCTTCACGGTACCGACCTACACCTTCCAGATCAGTGAGCAGGAGTTCTACAAAAAATTGTTTCAGCTCAGCATGAATCATCGGGATCTCGACTTTTCCCGTGTCTATATTGATTTTCTCTCCAAATATAACAACTTCTTTGGGATCAAAGAGGTCATTCACGCTGATTCCATGCCCTACACCGTTTCACCATTCCCCGTTACCGACAAGATTCATGAAGAAGTGCTGAACGAACACATACAACTGTGGCAGGAAGGCAAGATCGATCTGTCGCTGACGCGGATGAGTAATATCGTGCAAGATTTGACGACGCAAGGGATACCCCACATTTACCTGTTTCCTTCGCCTGACTCGATAGTTCAACAGTTTGAGCAGATCATCAGTGAACTGGCTGCCATCAAGCTGGCGGAGAGTCGGATTGCGATCGGGCACGTCACCATGGGTAGCGTGGAGACAGCCAAGGAGAGCCTAAACGAATGGGAGCTGCGGCAGATGCTGCTGCACAAATCTTTACTGGAGTTCAGCACAGAACAGAAGATACCGTTCATCATCCAAAAGTCGAACAACAGCTTTGAAATCATTAGCTCGTTTAAAGACTTGAAGACATTGACGGACAACCTCACGCAATGCTTACTGCTGACCTATCTGCAGAAGACGCTGCCCTTCCCTGTCCATATCGGATGGGGGGTAGGGAATAGCATGTACAAGGCGAGGATCAATGCCCAATCCGCGAATAGTATGTCTTATGCCAGCAAGACGAGTGGCACCTTTGTGGTGACAGACAGTGACCAGATCATCGGGCCATTGGGAGAAGAAAGCTGTCTGACTTACCGCAATCAGGTCAATGAATTTGTGCAGCGCAAGAGTGAAGAGACCGACCTGTCCACCTTGCAGCTACAAAAGATCATGGCCGTGCTCGCAAAGACTGAACGCAACGAGCTGACCGCTGAAGAGCTCGCTTATCATCTGGGGATTACGGTTCGTAGCGCCAATCGCATGCTGAATCAGCTCGAGGAAAAGGGAGTCGCGCGTATTCTTTACAAGAAACAGGAGAAATTGCGGGGAAGACCCAAGAAGATCTACCAGATTCAGCTGACCAGCGAGGAATAGGCGGAAAAGATTAGGATATCAACGTTAGCTAATTCGTCACCATTCAGTCACGATTCAGTCACAGACTCCCAGATTTTGGACAACAATCTTTCAGTAAAATGGAAGTGTAGAACAATCAGAAAGAAGGGGTCATGATGACAAAGAAGTGGGGATTGCTAGTTTCAGCTGTTGCTTTTTCAGCGATGCTGATGACGGCATGTGGTGGCGAAAGCAAAGATCAGGCAGCGAGTGGTACCCAAACCACCTCGACTCCAGCTGCTACCACAGGTACAGCGATCAATATTGAGGCGAGCAACTGGAAATTCAATCAAGATACATTTGAAGTAAAAGCAGGGGAAGAGTTCACGGTTAACTTCAAGTCTGCTGAAGGCTTCCATGGCATCGGCATCGAAGGAACGGATTTTGAGCTCCAAAAAGAAGGCAGCAAAACACTGAAAATCGATAAGGCTGGCGAATACACCATTTTTTGTAGCGTGATTTGTGGTCCAGACCACGGTAAAATGGTTTCCAAACTTGTTGTGAAATAGATTTGACGCATGGAGAAAGAAAAGAAAAGCACGACCACCCAAACACTTTGGCCTGCAACGCGGGTCAGGGTGTTTTTCCATTCTGCCGTAGGACATACTACAGAGGATGCACCCTACACGCAGGAGGAGATTGTAATGGCAAAGCACAACAACAAGAACAAACGACCAACAGAGGCATCAGCAGGTTCTCGGAGTACGCCTCCCAATACAGGGGAAAATACGGGGCACAATTTGCGGCAAGGAAAATAAGAAGTGGCGTAGCAAAAAAGAAAAGCGCGGCAGCGAGAACAGAAGGAAATGTTCTTGCATGCCACGCTTTCTTTCTATGAATTTAAGCCCTTTTGTTACGCATCGCGTATACCACATTGGGCCCATCACTTGTTCCGGCTATGTAATCGCGGTATGGCTCCGTCTCCATTCCATAGAGCGCCAGTTTGCCTTCTGAATCGTAATGTACGCCCCAGCCGAATTTTTTCGGTAGCATGGATGCCCGCATGCAAGGATGACTTTTCTGAAACAGCTCTGCGCGTATTCTGTCCCCATGTTGTTCTACCTGCTCGACGGGAATCTCCTTATGTCGAATGTGTACTTCGTAAATGAGATCTTCCAACGTGTAATGGTAGGGGGAGGCTGACAGCAGTTCGTATTGGATCATGTGAATGGAAGGTTTCGCGTTCTTTTTGGTGGTCGGTACCACGCCTACCGTTACCGGACAATCCTGAGCCACTTGGACGAAAGTATCGAGGATGGCATTCACTGCATCTTCACCCGCTTTTTGGAATAATCGCTTTTGAACAATAGCTTAGCGGATTTCGAAGCATGGGGCAATGCTGGGAAATTTTCTTCGGATTACGAAATACATATTTTGCCTCTTTGTGGAGAAAAGTATAGAGGGAATGTTTTCGTGATACCTCCAATGGCTCCGCTAACGGCAGGGCCGAGTTCTAAGCGAAGGAGAGGGTGGCCCTGGATAAAAATCGATATTACATCACGTTGCAGAGTGGAACGACTGTTGCTGAGATTCGCGATGAAAAAGGCTCTTCCACGTACGATTTTGAGATTGAAGCAACAGACGTAGAAGTGGGAATGCTGCGCGACTTACTGAACAATTGCGTGCATGGAGACTTCATGATGTGGATGCATGGACATACGCTATGGTCTGATATGCCTGACCGGGACAATGATGAATACGATGACAACCTGCGCGCAATCTACCAGATTATTTATCAGCATGGTACTTCCAAAACGAAGCAAGACTTGGAGCAAATGGGACTAGTGAAGACTTTGGGTCTAGATCGGAATGAATTGCGTCCGATTTAGGCACAAAATTATTTTTACACATTTTTCCACAATCCTTCAACAATCGTGCCACATTCAGTGGACACACTTTGGAAGGAAAGCGGGCAGCCAGCCCTTATGAAAAGAGCGCTGACCGTTTTCCTCTCACGCGAGGAATATCGTGCAGACAGGAAAAGGAGTGAACAGCATGAAGCAATGGAAAAAAGGAATGATGGTGACAGCGCTGGTCATGGGCTTGGCGATACCAGCAGGCGTTCAGGCTGCGGGGGGTCAATCCACCGTAGAAAACACGTTGATGCACAACCATGGCGATCATGGAAATGGGCAGGGAAAAATGCGGTATGCCATGAACATGGGGGCTCATCAGCGGATGTACATGACCCTCTTGGCGGAAAAGTACACACCGAATCAGGTGGGCGAGTGGCAAGCAGTACTCAAAGAGCGGGAAAAATTGATCGAACAACTTCGCGCTGCTCGAGAAACCGTCAGTGAAGAAAAAAGTCAGATGAGAGCCAAGCTGAGAGAACAGGTGCAAACCGGAGCAATCACCAACGATCAAATGGAGCAGCAATACAAGGAGTGGAAGGAAAAAAATCGCGGCGGTCAGGACCAGGCAGGGGAGAACGAAGACAGAAAGGCGCAAATCGAGAAATTCAAGCAGACGCATGAAGAGTTCGACGCAGCCATCGCCTCTGGTGATGCTACCAAGATCAAAACCGTTCTGCCCAAACTGCTTGAGCAAATGAAGGCCAAGAATGAAAGGCTGTCCAAAAAGCTGGCCGAGAAGAAAAAATAATCAGGTTGAAAAAGGACGTGTCATTTGTACGCGTCCTTTTGTGCGTTCAGCATCGTGACCGTCCATTCTCGGACGCTGACAGTCTGCTCTACGCGGCACTGTGGACACCAGCCCGTATGCAGACACTGATGTTGCACCCGATCAGGAAAGCCGTTATCCATTTTCGCATCATCAATCTCTTGATACGGACTATAGTCCCCATAATAATCGTACAAACGCCCCCCGTCCTCCAAGCGATTCCCACAGTGGGAGCATGCCTGCTCCAAGGAAACCAAACCATTGCAAACCGGACAAAGATGGTCCATGAGATCCTCCTAGAAGAGTCGTTCTGGGTGTCTGTTCTACTGTGCGCTGGATGATGGGGGAGTATACAGGAAGAGCCCGGCAGGTGACCTCAGCATAAGTGTCCCTACTAATCTGGAGCGTTTTCTCCTTTTTCCGCCACGCCGCAACAGTACCGAACGGTAGAACTAGGGCAAACAAAAAGCGCGAAGATTATCCTCCGCGCTTCCTCCTAAATCTCAAACACTAAGATTTAAAGTTGTCCATACTTGAAGAATGCCCAGGCTGCAGCTTCGCATCCGGGTTGAAGTAGCCAACTGCATTGTTTACAGCAGTAGGTGCTTCCCCAAAGCCGACAGCGATCAGCTTCACCTTGCCTGGGTACGTCGCGATGTCGCCTGCTGCGAAAATACCCGGGATATTCGACTCCATCTTACTATTTACCACGATCGAGCCCTTCTCCAGCTCCAGCCCCCAATTTTTGATAGGGCCAAGTGAAGAAATAAAGCCAAAGTTCACGATCACTGCATCCACTTCCAGATCAAGCTCTTCCTTGGTGGTGCAGTTGGAAAGGGTGAGACGTTCAATTTTTTCGGTACCATGCAAGGCAGCAACCTCAAACGGAGTCGTGACCTTGACTTTCGAAGACATCAGCATTTCCACACTGTGTTCATGGGCGCGGAATTTATCTCTGCGATGGATGAGGTGGACTTCTTTTGCGATCGGTTCGAGCATCAGGGACCAGTCTAGGGCAGAATCGCCCCCACCGATGACGGCAACACGTTGGCCCTTGAAGGAGTTCAGGTCGGTAACAAAATAGTGCAGATTGGATTTTTCGTATTTGACGGCATCTGGATGTTCCAGCCTGCGGGGTTCAAAAGCACCTACACCTGCCGTAATAATCACGGCCTTGGAGAAATGAGTGCCTTTGTCCGTAGTGATTTCAAACACGTCGTCCGCTTTCTTCACGACGTTTTCCACTTTTTCCTCTAAGCAGACAGATTGTTGGAAACGTGAAATCTGATCTTTCAGATTATTGATCAGGTCTTGAGCCAAAACCTTGGGAAATCCGGCTACATCGTATATGTACTTCTCCGGATAAAGAGCAGACAATTGCCCGCCGAGCTGGGGCATGCTCTCAATAATCTTTACACTCGCCTGACGCATGCCACCATAAAATGCGGTGAACAAGCCGGCTGGTCCGCCTCCAATGATTGTGATGTCGTAGATTTGCTCATCCTTTTGCAGAAAATTCAATCCAAAGCACCTCCGAAATTATCTGAACCGAACTCACCCATCATTATACCGTAAACTTCCAATCGAAAAAAAGCAGGGAAAATTCGGTCGACTAGGTAAAAAACCCTTGCAAATCAGATCTGCACTGGATAATATGATGGTGACTGTAAAGAAATTGCCACATTTTCATCTAGCTTTGTGCATTTTTTCACAGGTTGGAATCTATCTCATTACAGGGCAATCATTGCGAGACGACACGCATTCGGACTTGGGGCATCTTATTTTGTAACAGACCACGTGAAATTTCGCACAAACTTCTTTTACAATTATCCTGATGAATGGAAGGGATATCATGAGCACACCCAAAATCCTCATCCTTGGCGCCGGCTACGGAGGCCTGCTCACCACGTTGCAACTGCAGAAAAAGCTGAATTATAACGAAGCAGAAGTGACCTTGGTCAACAAGCACAATTACCACTACATCACGACCTGGCTCCATGAGCCTGCGGCGGGAACGGCCTCTGCCGACCATGCTCGCGTAGATCTGGACAGGATCATTAACAAGGATAAAGTGAATTTTGTTAAAGGGACGGTACAGTCCATCCAGTCCGAAGAGCAGACGGTCACGCTGGAAAGTGGCGAAGTCCTCTCCTATGATTACCTCGTTATCGGTCTGGGCAGTGAGCCGGAAACGTTCGGCATCGAAGGGCTCAAGGAGCACGCGTTCAGCATCCGCAGCATCAATGCCGTGCGCAATATTCGAGAGCACATTCAGTACATGTTCTCGAAGTTCAAACAAGAGCCAGACCGCACGGATTACGTCACGTTCGTAGTCGGTGGAGCAGGATTTACCGGTATCGAGTTCTGCGGTGAACTTGGCGATCGACTGCCTGAGCTCTGCGAAGAATTCGACGTCGATCCGAGCCAGGTGAAAGTATATTGCATCGAAGCGGCTCCAACGGCATTGCCTGGCTTTGATCCGGAGCTGGTCAGCTATGCGATGGATGTACTCGGCAAGAAGGGGATCGAATTCAAGATCGCGACTCCGATCAAGCAATGCACGCCAGATGGCGTCTTGCTGGCAAGCGGAGAAGAAATCAAGTCCAAAACGGTGGTCTGGGCAGCGGGTGTACGTGGCAACAGCATCGTAGAGAAAGCAGGCTTCGAAGTCATGCGAGGTCGCGTCAAGGTGGATGAATACTTGCGTGCTCCAGGTCATGAGAATGTCTTTGTGGTCGGGGATTGCGCCCTGATCTTTAATGAGGAAGGTCGTCCGTACCCACCGACGGCTCAAATCGCGGTACAAGAAGGCGAAACACTCGGCGAAAACCTCGCTGCTATGATTCGTGGAGAACTCACCCAAAAGTTTACTCCACATCTCCAAGGAACACTCGCATCCCTCGGAAAAGGGGAAGGCATCGGTCAGGTCGGATCGAAAAAGCTGTTTGGCAGTACAGCAGCTATGATGAAAAAGGCGAGCGATCTGCGTTACCTTTATAAAATCGGTGGCGTTGGTCTGGCCCTGAAGAAAGTAAAGCTGTAAACGATGCGCCACGCAAGTATTCAGGTCAGAGGGTTGATGACCCGTGAAGAAATGGACCGCTACAATGCCATGATGGAAGTAGGGGCGTATCTGGAAGAGCAAGGGCGCCACGACCTCGCCTGGCATGTGCAGCACGAAGTAGATATTCTGATCCTACCTGCCATCGACCGTCTCAAGGAAAAAGGACGGGAACGGGATCGGGAAAATCTACGCTACATGATCGATAACGGACTATTGGATGACGATGACGAGTGACTTGGCCCACCGGTGGATACGCCGGTGGGTTTCATTAATGGCCGGTGGATTTAAATATTCGCCGGGGGTTAGTTATGAACGTTGGAGGTCACGTATTTGGTGGTATACTCAAAGCACAGCATCGGACTAGAAGGGAAGCGATACGTGTGCGAGAAGGGAAAGTATGGCTGGGTGCCTGCGGAATCGTCATTCGCGGGGAAGAGGCGCTCGTGGTCAAAAAAGCGTACAGCGGGTTAAAAGGACAATGGTCGTTTCCAGCGGGCTTTGTTCAAGAGGGCGAGACAGTGGACGAGGCAGCGGTTCGGGAAGTACTGGAGGAAACAGGGGTGGAAGCCGTTGTGCAGCAGGTAGCTGGCATTCGCTCTGGCGTCATCCGAGAATCGATCAGCGACAACATGGTTGTCTTTTGGATGGATTACGTGAGTGGTGAGCCTCGGCCCCAGGAGGGAGAGATCGCGGAGACGCGTTTTATGCCGATCCAGGAGCTGCTTACCGATCCGTTGTCCTCGACCTATCTAAAGATCGTCTTGCCTGGATATAGAGAACGGGAACGCGGCATGCCTGGCCAAACGTTCGACATCGATCCCGTCTTTCAATACACTTCCTATAAGATCTTTAAGTAATTGTGAGAAAAAAGTAGCTAGACCGTGATGTTTCCGCTTACATCGCGGTTTTTTCTGTTTTTTCAGATAAATACTGAATTGTGCAAAAGATGCTTTTTCTGATAAAGTAAGACACATCAAAATTATCAGAAAATACATGCAATTATTCCCAACGCATGTAAGATAGGAAAGGGGAGCTCACCATGAGATCAAAACAAGAACAATGCCCGTACTGCGAAGGACAAGGGTATTTCCATCTGCTCCTGGGCGGAACGGAAAACTGTCCAAACTGTGAGGGATCTGGTACTCATCATCAGCAAGAGCCAGTCGCTACCAACAAATAATCACAATAGCGTACAAAAGCCGATCGCGTGAACAGCGAATCGGCTTTTTTGTACGGAGATAAAGGAAGCTAAGACTACGCCAAAAACTTGTTCAGACATTGACCTGTCCGGCTCATTTAGGCTACACTAAAATACGAATAAAGCCATCTTTTTCATCATCTGCGATGGTGAGTGAGTAGGCAGGAGGGCGTACGTCGATGAGCTTGCTTCAGTTTGTAGTATCCATCGTTCTTTTTACCGTGCTGGGATTTGGCATCGGATTTATTTTAAACATGATCTTGAAAACAACCTGGCTACCTGTTGTGATCGCGATCGGTGTGCTGGTAGGTGCACTGGTCTATCAAAAAATTGTCCCAGGCGTTTGGGACGCGCTTATTCTCGGCTGCGGAATGGCCGGTACAGTAGCCAGTGGCTGGACGATTCATACGCTGCGCAAAAAAGGATATCGGATGTTTTAAGCTTGTACAAAGGATGTTTTCCCCGCGGGAGTAAGGGGAGGCATCCTCTTTTTTTGCCTGTAAATTCAACTCTCAACACCGCTTTTATACACAGTAGTGTCTATATAAAACGATGTTTCAAAATTTTTTGTCATCCGGCAGGAAAAATGACAGACGTGCAAGAAAGTTCCGTTGTAGGTGTTGATCGAATCAAAATGTTTAAGACATTAAGGGGATGATTGGATGGAAACGAAAGGGTTGTATCAGGTATCATTGCCGCTTTCTTTTTGGAATGATCAAGTTCACGCCTATCTTGGGAAAAGAGACGGTAAGTGGACGATCGTCGATACGGGGATTTATGGTGTCGATACGAGAAAACGATGGGAATCGGTGTTTGCCCAGTACGGGATTGATCCGACCAAAGATATCGAACGCATTTTGGTGACCCATCACCACGCGGATCATTTCGGATTTGCGGGTGAAATGCAGGAATGGACAGGGGTAGAGGTATTGTTGCCCGAAGCCGAGCAAGAGCTGGCTGAACGTGCCTGGACGAAGGAAGGATTCCGTCGGTTTTACCAAACGACAGGACTGCCAGATGCGATGATCGATGAGCTACAGGACAATGCCACTGCCAGGAACCAACAGATCCTCCCTGTTCCTTCGCGAGTAATGGCCCTTCAGGAGGGTGACTCATTTTTCCTTGGCGAACTTCTATTTGAAGCAATCAACATGCCTGGTCATACAAGTGGGCATATCTGTTTTTACAATCGGGAAGAACAAATTCTGATCTCGGGAGATCACTTCACACGCGAGGTCGTACCTTATATTTCTTACCATGGCTATGGAGATACGAATCCGCTTGCAACTTATTTAGCTACGCTCAGACAGATGAAGAGTATGGAGATATCCCTTGTCCTGCCAGGGCATGGCCCTGCTTTTGCAGATGCGCCGGAACGGCTAAACGAGCTCATCTCTCATTTTGAGTCGAGGTTGGGCTTCGTTTGCCAGCAAGTGACGAAAGAAATGACTGCCTACGAAGTATCCCACACATTGGCGACGAAAGAACTGGCAACGTTCCAGCAGTGGATTCTGCTCGGGGAGACGAACGCGTACTTGCGCTATCTCGTCGCATCAGGCGAGCTTTGCGTTGCTACAGAATCAGGCGTTTGCAAATACAGCCGGACATAAAGAACACTGAGCTGTAACATTCCCGCAACACCTAACATACAGAATTTTTCATAAACAATCCAAAATTTGTGTATAGTTTCCTCCTCTTCGGGACATGACTAGAACCGAGAGGAGGTTTACCAGAAATGAATGGAAAGCTGTCAGTAAGTTTCTTCGCTCTACTCATCATGGTGCTGACGGGATTTGCGAGCGATGGATATGGCTATAATGCAGTAGGAGATCGCAGCATCCAAGCTGCCTTTGGAATCAGGGAAACCAAAGAGGGGCAGAGGGTCGTCAAAAAACGGACCGTCTCGGCCAGCTCATTCACTCAAGTCATCGATAAAACGGACGTGCTGCTGGATCAGTATCCAAAAGTGCGTGTTGTAGCGACAGGCTATTACGCCGGATTCGAGTCGACGGGGAAAAATCCGTCTCATCCGTCTTATGGAATTACATATTCAGGCGTTAAAGTGCGAAGAGACGATTACTCGACGATTGCTGCTGACCTGCGCATCTTTCCCATCGGAACGGTTCTGTACATTCCCGGTTACGGCTACGGAGTGGTGGCTGACAAGGGTGGCGCGATTCGCGGACATAAGATTGACCTGTATTTTGAGACCAAGCAAGACGTGTTCAAGCAATGGGGTAAAAAATCGCTGGATGTCTATGTCGTACGACGCGGTGATGGCAAGCTGACGGAAGCCTTTCTGAATAACCTGAACCAGAAAGGAATCGCCGCGATGGCGGAAGTCGTAAAGTAACACACAAAATTGAATAGCAAAAGCAAACCAAAGATGCTGCGTAGGCGGCATGAAAGAAAAAAGAAAAAACGTTCAGACCGTGATTCGGTTCTGAACGTTTTTGTACGTTATGGGTGAATGAGTGCGACGAGCTTTTCCAGTCCTTCGAGAATACGGGGAGAAGGACGGCAGTACAATCCTTCTTCGAGTAAATGAACGTGATTATTTCGGATGGCAGTCATGTCTTCCCATTCGGGGCGTTCGGTGATCATGGCTGGCTTAATTCGTTTGAGCTCGATGCCGCACCAGACGACGCAGATGTGATCGGGATCTCGCTCCATGACCATCTCCCGAGTCGCTTTCACATTTGCTACGGGATAGTCACTGAACACATTGATCGCTCCGGCAATTTCACTGACATCCGTGAGCCAGTTTTCCTGACCGGGTGTGTAGATCGGATTGGGCCACCATTCCCAGAACAGCTTGGGCTTGTATCCAAACTGCGAGGTCTGTTGTCGGATGGTTTCTACTCTTTCGTCAAAGTGAGTCGCGAGCTCTTCCGCTTGCTTGCGCGTTCCCGTCGCTTCTCCAACCAGGCGGATATCGGCGGCAATGTCCTTGATCCGTGACGGGTTCAGGACGATATGAGGAATCCCTCGTGCTTGCAGAGCATCCACGTTTGCTTCCATACCTGGAACGCTGAGGGAAGCGATGACCAAGTCAGGTGTAAGCGCCGCAACCCGATCCATATCGATCGTCAGATCCGGTCCCACTTTGGGCAAGTGCTGCCATTCCTCTGGCCAGTCGGAATGATCGTCCAATCCGACTACCTGATCACCGAGGCCAAGGTAATAGAGGATTTCCGTATTGCTCGGACAGATGGAAACGATGCGCATGCGAATTCCCCCTTTGGATACGCCTTAGAAAAACGGATGCACGAGGAGCGCAATCATGACTCCCAGCCATCCGCCGATCAATACTTCAATCGGTTGATGCCCGAGCAGCTCCTTCAGTTTCTTTGCTTTTTCTTGGTTTGGACGTACTTTGAGCGACCTCATCCCTTCCAGGAGATGGTTAAATTCATCGACTAGCTTGTTCAATACGACAGCCTGCATCCCGGCATGACGACGAACGCCGGCCGCATCAAACATGACGATGACGCCAAGAATGGCGGAGATGGCAAACATGTTGCTGGAAAAGCCTTCACGAAGGCCGACCGCAGTCGAGAGAGCGGTTACAGCCGAAGAGTGCGAACTAGGCATGCCGCCAGTACTCAACATCAGCGACCATTGCCATGTCTTGGTAGCGAAATAATTGAGGGGAATTTTGATAAATTGGGCGATTCCTATGGCAAGCAGCGCAGCCCATAAGGGGAAGTTTTCTAAAATATCCGCCACGGAAAATCCATTCCTTTCTACTGTACGCTTCTTTCGTATATTGTAACAGAAGGGCGTTGTCTCCATCCGTGAAGTTTTCGTTTGGATTTTAAGGACTGCCAATCTGTGATACCATAAGGAGGGCATCATGAAGCGTTTCACGAAGTTTTTCTTTTTTTGCAATGGTGAAACGGAAGGTGTGAACATCCATGCGGTATCCCGAACAGTATCTGCAGTTCATTGAGAAGTTCAATGAAGGTGAGTACTACGAATGCCATGATCTGCTAGAAGAGATCTGGATGGAAAACAAATCCGACAAATTCCTGCAAGGGCTCTTGCAAATGGCTGTCGGCCTGTATCATCGGGAATACGGCAATATCAAGGGTGCTCGCTGGATGATTGGCAACGCGCGAAAGTACCTGACCCGTTACGGTCCCATTCATTGGGGACTGGACGTAGAAGAAGTCATTCGATACATAGAAGCTTGCGAGAGTGCCCTACCTGATGCTGACGACATTCCGTATGTAGAAGCCAAAGCCATGGCGTTTCCGTCATTGCGTTTGCGTATCGACACATCGTAAGTAAACAATCGTTAAAACTACAAATGTGCACATAATTGTATCCTATCACAGAGAAAGAGGGAAGAGTATATGGAAGTAACCGTAGAAAAACGGATCCAACTGGTGAGTGTAGAATGCGATGAATTGATCGTTCCACTGTGGAAAGGGGAAGAACTGGCACAGGTATACCCTGAGCTCGAGCAAGCCTTTGGTGGCAGTCTAAGTGTATTGCAACAGGAGAAAGAAATCAGCGGGGACGCAAAAGCCGTTGCCGTGGTTCATGGGATGGGCAAGCTGACAGCGAAAAAACTGATCGTCGTCGGCATGGGCGCTCCGGAAAAATTTGATTTTGTTGCCGCTCGCAATGCATGGGGACGCGCTGCCAAGACAGTGGTATCCAAAGGCAAAGGAAAAAAGATCGCAATCGATTTGCCTACGACAGATAAACTTGCTGCAGACCGTTTGGCACAAGCTGTCACCGAAGCATTTGGATTGGCTGAATACAATTATGAAGGCTACCGTCAAAAGCCAAAGCGTGAATCAGCTCCAGTCGCATCTGTGCGTGTTCTGGCCGCCGATGATGCCCAAGAGCTGGTGCAGGCGGGGGTTCATGTCGGCCGAGCGCTCGTATCAGGTACCAATCTGGCACGGACGCTGGTGAACGAGCCAGCCAACTATTTGACCCCTCGCGCGTTAAAAGACGCTGCGGTAGAGGTAGCCAATCGATATGGCATGACCGTAGAAGTGCTGGAGCAGGCCAAGCTGGAAGAGCTGGGCATGGGGGGCGTTCTTTCTGTCGCAAAAGGAAGCGTGCTCGAGCCTTACGTGATTGCCGTCAAATATCAAGGAAGAGAAACCTGGGATGACGTGATTGGCCTTATCGGAAAAGGGGTAACGTTTGACACAGGTGGTATTTCCATCAAGCCAGTAGCGGGCATGGAAGATATGAAGTCGGACATGGGTGGAGCTGCCGCGATGATCGGTACGCTCGAAGCTCTGGGTCAGATCAAACCAAAAGTAAACGTGCTGGCAGTCATCGGCACCGTTGAAAATATGCCGTCTGGTACTGCTTTCCGTCCAGGCGATGTCATCACAACCATGAGTGGCAAAACCGTGGAAATCATTACGACGGATGCGGAAGGCCGTCTCGTACTGGCGGATTGCATCACGTATGCAAAAGAGCAAGGTGTTACGTGTCTGGTAGATGCGGCTACTTTGACCGGAGGCATCGTGGTGGCATTGGGTCACTTCTGCTCGGGTGCGATGACGAATGACAAGGCGCTCATGGATGAATTGCTCGAAGCCGCTGACGTTGCAGGTGAGCGTCTGTGGCAGCTGCCGACATTCGATGAGTATCGTGACCTGAACAAAAGCCGTTTTGCCGACTTGAAAAACTCGGGTGGCCGCTACGGACACGGGATCATCGGTGGCGTGTTCCTGCAGGAATTCGTGGGAGATACGCCATGGGTTCACCTGGATATCGCAGGGACAGCTTACAATGCCAACACAGGCGACATGCAGCCTTCTGGCGGTACCGGCGTCATGACCCGGACGATTGTTCAGTTTGTATCCAACCGCAGCCAATCCTAATTCCAAAAGGAGTGTTGAAATATGGTACAAAATCCAAGTAACGAAGTACGTAAAGGGCTACTGGAAGAGGCGAAAACAATTGCTGTGGTAGGCCTCTCCAACAAGCCGGATCGCACCAGCTACATGATCGCTGACGCTATGCAGCATGCAGGCTACCGTATCATCCCGGTCAACCCAATCATCGCGGGTGAAACCGTTCTGGGCGAAAAAGTAGTGGCTAGCCTGACGGAGATCGACGAGCAAGTCGACATCGTAAATGTATTCCGTAAGAGCGAAGACATCGTCCCAGTGGCTGAGGAAACCAAGAAAATGAAGCACAAGCCAAAAGTATTCTGGATGCAGCAAGGAATCTCCAACGATGATGCCGCTGCCTTAATGAGTGAAGAGGGCATCGCTGTCGTCAACGACATGTGCATCAAAGTGGATCACGCTCTGCTGCGTGTCGGCAAATAAGACTCGCACAAACGCAGGAAGCAGCAAACCCTCGCATGATCGCGAGGGTTTTTGTGCACGGATTCCTAAGAGCCATGGAGTGTGCAAATCTACCTTGCAGGTTTGTGCAGGATATGGTAAGAAGGGAAGAATAGAAGGAAGACAGGAGGAGTGGGCTACATGTTTTTTAATCAAACAACAACGAATACACAACGTGACCGCATCCCGCCCAATCAGAAGCAAACGACAGGCTTTCCGGTACTCCATTACGGAGATGTCCCTCAATATACGGATCTATCCACGCAGTGGAGCTTTCGTCTGTTTGGCCTGGTAGAAGAGGAAGTCACGCTGTCTTACGAGCAAATGATGGCAATGCCAAGAGGCGGCACAACCAACGACATCCACTGCGTGACGGGCTGGAGCAAGCTCGACAACGAATGGGAAGGCATCCCGGTGGAAGAAGTACTCAAGCTGGTCAAGGTAAAGCCGGAAGCAAAATACGTCATGCTGCACGCGGAGCACGGCTGGACAGCGAATGTGCCGCTAAAAGACTTCATGACCGCAGGCAACTTGTTTGCCAACAAGCACAATGGACAGGAATTGACTCCTGATCATGGCTGGCCGTTGCGCTTTGTCATTCCCCATCTCTATTTCTGGAAGAGCGCCAAATGGGTGCGCGGGATCGAATTTTTGGAGAAAGACAAGCAGGGCTTCTGGGAGAAAAACGGGTACAACATGTATGGCGATCCTTGGAAGGAACAGCGGTTTGCGTGGGATTGATGAGTTGACGCTGTAATAGTAAAGAAATAATTCGTAGGGGTATCGTATGCAAGCTCTTTGGAGAGCGAGCATGGGATACCCCTATTTGTTATCTTAGATTGGCCAAATGCTTTTTGTCATATATAGTCAGATATTCGTCTCCAAGATTCGTTGATCTACATACATTAAGAAGGAATTTAAGGGTACGCAACTACGAGAATGGATAATTGTGAACAATCATGAGTTAAAAAGAAGGTGAAAAAATGTCAGTCATTAGAGTCCCAAGAGATCAGCCGACCATTCAAGACGGAGTGAATGCTGCAGGCGGTGGCGACGTTGTTCTGGTCGCAGACGGCATATACCATGAAGATGTTGTACTGGCTGAGAAACTCAATATCCGTGTCATCGCGGATGGTGACAACGTCGTACTTGATGGAGGGGGGATCCTGGCGATTGCTTTCACCCTCCAGGTTTCCTTGGGAATCGAAATCAAAGGCTTTACAATCCAGAACTATGTAAATGTCGGCATTTTTTTAGACGATAGTTCGGAAAACAATTTAATTCGTAACAGCATTAAGAACGTGGGTGCTAATGGAATTGAGCTTGGGGGTAGTGTTGGGGTTTTAGTTTGGCAAAACAAGATAGAAAATGCTAGTGGGAGTGGTATTAAGGTTTTTGGCAAGTCTTCCTTTCTAGTAGAGAATCACATTCTAAATGCCGGGAATCACGGAATTGAGACTGCTTCTACATCAAGTCTTTTGGTAGCGGAAAACAGCATAGAGGGAGCTGTTGGCAATGGACTTCAAATTTCTTCAAGCTCCAATAACTTTATCGTTAAGAACCGCATCCAAAAAAGCCAAGGAAACGGGATCTCACTTGATGCTTTCAGTGGTGTCATTTCGGATAATCATGTGAAGAAGAATCAGCAAAATGGAATCTTTGTCGATGTAAACAGCGAGGCAAACAGCATAGAGGAGAATGTAATTGAAGAAAACAATCAAAATGGAATCGAGATTAACGGAAACAATAATGCTTTCATTCGAAACAGGGTAGACAACAATGCCATCTTCGACATTGTTGATAACGGAACAAACAACCGCTTTGTTGACAATCAATGCATGACCAGCTCCCCCGCCAGTATTTGCTTGGAGAAAGTAATCGGAGTCATTCGAGTTCCAGTCGATCAACCTTCTATTCAAGCGGCGGTTGATGTTGCCCAAGCTGGAGATGTCATCCTTGTCGCAGATGGGGTATACCATGAAGCGGTTGAAGTATTTACACCTTTTATCCGTATCATCTCGGAAGGAAGCAATGCCGTCCTTGATGGAAAGGGAATCCGTTCCAATGCGTTTTTTCTTAAGTTTGCTCCCAACATCGATTTTGTCTCGGGGATAGAGATTAAAGGGTTTACTATCAAAAACTATGTAAATGACGGGATTTTTGTTCAATTCGGGTCGGGTAATAGTTTCATCCGTAATAAGATCAAGAACGTTGAGGGGAATGGAATCGAGTTTCTGAATGCTGGCAATATTGGAGCCAATCTCATTTGGCAAAATACGATAAATGAAAGCGCCAGCGGTATACGCATGGAAGAAAGCTTCGTGCTAAGCAGTATTCTTGAAAATAAAATAACATCCGTTCGCAATCATGGAATTGATCTCAATACTACATCTAACCATTTGATTTGGAAAAACAAAGTAGAACATGCAGGAGGTGCCGGTATACGAGCTTTTACCAGTAGTCCGACTGGAATTTTAAAAAATGATGTGCAAAACAACAAGAGCAACGGGATTCACCTTGAAGGTACTCTCTTTGCTAGAGCAACTACCGGTAATCTGGTTGCAAATAATATCAGTAAGAGTAACAAAGGAAAAGGCATCTTTATTGACAAGAGTGTCGTCAGCATTATCGAGGAAAACAACGTTGAAGAAAACAAGAGAAATGGAATTGAGTTTAATATACAAGGTACTTCTCTCATTCGAAACAGGATAAAGAATAATACGCCTTTTGATATGGTGGACAGCAACAATCACTATGTTGACAATCAATGCATGGCCAGTAATCCTGCGGGCATCTGTGTCCAAAAAATACTGTCGGTCATTCAAGTTCCGCGCGATCAGCCTACCATTCAACAGGCAGTCCAGGTTGCCCAAGCTGGCGATGTTATTTTGGTGTCGGATGGGGTATATCATGAAACCGTCGAAGTGAACACAGACTTTATCCGTATCATAGCCAAAGACGACAATGTCATTCTGGATGGCGAGGGAAAACGGGCCAATGCGTTCTTCCTGTTTCCATCTGCAATCCCTAACGCAATCTCGGGAGTGGAAATCAAAGGGTTTAAGATAAAAAACTACTGTAATGACGGCATCCTCGTCGTGAACGGTATTGTTAACAGTCTTATCAATAACCGAATCAATGAGGTCAGCGGCAACGGGATTGAGCTTCTCACCACAAATGGCAGCCTGGTTTGGAGAAGCAAAGTGGAAGAATCCGGGATAGATGGAATCCGGGATTTTGGATCGGAAAACTATATCATCGAAAATCATGTACGGAAGAACAAGGAAGAGGGAATATCTATCGAAGGAATGAATTCGCTCGACAACGTGATTACGGATAATGATATCGAGAAGAATGACGGAAGCGGAATCTTGATTAACGCTAACAGCACGTTCAACGTCATCCAGGAAAATAAGATAAAAGAGAATGACAATGGGATAGAAATAAACGGGAATCAAAACGCTATCATTCGAAACAGGCTTAAGCAAAATAGGCGCACCGACATCAAAGATAACGGAGCTGGTAACCACTACGTCAAAAACCGATGCATGAACAGTGATCCGTCAAGCATTTGCAGCCAAAAAATCATTAGAGTAATCAGAGTCCCTGGCGATCAGCCTACGATCCAAAAGGCAGTCAATGTTGCCCAAGAGGGCGATGTCATCCTGGTGGCAGATGGCGTATACCATGAAGCCATTGAAATAAATACAAACTTTATTCGTATCGTCGCGGAAGGTGACCATGCTGTCCTTGATGGTGAGGGTGCGCTCTCCAATGCATTTTCGCTGGAAGCAAGAGGAGTCGAGATTAAAGGATTTACGATCCGGAATTATGTAAATGATGGATTCCTGTTGATATTTGCTGAAGCGATCATTTTGATTCGCAACCATATCAAAAACGTTGGGGGAAATGGAATCAAGCTTTCGGATTTTAACACAGTATGCTTAATCAGGCAAAACAAAATAGAAGAAGCAGGCGGCAGCGGTATCCAAATGGATAGCCTTAGCTCCCAAAATTACATCCTGCAGAACGATATTCGAAACAATCAAGGCAGCGGGATTACTGCTTTAGGGTTTGGCGGGGACGTGATCGCGAAAAACGTAATCACGGAGAATAAAAGAAGCGGAATCTTTGTCGGTGCAGGTACAGACTTTACCGTCATCCAGGAGAACACGCTGAAGGAAAACAAAGAGAACGGAATAGAACTGCACGGAAGCAATCACGCTATCATTCGAAACAAGTTAAAAAACAATACCCCCTTTGACATTGATGACCTCAGCAACAACTTTGTTGAAAATAGTTGCGCAACCAGTAATCCTCAGGGGATTTGCGGAAGGAATTAGTAGAGTAGAGCTGTTACATCAGGGTAGCCAAGACGATTCGTTGAAAGAGCAGCGGTTTGCGTGGGACTGATGACCTGACAGTTTCATCATAAGGGGATTAAGAAAATGGGTATTGTATGTTAGCTCTTTAAGAAGCGAGCATATAATACCCATTTAGACATTTACGGCTAAGTGACCGGACCACCAATCGTCTATTTTTTAATACATAGACAAGTGTTCTTCTCCAACTCTTGTTGATTTACATACATTGGTATCTGCGGGGACAAAAAAATTCCTCCTGGAAATGGATGATTGTTAGATAAATATGTAAATAGAAGGTGGAAAAATGACGGTCATCAAAGTCCCGAGCGATCAGGCTACGATTCAAGACGCCGTGAATGTTTCACGAGGTGGGGACGTCATTCTTGTCGCAGACGGCATTTATCGCGAAGAAGTAGCTGTAGTTGAAAAATTCGATATCCGTCTGATAGCAGATGGTGACAATGTCGTGCTTGATGGAGAGGGTGTTCGGTCGAATGCATTTACACTCCAATTTTCCCTGGGAATCGAGATCAAGGGATTTACAATCGAGAACTATGGTAATGTCGGCGTTTTATTAGAGAACTCGGAGTGCAGATTGATTCGTAACAGCATTAGGAACATCGGTGCCAATGGTATTGAGCTTCAAGAGGGCCTTGCGCTCTTTGCCTGGCAAAACACAATAGAAAACGTTAGCGGGAGCGGTATCTTGATTTTCCGTCAATCTTCCTTTCTTATCGAGAATCAGATACGAAACGTTGGCACTCATGGAATTGAGGCCGTTAATACAACCGGTTTATTAGTTTTGGAAAACCACATAGAGGGAGTTGGTGGAAACGGACTTCAACTCTCCTTTAGTTCCAATAACTATATCGTCAAGAATCAAATACAAAACAACAGAGGAAACGGGATATCACTTGATTCTTTTAGTGGCGTCATTACGGCAAATCATGTTAAGAAGAATGAGGGAAATGGAATATTCGTTGAGGCAACCAGCGAGGTAACCATCATCGAGGAAAACGTGATCGAAGAAAACAATCAAAACGGGATCGAAATAAACGGAAACAATAATGCTTTTATTCGGAACAGAGTAGAGCGTAATGCGATCGTTGACATCGTTGATCATGGAACAAACAACCACTTTGTGAACAACCAATGCAAGACCAGCGTCCCCGCCAGCATTTGCTCGGAGAAAGTAATCGGAGTCATTCGAGTTCCAAGCGATCAACCTTCTATTCAAGTGGCGGTTGATGTTGCGCAAAGGGGTGATGTGATCCTTGTCGCGGATGGGGTTTACCATGAAGCGGTTGAAGTATTCACACCTTTTATCCGTATCATCGCGGAAGGAAACGATGCCGTCCTTGACGGAAAGGGGATCCGTTCCAATGCGTTCTTCCTTACGTTTGTTCCTTTCTTCGATCTTGTTTCGGGAGTGGAGATTAAAGGTTTTACAATCAAAAACTATGTAAATGACGGAATTTTCGTTCGATTTGGTGCTGGCAACAGTTTCATCAACAATAAGATCAAGAATGTGGGGGGGAATGGAATTGAGGTTGTGAATACAAGTGTATCAGGAGGTAACCTCATTTGGCAAAATCACATACAAAAAAGCGGCAACGGTATCCGCGTTGACGATAGCAACACTGACATCAATATTCTTGAGAATCACATAACAGACGTTCGTAAAAGTGGTATTGATCTCAATTTTACAGTTGACCATTTCCTTTGGAAAAACACGGTAAAGGATGCAGGGGGTAACGGCATACGTGCTTTTGCCAGTGCTGCGACAAGTATTCTTAATAACGATGTGCAGTGCAATGATAGCAACGGGATTATTCTTGAATTCACTCTGTTACTAAGAGGAATAAGTGGCAGTCTCATAGCGAATAACAATGTTCGAGGGAACAAAGGAAGAGGTATCTTTATCAACAAAAGCCCCTTGAGTATCGTCGAGGAAAATAACGTTACCGAAAACAAAGGAAATGGAATCGAGTTTAACATCGGAAACACCTCTCTGATTCGAAACAAGGTAGAGAATAATAAACCCTTTGACATCGTCGATAGCAACAACCACTTTGTCAACAACAGATGCAAGGCCAGTAATCCTACGGGCATCTGTGCTGAAAAAGTAGTAGCGGTCATTAAAGTCCCCGACGATCAGCCTACCATCCAAAAGGCAGTCAATGCTGCCCAAGAGGGCGATGTCATCCTGGTGGCAGATGGGGTGTACCATGAAGCAGTTGAAGTGGCTACAAGTTTTATTCGTATCATCGCGGAAGGTGACGATGCTGTCCTTGATGGTAAGGGAAAACGGGCGAATGGATTCTTCCTTTTTCCAGCCTCGCAATTTACTGAAATTTCGGGTGTAGAGATTAAAGGATTCAAGATAAAAAACTACTGCAATGACGGCATTCTCGCTGTAAGCGGTTCTTTTAACAGCTTTATCAATAACCGTATAAAAGAGGTCAGGGGAAACGGGATCGAGCTTTTGAACTCAACGGGCAGCCTGGTTTGGAGAAGCATAGTGGAAGAATCCGGGGCGGATGGAATCCGGGATTTTGGACAGGAAAACTATATCATCGATAATCATGTGCGGAAGAACAAGCAAGAGGGAATCTCTATTGAAGGAATCGATTCTTTCGATAACGTGATTGCGGATAATTATATCGAGAAGAATGCCGGAAGTGGAATCTTGATCAGCGCTGACAGCACGCTCAACCTCATCGAAGAGAATAAGATAAAAAAGAATGACGAAGATGGGATTGAAATAAACGGAAATAATAACGCTATCATTCAGAACAGGTTCAAAAAGAATAGACGTGTAGACATCGATGATAACGGCACCGGTAACCACTTCGTCAATAACAAATGCAAGACCAGCGACCCGTCAAGAATTTGCCGCCAAAAAATCATTCGGGTCATTCGAGTTCCCTCCGATCAGCCTACGATTCAACGGGCAGTCAATATTGCCCAACCTGGGGATGTCATCCTGGTGGCAGATGGGGTATTCCATGAAGCGGTTGAAGTGAGCACAAACTTTATTCGCATCATCGCGAAAGGTGACAATGCTGTCCTTGATGGGGAGGGTACGCTCTCCAATGCATTTGTTCTGGCCGCTACAGGAGTTGAGATTAAAGGATTTACGATCCGAAACTATGTAAAAGATGGTATCCTGATGAATTTTGGTGTAGCGAACAGTTTGATTCGCAACCATATCAAGAACGTTGGGGGAAATGGAATACTTCTTACCAGCATGAACTTACTCTGGCAAAACAAAATAGAGGAAGCAGGCGGTAATGGTATACAAACGAATGGCCTAAGCGACCGTAATTACATCCTGCAGAACGAGATTCGAAACAATCAAGGCAGCGGGATTGCTACTTTCGGAGATGGCATGGACGTGATCGCGAAAAACGTGATCACCGAGAATAAAAGAAGCGGAATCTTTCTCGGTGGGAGTACAGACTTTACTGTCATCCAGGAGAACACGCTGAATGAAAACGAAGAGAACGGAATAGAACTGCACGGAAGCAATCACGCTATCATTCGAAACAGGCTAAAAAACAATACCCCCTTTGACATTAATGATCTGAGTAACAACCTTGTTGAAAATCGTTGCAGAACCAGTAATCCTGCGGGTATTTGTGGGAGGACTTAGTAGACTGGAGCGGTTGCTTTGGGATAGCCACGGAGATCCGTGGAAGGAACAGAGATTTGCCTGGGACTGATACAAAATATAAAAATAGCTGTCATTGGTTGGTCGAGCAACGGACCGACCATATGACAGCTATTTTTATTGGAAAAGTGCTACATAAAAACGGAGCCAGATGAAACACTAATGCCGACTGTTTCACTCGACAGTATATGTCAGGCCGACGGATTCGAAGGGAGAGACTGCTTTATGGATAAATGGCATCTGTGGATCAATGGAAAGTGGGTGGAGGGTAAACAGTATGAACCGTTACACTCTCCCTCTAATGGAGCGGTCATCGCCCATATCGCCCAAGCCACAGTAGAAGATGCAAAAATAGCCATTGAAGGGGCACATTCCGCCTTTCAAGAATTCAAACACATGCCCGCCCATGAGAGATCCCAGATTCTATCGAACGCCGTTCAGCTTTTGGAGCAAAGAAAAGAAGAAGCCGCACGGATTATTGCCTCGGAGGCGGCAAAGCCGATGAAATCCGCTCGCACAGAAATCATACGTACCATCCAGACGTACCAATTTGCTGCCGAAGAAGCCAAACGGATATACGGTGAGCGGATTCCTATGGATGCGGCTGTGGGTGGGGAAAATCGAGTCGGTTTCACGATGAGAGTGCCTATGGGCGTGGTTTCGGCGATTACTCCGTTCAATTTTCCCTTTAATTTGGTCGCGCACAAAGTGGGACCAGCGATCGCTGCAGGCAATTCCATCGTATTGAAACCGGCAGAGAAGACACCGCTCAGTTCTCTATTTCTTGCAGAGCTTTTTCAAGAGGCGGGATTGCCGGATGGCGTACTCAATATCATTCCTGGGTTGGGGCCAGAATTGGGGCCAGTCCTGAACACACACCCGTACGTAAAGAACATTACGTTTACCGGGAGTCCCAGAGTGGGCAAGGAGATCCGCAAGCTTGCTGAATTTCGTAAAGTAACATTAGAACTGGGATCCAACTCTGCCTTGATCGTCGATGAAGGAATGGATGCAGACGCCATTATGGATCGAGTCGTAGAGGGGGCGTTTTCGTATAACGGCCAAGTATGCATTTCCATCCAACGTATTTATGTGCATCGCTCCTTGTATGAAACGTTCCTGAAAAAAATGGTTACCCGTACAAAGCAGTTGGTAATCGGTTCTCCTTTCGATGAAAATACGGATATTACTGCGGTGATCAACAAGGATTCATTGGATCGTTTGGCCACTTGGATTTCGGAGGCGGTAGGGCTAGGTGCAAAGGTGGAGTACGGAGGAACCGTGGAGGGGCCAATCATGATACCCGCTATATTGACTGACGTCCCCCATCAAGCCAAGGTCATCCAGGAAGAAGTGTTCGGTCCGATCGTTAGCGTAATGCCATTTGAAAGATTAGAAGAGGCAATCCAATTGGTCAATGATTCCCGGTACGGACTGAATGCTGGAGTGTATACCCGCGACATCAATCGAGCGTTTACGTGTATCCATGAGATCGAAACGGGTGGAGTACTGATTAATGATATCCCTACCTTTCGCTTGGATCACATGCCGTATGGCGGAATCAAAGACAGTGGGACAGGCAGAGAAGGCGTCAAGTTTGCAATGATGGATATGATGGAGGAAAAGTTTGTGAGTTTCCATTGGCGCTAAATTCATTCTTGGGGGTGAAATGATGAAAGCGACGGATTTGATGGTCGAGTGTTTGGAAAATGAAGGGGTACAGTACATATTTGGAATTCCAGGGGAAGAAAATATCGATTTTGTTCATTCGTTAGCTTCTTCTGACCAAATTCAATTTGTGGCTGTCAGGCATGAGCAAGGGGCGGCCTTCATGGCTGACGTTTACGGAAGGTTAACCGGGAAGGCAGGAGTTTGCCTCGCCACTTTGGGACCGGGGGCAACCAATTTGCTTACAGGCATAGGTGACGCCAATCTGGATCATGCCCCTGTGGTCGCGATTACGGGACAAGCCGGTTTGGAACGGATGCATAAAGAATCGCACCAATATATTGATGTCGTGGCCATGTTCAAACCTGTGACAAAATGGTCGATCCAGGTAAAGCGGCCTGAGACGATCCCGGAAATCGTCCGGAAAGCTTTTAAACTGGCGGAAATGGAGAAGCCTGGAGCAGTTCATATCGAGCTTCCTGAAGATATGGCAGCAGATGATATCGACAAGAAGACGCTTCCTAAAACAGAGCTGCCGCGAACCGTACCCTCTGCGGATAGCATGGAAAAAGCCTTGGAATTGATAGCTGCTAGCAAAAAACCGTTCATTATTGCCGGGAACGGTGTGATAAGGCAGCAGGCTTCCAAAGAATTGCAAGCATTTGCTGAGTCGCTGAAGGCACCAGTCGCCCATACGTTCATGGCAAAAGGAGTATTGCCTCCCGATCATCCCTTGAACATGTATACGGTAGGACTGCAAATGAAGGATTATGTATTGTGCGGGATTCATGAAGCGGATCTGATCATTGCGATCGGCTACGATTTTGTGGAATACCTGCCTATCTACTGGAACGAAAATAATCTCACGCCAATCATTCATATGGATACGCTACCAGCTGAGGTGGATGAGCATTATCCAGTCGTGGCGGAATTAGTTGGGGATATCCAGGCCGCATTGGGGTATCTGACGGAACATCACAAAGGCGCGAAGGCGTGGATGCCTGGCGGAGAACTTCATCAAAAACTAAAGCAGGAACTGGCGCAGATCAATGAAGAGGCTTCCATTCATTTGGAAGATGGGGGCGTCAGGATCAAACTGATGACTATTCTGGATGAAGTTTCCAAAAACGCAAATGACAACACGATTGTGATATCCGATGTGGGTGCCCATAAACTTTGGATCGCGCGTAATTACCAACCCAAGCTCCCGAATCGCGTCGTCATCTCCAATGGTTTTGCATCCATGGGGATCGCCGTTCCAGGAGCGATCGGTGCAAAAATAGCTTGTCCCGATGATCCAGTCATTTGCATTACAGGAGACGGCGGATTCTTAATGAATGGAGTAGAAATAGAAACCGCGAAACGTTTGGGTATAGCATTCACCATCCTTCTGCTCAATGACTCCAAGTATGGATTAATTGATTGGAAGTTGAAAAATCGTTTCGACGCAAGCTATGGGGTAGAATTTGAAAATCCTGATTTTGTCCGTTTTGCCGAAAGCTTTGGCATCACTGGCATGCGTGTCAGCCATGTCACCGAACTGGAAGCTGCATTGAAAAAAGCGCTTAGCATGAATGAGATTGTGCTCGTTGAAATACCCGTAGATTCCGAGGAGAATCTAAAGCTGAGCCAACATCTGGGCAAACTGGTTTGCCGGCAGTAGAGATACCGGCCGAAGGGGAAAAAGCAGCGCATGATACAAGCAGACAAAAAAACGCTACAGCGCATCTTGGATGACAACCGCAAGTACACAGCGGACGGGAAAGTCGCAGATTATATTCCGGAGTTAGGCCATGCCAATCCGGCCGCCCTCGGATTTACTGTCGCGACGAAGAACGATGGCATCGCTTCAGTAGGGGATTGCGGTACGACCTTTACGCTGCAAAGCATCTCGAAAGTAATCAGCCTGCTGGTCGCTTTATTGGATCATGGACCGAAGAAAGTATTTGCAAAGGTAGGCATGGAACCGAGCGGAGACCCTTTCAACTCGATCATAAAATTGGAAACCATGGACCATCACAAGCCTTTAAACCCTATGATAAACGCCGGCGCGATTGCCATTGCCTCCATGATTGCCGGCAACCATGTAGAAGAGCGTTTCCAGCGCGTGTGTGAACTGCTTCATCTGATGACCGCAAACACTCACATTTCGCTGAATGAACAGGTGTACCGTTCAGAAAAGGCGACTGGAGACCGAAACCGCTCACTCGCTTATTTCATGAAGAGCACCGGTATTATTGAAACCGATGTGGAAGAAGCGCTTGATCTGTATTTTCAACTTTGTTCCATCCAGGTACGCTGCAGTGACTTGGCAAAAATCGGGTTGTTCCTCGCCAATTGGGGCCGAATAGAGGGGAAAGATTCCCCGCTGGTTGATCCATGCATCGTACAGATTCTGTTAACGATCATGATGACATCCGGTATGTATAATGCTTCCGGTGAATTTGCCATACATGTCGGCATTCCTGCCAAAAGCGGCGTAAGCGGCGGAATTCTGGCCGTGGTGCCGAACAAAATGGGGATCGGAGTCATTGGCCCCGCGATCGATGACAAAGGTAACAGTGTAGCAGGAATGCGGATATTGGAGGATTTGTCCAAGGAATATGGATTGCATGTTTTTTCGGAAGGATAATCCCCAAAATAGGAAGAGCAACGGATCATCCGTTGCTCTTTCGTCTTCCTTTTTACTTTTCTTTTTCAGCGAGTTCTGTCAGCGCTTGGGTTAATTGGTCGTTAAACTTGCCGACAGCGGCTTTATCCAGCGGACTTGCCTCTGTTCCAGCGATCGTTGGATCAAGCGCATCTTCCACTTTTTTATAGAGATCAGCGTATTTCTCTTTTACTTTATCTTCAAATGGCGCCCACGCTTCTTCCAGTTTTGGGCCAAGCGCTTTTACGTTTGACTCGTCTCCTGCTTCAATGGCTTTTTTCAATTCAGCTGTCATTTCAAGCATTTTTGCAGTACCAGCTTTGATTTCTGAAGCTTTTTCTTCTGCTGCAGGAGCAGGTGCGGAAGCTGCATTGGGAGATTGTGTAGTGGCGGATGCGCAGCCAGTTAAACTAATGATTCCTGCAAGTGCCAGAGCGAGAAAAGTGCGAGTAGAATTCATGTTAGTTCCTCCAATTTTCATTTAGAAAGATACTTTGATTGTGATTTGTTGCTATTGATTTTTTTCCACAGAACGACTGCCGCTGCTGCAACGATGAGAGTCACCTGAGGAATGGTACTTTCCAGAGATGGATAAAGCGCAAAAATGTCGATGCTTGGAATGCCAGGAGCAGTTGAGGACGGAATTACGCCAGCTAATTGCAAGCTGTGAATGCCCATTCCTGTAAACTTGATGCATAGATAAAAGACGATGATGCTAGAGATCATAAAAAATGGCCGAATAGGCAGCTTCAATCCAATAAATATCATCAGATAAGCTACTACACATAACAATCCTAGACCAATCAACATGCCGATCATCAGATCTTGCAAACTGATCTGGTTGACCATTCCGATGAAGAATAAAACCGTTTCTGTCCCTTCGCGGAAAACAGCGAGGAAAGATATCACACCTAGTGAGATCAGCTTTCCTGTATTTAGCGCCGTCTGGCTTTTTGCCTGAATAAACTTTTGCCATTCCGCGATATGAGAATGACTGTGCAGCCAGTAGCTCACATACAACAGCATGACAGATGCGATGACACCGGTCCAACCAGCAATCAATGCGTTATTGTTCCCAAAGGCGCCTGATGAAAATACTGACTTAATCATGACAGCTAGCAAAACACTCACTGCCAGGCCAACGGTAACGCCAGTCCAAATCCAGCCCTTTCCTTTAGACTGGTCTGACTTTTTCACAAAAGCGAGTAACGCGGTGACAACCAATAAGGCCTCCAAGCCTTCACGAATAATAATCATCGCTGCATCCCAGATCGTATAGCCTGACTTCGCCGCCAATGGGGTTAAGTACTGAATCATTTGGTCCAAAAGTTGAATGGCGCCTTGATAATCAGGTGGCTCTGAAGCCAGCATGGCATTAATGGTTACCATGTCTCTCTCAGAATCACTGTACACCTGTGCAGATTGTGCAACAACTATTCCTTCGACACTGAGCCAAGACTCCGTCACCTTGGCAATTCCTGCGAGCGCCTCTTGCCTAGCCCCGGTTTCTGCTTTCTCTTTTGTCCCTTCTAGGTACCCGATAAAATCGCTTAGAGAGATATTTTCCTGCTTGAATTGTTCACCCTTCGGAAATTCGCCGCGGATGAACTTCTCATTAACATCTCTCAAGCCTTCCAAAGCTTTTACTACTTCATCTTTTTTCTCTCTGGAAAAAGCGTACACGACTTTGCCCATATGAGATTCGATGTCTTTGTAGGCCTTGCCTGATTCTTCTTTTACGCCATCCTCGATCTCACGCCACGTCTCATTAAACTTCTGATAGGACAGCTTCGCCTCTGCTAGCTTTCCTAACTCAGCTTCCTGAATCGCTTGGGCAACAAAGGCTTCTGCATTGCTCATATCTTGAGCCGCTTGACTTTTTGCCCAGACTGACATTGGGGTAACGAATGATAAAGACAGCAGTAAAACCAGGAGTATCAAGTGAATTCGTTTCAGCATAGGTCCCCCTAATAAGCAAACGCTAATATTGATAATCATTATCAAATATGATTACAATGGAATGTTAGTGTATGAACGTATTCTTGTCAATATCATTTTTAGAACGAAGTTAGGGTGCCAGCAGTAGAGCTGGCAACCTTCATTTCGCTATGGAGTGTAATAAGCCGTTTTCTTACAAGGGCGATCACGAACAAGTAATTGTCTGTTGGGCAATGAAAAACGAGTACGTTCCTCGATCATCGAATCGTGGGATGTGCTCGTTTTTACATAAAACAGGAGCGCAATGGGGTATGTTAATGGGAAGAAAATAGTGGGAAAGAGGTGCTCTGCTTGAAGACGGAGGATGCCATATGGTCAGCTTTGGAGGAAGTAATAGATCCGGAAGTAGGAGTCAATATTGTGGATCTGGGACTAGTCTATGAGGTCAAGGTGGACGATAAAGGACGAGCTGATATTGAAATGACGCTGACCATTCCTGAGTGTCCCCTAGCCGATGAGATTGTCAAGAATGTGAAAGAGGCGACGGCCGCCATTTCCGGGATTCATGAGGTCAATGTCTCTCTTGTCTGGGAGCCGAAATGGAGTCCAGCGAGAATGAATGACCGCGCTAGAGAAGAGATAAGATCACGCCGGAGTCTTGTGTGATCGCTACATAGACAGATCGAAAAAAGGCATCGGTAGGTCAGGGTGAAGGAAAAGTCCTGGGCTGCCGTTGCCTTTTCTTCCATCTTTGTAACCCGTTCGCACAGGGGAAGCCATGGTCAATTTTTGATTTGCGCGTTTTTGCTTACTAGTCGAGCAAACAAATCTTAATCATAACTTCACAAAGACTTTGAAAACAGTTGGTACGATAGGCCTAATCTGACTTCGAGGCGAAAAGTTCGATATTGACAAGGAGAATTGTGGCAAGGTAATCTAAAAGTGCAATAATGAGCAAAAATGAACAAATCGAGCAGAGTGCGCAAATAGACTGGAAACGAACTTTATACACGGGAAAAGGATGAGGGTTATGCTGGCGGCAGAAAGAAAATTACGGATCGTTGAATATGTGAGGCAGTACCGGACGGCGTCGGTTTCCGTGCTCGCCAAGGAATTTGGTGTCCACGAAGCGACAATTCGGAGAGATCTGGCAGAAGTAGAGCAGGAAGGCTTGCTCAAAAGGACACATGGCGGAGTGATCGTAGAAAAATTGACGCATAACGAGCCGTCTTTCAATGAACGGACTAATGTCCAGCTCGAACAGAAGATGCGCATCGGCAAAATGGCTGCGAGTCTGGTCGAGGACGGCGACCACATCATCATCGATTCAGGGACGACTACGCTGCATATCGCGAAAAATTTGGTGAACCGCTCCAATCTCACGGTTGTTACGAATGATATCAACGTAGCGGCCGAGCTGCGGGATGCTCCAGGCGTAAAGGTCACGGTAACGGGTGGAGAGCTCTACCCATCGAGTTTTATGCTTAACGGAATGTTTACGGATCACGTGCTCCGTTCTCTGCATGTGTCCAAGGCGTTTATCGGCACACCCGCTATCCATCCCAAGCATGGTTTGATGCATCCAGAGGCGCAGCTGGTGCTGGCAAAACAGGGCATGATCGCCGCAGCTCAAGAGGTCATCGTCGTGGCTGATGATACGAAGATCGGCAAGCTTTCCTTATACAAGGTAGCCCCAAACAGCTCGATTCACACATTGATTACAGGTAGAGAAGTGCCGGAATACGACATTAAGCCCTTTCAGGATACGGGTGTCAATGTTATCACGGTCTAGCAGGTGAATCTCTCTGGGTGCTCTCATAGGCCCGGAATTCATAATCATAGAAACTTCAGATGGAGGTGTTCTGTTGGTGGGCACCACAACAACAGAAACAGTACATTCGCGAACGCTGCGCTTGACGGAGCCCCACGTGGTTTTGGAGCAGGATATCCATCGCAGTGTTCCCGAGGGGTATGTCGTAGTTGAACCGACTCTCGCCAGCATTTGTCACGCTGACCTTCGTTATTTTGGAGGGACCAGAAAGCCAGAAGTACTGGCGAAGAAACTGCCGATGGCTCTCTTGCACGAAGGGATCGGCACGATTGTAGGAGGGGAGTCCACGATTCTTCCGCATAGTCAGAAGGTTGTGATTGTTCCTTATGTGGCGGGCTTTTTGCTTCAGGATGTGGAGCCTGCGCTCTGCTGTCCGGCGTGTAGGGGGGAAATTGCGGATAATTACTGCTCGCACAGCCAGTTTTTAGGGAGTGGCACGGATGGAATCGCACAGAGTAGATTGGTCATTCCAGAAGAATGTGCCATCCCAATTCCGGAGTCCATCCCTGATGAAATCGCCGTGTTGACCGAGCTGTGCAGTGTTTCCTATCGAGCGCTAAGGCCAGTGAACGACTTGCTGAGTCGGGCAAAGATTGCTGTCTTTGGCGACGGACCAGTCGGGTATTTGACGGCAGCCATGCTCCATCACGCTTTTGGGATTGGAACAGATCGGTTGACTGTATTCGGAGCGATCCGGGAGAAGCTGGATCAAATCACGTTTGCCCGTACGGAAATGGTGCAGCATTACGATTTTCAAACAGGAGACAAAGTGGATATCGTCGTGGAATGCACGGGAGGAAAATTCAGCGAGAGTGCGATCAATCAAGGGATTAGCCTGTTGAATGCAGGGGGACATCTCATCGCGATGGGTGTCAGCGAGGATTTGGTTCCGATCAATACACGTGACGTGCTGGAGAAGGGACTTACCATCTGCGGTAGCAGCCGCAGTTCGATTCCGGACTTTGAGGAAGTATTACGGGTCATGGAGCAAAAGGATTGTCAGGATACCTTGAGGCATTTAATCCCTGAGTCCTACACAGTGGTGGCCAAGGCAGAAGACTTTGTTGGCGCAATGGAATCTGCCTTGGCACACAGAGACTGGAAAAAAACCTACCTCGACTTTCACTGGTAAACACAGTGCAAGTCTTACCAAGGATTATAGCACAGAGCAGATTTGACGAGTAAAAAACGACATAGAGGAGGAGAGGGCGATGTCACAAAAAGCTCCTCCTTTCCATGTCGCTAGAAAAAGACAAAAATGTAAGCGTCATCATGCAAGTTTACGATTTCTTAAAATGTGCTTAATATTTTCAGTAAAAAGCCCTTTTATAATAAAAACGAACACAAATGAACATTATCGAGCAAAACTGCTTCTCCCACAAGACGAGAGAATGCGGGGAGTGCAGGACGGGGAGGAGTACGATTGGCATCTATTGAGTTTGTTAATGTTACGCAAGCGTTTGAGAAAAATGTCATCATCAAAGATTTGAACCTGAAGATTGAGGATGGAAAGTTTACCGTGTTGGTTGGGCCTTCGGGTTGTGGGAAAACGACACTGCTGCGGATGATCGCAGGGCTGGATCGCCAGACCGCTGGCTCGGTGCTCATCGGTGGAGAGGATGTCACAGACATTGCTCCAGGGCAGAGAGGGGTAGCCATGGTGTTTCAAAACTACGCCCTGTACCCCACAATGACCGTACGAGAGAACATTGAATTTGGCTTGAAGAACAACAAGGTGGGAAAAGAGGAAAGAAACCGTTTGGTAGAAACCATCAGCGAGACAGTCGGATTAAGTCCGTACCTGAATCGCAGGCCGTCGATGCTCTCGGGTGGACAGAGACAGAGGGTAGCACTCGCCCGCGCGATGGTTAAAAAGCCGTCCGTCTTTCTCATGGATGAACCTTTATCCAATCTGGACGCCAAGCTTCGCGCACAAATGCGCATCGAACTGATAGAGCTACATAAAAAGCTGGGTACCACCTTTGTCTATGTGACGCATGATCAGGTGGAAGCGATGTCGATGGCAGACACGATTGTCTTGATGAATCAGGGACGCATTCAACAGGAGGCTGCTCCTGAAGTCATCTACCGCCAACCGAACAATCTGTTTGCGGCGCAGTTTATCGGGGTTCCTCCAATGAACGTGGGAGACTTGGGGGGAGACGAGGTGAAGTTCGGCTTCCGACCAGAGAGTGGTGTATTGACGTCTGAACGCCAGGATTCCCATTTTTCCGTCCGCGGTCTGATCGTGACGAGGGAGATGCTCGGTTCCGAAACGATCTATCAGGTAAAGACGAAGCAGCACTCGTTTATGATCAAATGCACGGAAGACCGCTTCACCGTCGATCAAGAGGTCTATCTCAGTGTCGATGCTTCCAAACTCTTCTTTTTTGGGCAAGACGAGCATCGCATCGCGCAGGATGACGTTCGCCATGGTGCATATTTGATGGCACTGCGAGGACAGCAGCATGAATAAGACGAGAGTCTGGCAAAAGGTCCGCCCGTATGCCTTGGTCCTGCCAGCCATGATCGGCATCCTCCTATTTGTCGTATACCCCATTCTTTATTTAATCAAGCTGAGTATGTTCAAGTACAACTTGTTGAACAAGGACAAAAGCAAGTTCATCGGGGCCGATAACTACACGGAAATCTTCTCCCGCGGCGATTTCTACAACGCTTTGACCACAACCGTTTTATACACGGTCGGAGTGGTCGCGGTAACGATGGTGCTGTCACTCGTCATCGCCTTATGGTTGAACCAAAATACCCGTTTCAACGCGATTGTGCAAGCTGGTATTTTTACCCCGCATATCATCTCGATCGTATCGATTGCGCTGGTGTGGATGTGGCTGATGGAACCCAATTACGGGCTGCTCAATTTTGCGCTGAAAGCGATTGGACTACCAGCTCTACCATGGCTGCAAAGCTCCAGTACCTCGCTTTTATCCGTCATCATCGTCTCGGTATGGCAAAACGTCGGTTACTACTCGTTGCTCATCGTAGCCGCCTTGAAAAACATCCCGCAGACGATCTATGAGGCTGCTGCGCTTGATAATGCCAGCAAATTCAAAGTGTTCTACAAAATTACGCTGCCGATGATTTCACCCCAGCTATTTTTCATTCTGGTGATCATGACCATTGGTTCGTTTAAAGTGTTCGATACTGTCAAAATCATGACGGGCGGGGGACCAAATGGCTCCACGACCACGCTCGTTTACTACATCTATGAATTCAGAACGAACAGCATCGGCTATGCGTCCGCCACTGGAGTAGTTTTGATGGCAATTATTACGGTGCTGACCTTCATCTACTTCCGTTTGCTGTCCAAAAAGGTTCACTACCAATAATCTCCCACGATACGACTTCGAAAAGGAGGTGCCATGCCGGTGCTGTCGCTACGAGAAAAACAAGCTGGCAAGAAGCAGCCGGGAGCCGGTCCTGAACCAGGAACCGGTCCTGTCCAAAAGACATGGAGCATGTTCTGGAAGGCCGTCGTCCTGATGGGGTTTATCTTTCCGTTTCTATGGATGATCTCTACCTCGCTCCAGACATTCGAGGAGACGATGACGTTCCCGCCTACCTGGGTCCCTTCTTCACCGCAATGGAGCAACTTTGTGGAAGCCATGAGCTCCGGACCATTCCTGACCTATTTTAAAAACTCCGTGATCGTCACGACCTCGATTATCGTGCTGCAGCTGGCGGTCATGATCCCAGCCGCCTACGCATTCGCGCAATACAGGTTTTTCGGGAACAAAATTCTGTTTGGCATGGTCTTGCTCGCCTTCATGATTCCGGGACAGGTCACTTTTATCCCTGTTTATCTGATGTTGGCGGATGCAGGCATGATCAAATCGCTTTGGCCCCAAATCCTTCCTTTTATGTCCAATGCATTTGGCATCTTCCTCCTCAGGCAGTATTTCATGCAGATCCCTCAGGAGATTATCGAGTCAGCCAGATTGGATAATGCGAGCGAATTCAAGATTATTTGGAAGATCATGATTCCGATGTCCATGCCTGCGATCTCCACTGTCGCACTGTTCAGCTTCGTCAGTCACTGGAATGACTATTTCTGGCCACTGGTTATGACAGATTCAGAGGCAGTCCGTCCGCTTACCATGGGAATTGCCATGCTGCGTGAGACAGAGGGTATCAGCAACTGGCACATCATCATGGCGGGCAACGTGGTTCTGGTCGTTCCGATCCTGATCGTGTACCTGTTTGCTTCCAGACAAATCGTCAAGGCATTCGTTTATTCCGGCATCAAATAAAAGATGAATGGAGGAATTTCTATGAACAAAAAGTTATCAGCTATCGTACTGGCGGCGACAACCGTGGTTTCCGGAGTACTCGCAGGATGTTCGGGAAGCGATCCGCAAGCCTCCTCGCCTGCGCCCTCCAACCAGCCCCCTGCTGCATCGAGCCCGGCAGGCAAGACTACTGTGCAATTCTGGCATTCCTTGGGCGGTAAAAACGGTGAATACATCAGTGCCATGATCAAGCGTTTTAATGATGCGCATGAAAATATCGAAGTAGTCGGGACGTTCCAAGGCAGCTACGACGAGACGGTCACCAAGCTGCAGCAGTCGATTGCGGCCAAGACAGCCCCAGACATTACCATGCTGGAGCGCGCGTACGTGCAGATGTTTGCCGAAGCAGAGGTCTTGGAAGACTTGACTCCATTCATGGCAAAGTCCAATACGAGCAAGGATGATTTTCCAGAAGGTCTGATGGGACACTCGGTATTTCATGACAAGCTAGTGTCGCTGCCACTCAATCGTTCGACGCCGATCATGCACATCAACAAGACGATGCTGGATGAAAAAGGTCTGGCAATCCCTACGACTTGGGATGAACTGAAGAAAGTATCCGAAGCGCTCGTCGTAAAAGAAAACGGGGAAGTCAAACGTTACGGTCTCAGCATGCCTTACGATACGTGGTATCCCATCGCCATGATCAGCCAAGCCGGAGGAAAGTTTTTCAATGACGAAGGCACTTCGATCGGCTTTGATAAGGGTGAAGGGGTAAAAGCGTTCCAATACTTGAAAGACTTGCAGAGCACAGGCGCCCTGTACTACCCGCCTGCACAGGACTCTGGCAATATCGTCAACCAGATGTTTACCAGTGAAAAGATCGGCATTATGTTCCAGTCCACAGGTGTGATGGGAACCGTGAAGAGCAACGCCAAATTTGATTACGTGACCGCCTTCCTGCCAAAAGATGCTGCTTTTGCGACGCCGACTGGTGGAGCCAACATCGCGATGCTGACTGACTCTAGCAAAAAGGACGCAGCTTGGGAGTTTATCAATTGGGTGAATACAGATCCAAAGGGTGGCCAGCAGTTTATTCTGGATTCCGGTTACTTGCCGTTCACGAAAAAGATGGTAGAATCCGAGCCAATCAAAGAACTTTGGGCAAAGGATCCAAATCGCAAGGTCGCTTATGACCAGCTGCAATACGCTGTAGATACGAATAAGGACGTAGCTTGGCCGCAGATCATGCAAGAGTTCTTCAAGGCGATTCAGGCGATCATGTACGACAATCAAAAAATCGAACCAACACTTGATACGTTCAAGAAAGAAGCCGATCGTCTACTCAGTGAGTAATGGAGGAGGAGCATCACCATGATCGAAAAACTGCAGAATCAGCAAACGATCATCGTATCTGCACACAGAGGCTGGAAGTCCGCTTATCCCGAGAATACACTGCTCGCCTTTCAACGGGCCATGGAGCTGGGAGCCGACATGCTGGAGTTTGATCTGCGCTTCTCCAAAGACCGGGTCATCATGGTCATTCACGATGAAACCGTAGACCGGACGACTGATGGATCAGGAAAAGTGAGCGACTACACGATGGAAGAGCTGAAACAACTCGATGCCGGCGGATGGTTCGGGAAGGTGTACGAGGGACTCAAGATTCCTACTTTAGTAGAGCTGTGCGAGCTGCTGGCCGCTTACCCGCATGTCCTGCTAAATGTGGAAATCAAGCCGAGCCCGGATGCCAAGGAGGTCGCGGATACCGCGGTCTCCATCCTCCGGGAGCGCGGGATTCTATCGAACTGTGTGTTCACTAGCTTTGATGCAGAAGTCATTGCTCATCTACATGATAGGTACCATTGTAAAACACAAGGCTTTCCCGGAGAGCTGATGTTCAACTATGTAGACGGACCAGACGGGACTTTGTCCAAAATGTGGGCGGTCGGCATCAGCATGAAGCTTTTGACTCCGCAGCTCGTACAGGAATATCGAGAGCGGGGAATACTCCCCTGGTGCTATTCCCCAGACGACGAGCAGCAAGTCTATTACGCGCTGGGATGCGGTTCTTCGCTGATGACGGTGAACAATCCGCTTCCTGCCATGCAAATACGAGAGCGAATGAATCAATAGAGAGACATCGTCTTCTCACACTAGCGAATGCTTGAGGAGAGGAAAAGCCCATGGAGAAACGATATGTCATAGGGATTGATTTTGGTACGGAGTCAGGCAGAGTTGTGATCGCGGATGTGGAGCTAGGGGGCGAGCTCGCCATTCACTCGACGCCGTACCGACATGGGACGATCGTGGAGAGACTGCCGGGATCGGGAAAAGCGCTTGGTCATGACTGGGCGCTGCAGCACCCGGATGATTATCTGGAAGTATTGAGGAGCTCTGTCCCCGAAGTCCTTCGTATATCCGGTGTGAGTCCATCGCAAGTCATCGGGATCGGAGTGGATTTTACTTCGTGCACGATATTGCCGGTGGATGTTGAGGGTCAGCCTTTGTGCGTACAGACACGTTATAGTGACGATCCACATGCGTACGTCAAGCTGTGGAAGCATCACGCTGCGCAAAAGGAGGCGGATCGAATCAACGAATGGGCAAAAGCCAGTGGCGAGACGTTCATGGAGCGATATGGCGGGAAAAGCTCCTCGGAGTGGATGGTGGCGAAAGTTTGGCAAGTGCTGAATGAAGCTCCTGACATTTACCGAGCAGCCCATCGCTTTGTGGAAGCAGGAGACTGGATCGTACAGCAACTGACGGGGAAGCTAGTGAGAAGCAACTGCAGTGCGGGCTACAAGGCTTTTTGGCACAAGCAGGATGGCTATCCGTCCTCTCATTTTTTCAAGCAGCTGGATGAAAGACTGGTGGATTTGACCGAAACGAAGCTAGCAGGCGATATCCTTCCATTGGGCACCCGAGCAGGTGAACTGACTGTAGAGGCTGCTGAGATGATGGGATTGTGTTCGGGAACGGCTGTAGCGGTAGCGATTATCGACGCGCATGCAGGTGTCCCGGGTAGTGGTGCTGTTCGTTCCGGTCAAATGGTCATGGCGATGGGTACGTCTCTCTGCCATCTTGTCCTCAGCCATAAAGAAGTGACGGTGGAGGGCGTGAGCGGTGTCGTGGAAGACGGCATGATTACCGGCTTGTATGGGTATGAGGCGGGACAACCGGCTGTCGGTGATCTGTTTGGCTGGTATTGTGAGCAAGCCGTCCCCAGTTACGTGCAGGAGTCTGCTTCACAGGTGGGCATAAGTGTCCACTCTTGGCTGGAACGTCGAGCTGCCGAGCTCAGACAGGGCCAACACGGACTCTTGGCATTGGACTGGTGGAACGGCAATCGTTCCGTGCTAGAGGATACGGATTTGTCCGGTCTTATCATCGGCCTGACGCTCGCGACCAAGCCAGCGGAGATTTACCGTGCTCTTTTAGAATCTACTGCCTTTGGTACACGCAAGATTATGGAGGCGTTTGAGGAAGCGGGGGTTCAAGTAGAGGAGATCTTTGCCTGCGGTGGCTTGCCCCAGCGGAATCGCTTGTTTATGCAAATTTACGCGGATGTGACAGGACGAGAAATCAAAATAGCCGCTACAACGGAAACGTCGGCCCTCGGCGCAGCGATCCATGGCGCAGTAGCAGCAGGCCCTGAGCGTGGCGGCTACCCGGATCTCGCAACTGCCGCTGTCCGTATGGCGAGGGTAAGAGAGGAAATCTTCCGTCCCATACCCGAACACAAAGCTGTTTACGATGACCTCTATCGCCAGTACATCCGGCTGCATGATGTGTTCGGGCGCGGAGGACTCGTCATGAAAGAGCTCAAGCGAATCAAGCAAAAGCAGAACGAGTAACCACGGAATGAAAATCAGGAGGTAGTAGGATGAATCTCTTTACCGAGAAGAGCAAGCAGCTATTACACACACTGGTCCATAGAAATCGAGTAGCAAAGCTTGTGACGGGTCTGGCGGTTGTAGGTTTACTTGTGTCTGCGGTACCAAACGTACATGCGGAAAAATCGCCGTTAAAGTCCAAAGTGTTTGATCTTTCCGAGCCCGCGACGCAGCTGGTTCGGAATACAGAATTGCACAATGGGACGGTCATGCAATCCTTTGCCGTCGATGACGTGAACAAGAAAATGTACGTGCTGCAATTGATGGCAGGAGGTCAGCAGCTACCGGGAGAAAACGGCCCCGTCACAGGAGCGCAGCGCGATAAAAACGGGGACATGACGTTAACTCAGCTGGATCTGGAAGGAAATAAGCTGGGCTACATGTTCTTGAAAGGATTCGGTCATGGCGTCCAAATGGGTGTAGAAGCAGTAGGGGATACGACCTATTTATGGATAGAGACCGATTCCGTCACCGAAGGCAGCAGCGGGTGGGGAACACAGCTCGCGAGATTTCCTTTTGAAAACGGAAAGATTTTGACACCTGACTCCGATGAACTGGAAAAGCATCAACTGATCGAGGGCGTGGATCGAACCACCGTGAATATCGATCAGGCAAACGGACTGCTGACGATGCGTTATCGCCAGGACGGTGCTTTTCACTTCGGTGTATTCGAGCTGGATAAGGTAAAGCGCAAGCAATATACTCCGATTGCGGATGTGCCACAGCCTAGTGTAGGGACTTTTCAAGGGTTTGCATCTTATGGCGGCTACTTGTACTTGCTGGAAGGTAGCGCTTACGGAACAAGTGGCTCTGTGGAACCGACGGGCAGCACGTACATCACGGCAGTCAACCTGAACACAGGTGAAGTGGTAGACAAACAACTGATTACAGCGGGAGATGACATGAGCTTCCGTGAGCCAGAGGGGATGGCGGTTCGCATTCCTGATCCTAAGCACCCACAAAAAGCGGAGCTCTGCTTCGGCTTTGCCTCCAGCTTTACTCCGTTGCGATTGGCGAACGTGTTTTCCATCGATCGGTTACTGCCAGAACAGGCGATCAAAAACAAGGAATAATCAATTGCAAGCAGGGCGCTAAGCTGTATGGCCGTTCTCTTATCCTGATCATTTTCGGAGGGAGGACGGCTTTTTATATATAGAAGAGAGATAGTTATTTCGGACGTGGATATGTCATGTAAGAAAAGCTGACGCAATTTTATACAGAATATTTATTATAGATTGACAATTTAGAGTTTTGTGCATAACATTAATTTAAGTTGAATTACAGACATATTAGAGAACAATTTTAATGTGTTTGATTGGAAATTTAGTCTTATTTACTGGGTTTTTTTACCTTTTCTCTAGTTTTTTACGAATAACAGACTAATTAAAGACAAGTAGAAGGTGATTTGTTGCATTTGTCATTCGCAGTCATTGGACCCAAGCTTTTAGTTGATGACATCTGTGAAGTATTGGAGGAATTTCCGTATATCGAACCGACCAAGCTCATCTACGATTCGGAGAAACATGTGCGAGATTTGTTCCAAGAAACCATGGAGGTATTCGACGTTTACTTTTTCAGCGGAGACGTACCGTTTCTGATCACACAAGACCTGATCCCCACTCACGCGTGCTCCGTGTTCATTCCTTTTGACGGAGCCGAGCTGTACAAAGTAATTTTGCAAATTTATCGCCATTATCATTTCTTTCCCATCATTAGCTTTGATGGTGTGCCAGTAAAGAATTTGCATGAAGCCTTTGATGAAATCGAAGCACCTAATGCCAACTGGTACTACAAGAACATGGACGGCTTCCAAAACTCTGAGGAGCTGTACGAGCATCATATGGCTTTGTGGCAAGAGGGAAAAGCCCAGGTCGTCGCGACCAGCATTCATTCCGTCTACCAGCGGCTGAAGGCCAATCACCTTCCTGTCTTCTTCATTAAGAGCACGAAGCAGCTCATCCGCGATACGATCGACAAGGCACTGTGGATGGTGAAGGAGCAAAAGAAACAGCTGGCGCAAGTGACGGTTCTGCAATTCAAGATTGAACCAGCGGTGGATGGTAAGCAGGGTCGGGAAAAAGAGAAAGGTACCCTCGAGCGATTTCAAAAGAAAATTACCGATTTCAGCAAGCGATTGTTCGCCTCCACGACAAGTGCAGACCCTGGCGAGTACACGCTGTACACCACTCGTGGGATCGTGGAGAAAGTGACCAAGGACTTCAAGAGCTTTCCGATCCTGAAAAATGGGAGCGGGGAGCTGGGAACGATCAACCTGGGCATCGGGATGGGGGAAACGGTAGAACGAGCTTTGTACAACGCCAACCGAGCCGTCGACTTTGCTATTCGTAATTCAGGCAACAGCGCGTATCTCATCGATGATCAAATGAAAGTGCTCGGTCCGCTCGGGACGCGAAATACGCTGGATTACTCCCTCATTGACGAGCAACGGGGGGATTTCGTCTCCACTTCCATGCGCAAGCTGTTTTCATGGCTGCAGCTCATACAAAAGAATGAAGTGACGACGCGGGAAATCAGTGTCGGCATGAATACGGGGGAGCGAAATGCAGCCCGAATGGTTCAAAAAATGAAGGAAAAGGGAATTGCTGAAGCCATCGGCAGCGAATCAATGAGCCAAAGAGGCAGACCGCGACCCATTTACCGAATTGATCTGCAACGGTTGGCTCAGGAAGTAAAAGTCAGGAACAATTCGTAAACGCGTAAAAGGAGGTTCGGTTCGAGATGGCTGGTTATATCGTCAAACGTTTCTTTGCGAGTATTCTTACGATGTTTGTCCTCGTCACTATCACCTTTTTCCTGATGCACGCTGTACCAGGCGGCCCTTTCAGTCCAGCTGAGGAGAGGAAAGTACCCAAGAGCGTCATGGAGAAGATGGAGGAAAAATTTGGTTTGAATGAACCGCTGAGTGTTCAGTACGTGAACTACTTGAAAAGTATTTTGCAAGGAGATCTCGGCTTCTCCTTCAAGCAATCGGACGTCACGGTTAATGAGCTGATCTCACGAGGGTTCCCCGTCTCCGCAAAAGTCGGGCTGATCGCCATCATCATCGCGCTCATTATCGGCATGCTGCTCGGCATCACTTCTGCTATTAAAAGAGGGAAGTGGGCGGATTGGGCTTCGATGATCGTAGCCACCATCGGTATTTCCATTCCGAACTTCGTCATGACCGTTCTCATGCTGTTTTTGTTCGCTGTCGTTCTCAAGCTGCTGCCTACATACGGGCTCTCCAGTTGGAAGCATTATATTCTTCCTGTCATTGGCCTCGCTTTTGGCCCGATCGCCTACATCGCCCGACTCATGAGGTCCAGCATGCTGGAAGTGATGCGCCAGGACTACATCCTGACGGCCAGAGCCAAAGGGGTTCCCGAATATCGTGTCATTTTCAAGCACGCACTCAAAAATGCCATCATACCGATCGTTACTTATTTGGGGCCTCTCGTGGCTGCGCTCTTGACCGGAAGCTTCATCGTGGAGAGGGTATTCTCCATTCCGGGCATCGGCAGGGATTTCGTGACGGGGATTAGCGATCGCGATTATTCCGTCATCCTGGGGCTGACCGTCTTTCTCGGGCTGTTCATCATCATAGCAAACTTTATCGTAGACATTCTTTACGCCATTATCGACCGGCGGGTAAAAATTGAAGAGTAGGTGAAGCCAGGATGAATTATGCAGCGAAAAGGAACGACGGGGCTGTTTCTTTATCCGACATGGACCCGGCATGGGCGAATCTCCCTGATGAGGACTTTGTCAGGCTGGAGGATTCCACGAGGCAGAGTGAAGCGATAGCCCGACCGAGCAAGTCGTATTGGCAGGATGCATGGAGCCGGTTTCGCAAAGATCCACTGGCGATGATCGGATTGTTCATCATCTTGGTCATTGCCATCGCCGCCATACTGGGGCCGATATTTTCGCAGTACACATACGATGGACAGGACATCGCCAACCAAAATCAGGGCCCTTCGGGAGAGCACTGGTTTGGTACAGACAAATTCGGGCGCGATATTTTCGTCCGCGCTATGTACGGGGCGAGGATCAGCTTGACGATCGGTGTCGCGGTAGCAGCCATCAATCTGGTGATCGGCGTCATTTACGGTGGAATATCCGGGTACTTCGGCGGCAAAGTAGACATGGTGATGATGCGTATAGTCGATATCATGATCGGCGTTCCAGAATTGCTCTACATTATCCTTTTAATGATGTTTTTGGGGAATACGATCGAAAGCATATTGATCGCCATGTCGTTGACCTACTGGATCGGAACCGCGCGAATGGTACGTTCGCAGGTCATTTCACTCAAACACCAGGAGTACGTGCTGGCGGCGAGAGCCACAGGGTCGTCCAACATGCGGATTTTGTTTAAGCATCTCATCCCGAATAGTATGGGTCCGATTATCGTGACGGTCACTTTCCTGGTTCCTTCGGCGATTTTCACGGAGGCGTTCCTCAGCTTTTTAGGAATTGGCATTCAGGTACCGATGGCGAGCTGGGGCACTCTCGTCAATGATGCGGTCCCTACCTTGTTTACCCAGCCCTATCAAATGCTGTTCCCGGCTATCGCGATAAGTGTCACGATGTTTGCGCTGAACTTCATCGGGGATGGACTGCGGGATGCCTTGGATCCGAGGTTAAAGAAATAAAGGCGGGTGTTAACGTGAAATTACTCGATGTGCAGAATCTGAAGACGACCTTTCATATAGAAGCTGGGCAGGTACAGGCGGTCCGAGGTATTTCCTTTCACGTGAACAAAGGAGAATCAATCGGGATCGTAGGAGAGTCTGGTTCAGGTAAAAGCGTGTCCATGCTCTCTCTTTTGAAGCTGCTCCCGCAAAATGCCAAGCTCGAAGCGGACAGTGTCATGTTCGATGGGACGGAGCTCGTAAACACAGATCAAAAAGCGATGAGAAAAATGCTGGGGAACGACATCGGCATGATTTTTCAGGATCCGATGACATCCCTGAATCCGCTCTTTACGGTGGGCGAGCAGATCATGGAGCCGCTCAGAATTCACCAAAAGCTATCCAAGGAAGAAGCGCGAAAGAAAGCGATTGAGATTTTGAAGATGGTTGAAATCCCGAGTCCGGAGAGAAGGCTGAAGCAGTATCCTCATGAGTTTTCCGGGGGAATGAGGCAACGGGTGATGATCGCGATCGCTCTGTCCTGTTCTCCCAAGCTGCTGATTGCGGATGAGCCGACTACAGCGCTGGATGTGACTATTCAGGCGCAGATTCTCGACCTCATGCGCGATCTTCGAAACAAACTGAATGTCTCCATCGTGATGATTACCCATGACCTCGGTGTGATCGCCAATATGTGCAACCGAATCGTTGTCATGTACGGTGGCACGATCGTCGAGCAGGGGACGACGCGTGAAATCTTTTATGAGCCCAAGCACCCGTACACTTGGGGATTGCTCCGGTCGATTCCGCAATTTTCGGAGGGAGAAAAGCAAAAGCTCATTTCCATCCCGGGCAGTCCTCCAGATTTGCTGAGACCCCCGGCAGGCTGTGCATTTACCGCGAGATGTCCTTATGCCATGAAAATCTGTGAGAAGCTTCCTCCTCAGCAGGTATCTTTGTCTGAAACTCATCTGGCAGCGTGCTGGCTCATGCATCCGAAAGCTGCGCCACATGCGAAAGAGGTGATCAGTTAATGGGGGAAGCCAAGCAAGGACTGGTAGAGGTACGGAATGTAAAGAAGTACTTTGAAGTGCACAAAAGCTTTTTGGGCCGAAATTCCACGATGTTAAAAGCAGTAGACGACGTCAGCTTTAGCATCATGAAAGGGGAAACCTTTGGTCTCGTTGGGGAGTCCGGTTGTGGCAAAACGACCATCGGGAGAACGCTGTTGAAGCTGTATGAACCAACATCCGGTGACATTTTGTACGACGGGCAGTCGATCAGTGGACTGAACCACAAAGAGATGCTGCCCTATCGCAAGAAAATGCAGATGATTTTTCAAGACCCTTACGCATCGTTGGACCCTCGGATGACGATAGCAGAGATCGTGGGTGATCCGCTGGTGGTACATAACATTTACCAGGGGAAGGATCGAAGGGATCGCGTCAAAGAACTGATCGAGCTGGTAGGCCTAAAAGCAGATCACCTCAACCGCTACCCGCATGAATTTTCCGGTGGCCAGCGCCAGCGGATCGGGATTGCTCGAGCCTTGGCCGTCGAGCCCGAATTCATCGTTTGTGATGAGCCGATTTCCGCGCTGGACGTGTCCATCCAGGCGCAAGTGGTCAATATGCTTGAGGAGCTTCAGGAGCGCTTTGGCCTAACCTACTTATTTGTATCCCACGACTTATCGATGGTCAGACATATCTCTCACAAAGTAGGCGTCATGTACCTGGGGAGTCTGGTGGAGTATGCAGAGGTCAATGAGCTTTATACGAACATGCAGCATCCCTATACTCGAGCTCTGCTGTCTGCCGTGCCTATTGCTGATCCGGATACAGCCGAGCGAAGCGAACGGATTCACTTGCAGGGCGATGTGCCGAGTCCGTTGAATCCGCCGAGCGGCTGTGCATTTCGGACGCGCTGCGCCTATGCGATGAGCAAGTGTGCGGAGGAGAAGCCCGGCTTGCGGGATATGGGGAATGGACACGTCGTGGCGTGCCATTTGATCGATTGACCGTAACGCTGCCATTCCCAAAGATATGAATGCTGTCTCATTCCTGACAGCTCATATAATATGCAAAAAAACGGGGGGACGAGTATGAAAAAGAGGATGGGCTTGGTGCTCGCAGCACTCTTGGCGATCACATCCGTGACTGCTGGATGTAGCAGTTCCACAACGGCACCACAAGGTCAGCCGAACCAGGGACAGACCGCTCCAAAAGCTGAAGGGGAAAAGCCGGCAGTGGAGCAAAAGATCGTGTATGCATTAAGCAAGGAACCGGAGGAAATGGATCCAACGTTAAACGTGTATGCACGTTCCTCCATTGTGCTGCAAAACTTGTTCAGAGGCCTTTATAAAATCGATGAATCTGGGAAAAAGCCTGTTCCGTCCTTAGCAGAAAGCTCTGAATTGGATGCGACAGGAACCAAGTACACCTTTAAAATCAACAAAAACGCCAAGTGGTCCGATGGAAAGCCAGTAACTGCTCAAGACTTTGAGTACTCCTGGAAGCGCGTGTTGAACCCTGAAGTTGCTTCAGGTGCAGCTTTCTATCTGTACTACCTCAAAAACGGAAAAGCTTACAACGAGAAAAAAGCAAAAGCAGAAGACGTAGGCGTAAAAGCTGTAGACGAAAGCACACTCGAAGTGACGCTGGAGAATCCAACGCCATACTTCCTGGAGCTGCTGTGCGTCACGGCGTATTATCCTGTACGAAAAGATGCCGTGGAAAAAGAAGGCTGGACCAAATCTCCTGAGACCTATCTGACGACCGGTCCATTCATGCTCAGTGAATTGAAGCCAAAAGAAAAATATGTCCTGAAGAAAAATCCTAACTATTTGGAAGCGGACAAAGTGAAACTGGATACGCTGGAAATCGTGTTCATCGAATCCAGTGAGGCAGAGCTGGCGGCTTACACCAACGATGAAATTCAAGTTTCCGATAACATGACCCCTGAGGGAATGAAGCGATACGAGAGTACGCCAGAGTTCTTCTCGATTCCGCGTATCGGGATGCAGTATTTTGATTTCAACGCATCCAAAAAACCTTTTGACGATGCCAAAGTACGTAAGGCATTTAGCATGGCGATCAACCGTGAACAAATCATCAAGAGCATTGTCCAATCCGTAGAAAAACCTGCGTTTGGTATGGTCCCATATGGTATTCCAGATGGTGTGCAAAAAGACAAGGACTATCGCGATGTAGTCGGCAACCTGTTTACGGAAAACGTCGATGAAGCGAAAAAACTGTTAGCCGAAGCAGGCTATCCGGATGGCAAAGGAATTCCAGAGGTCACGATGATCGTCATGGCAAGCCAATCGGATAAAGATATCGCGCAAGCCCTGCAAAGTATGTGGAAACAAAATCTGGGTGTAGATGTGAACATTGAAACGTTTGAATCGAAAGTCTATTGGGATGAGATCGAGAATGGAAACTTTAACATCGCATCCGATGGTTGGACAGGTGACTATCCAGACCCAATGACGAACCTCGATATTTTTGAGGGTGTCAACACCTCTGATGACATGCGTTGGAGTAGTAAAGAGTACGATAGCTTGCTAGAGGAGAACCGCAAAATCTCCGATCAGGCGAAGCGTATGGAGAACTTTGTGAAGGCTGAGAAAATCTTGGTGGATGAAATGCCATTGATGCCACTGCGCTTCTACGAGGATCAATTCCTGGCGAAGCCAAATGTCAAAGGTGTTCTGAAAAACTACATCGGCCATACCATCTTTGAATACGCGCACGTAGAATAATCCATTTGAATGGGGAAGGGTCGGGGAGCATTCGCTTTTCGGCCCTGCCTCGTGAAGGAGAAACAACGATGAAACCGATTATTGGAGTGACCACATTCCTGTCCGAGTCGTCCAAGTACAGCTCGGTGAGCAAAAATTATACGGATTCGATCTACGCGGCAGGAGGACTGCCCGTCAACATTCCCATCGTTGCCAATGAAACGAATTACGAAGATTACATAGACATGGTAGACGGGATTCTCTTTACAGGTGGGAACGATATCGCCCCTTATTTTTATGGCGAGAATCCGGTAAAGGAACTGCATTCGATGTCCTCGATCCGGGATGAGTATGAATTGTCTCTGTTTAAAAATGCGTATGAGAAAAACGTGCCCATTTTTGGCATTTGCCGCGGAATCCAATTGATCAACGTCGCGCTGGAGGGAAGTCTCTATCAGGACATTTACAGTCAAGTTCCTGGCACACTGGGACACTATCCGGAGCACACCGCATCTGACGAATTCTATCATTCCGTGCAGATCAAGAAAGACACTCAACTCTATGAGATTTTTGGCACAGAGCGGATCTTCACGAATTCCTTTCACCACCAATCAGTCAAAGCTCTCGGGAAAAATCTCGTAGCGACAGCGTATTCCGAGGATGGTATCGTAGAGGCAGTAGAGAGCACAGAAGATCGATTCTTGCTGGGGGTCCAATGGCACCCGGAGTGTATGACCAAGCGTCATCCGATGTTCCTGAAGCTGTTTCATCAATTTGTTCAGGCATCACTTGCGTACAAACAAAGGGAGGTATCTGTATGAAATTGTTTATCAGCGCCGACATCGAGGGCGTAACCGGTATCGTCAACTGGAACGAAGCCGACATCGAAAAGTCTTTCAGCAAATATTTCACCGAGCAAATGACCAAAGAAGTAAATGCGGCATGCGAAGCGGCACTCGCTGCTGGTGTGGAAGACATTTTAGTGAAGGACGCGCACAGCACCGCGAGAAACCTGGATCCATCGAAGCTGCCGGAGCAGGTGAAAATCTTGCGTGGCTGGACGAATAACCCTTACATCATGATGGCGGGGCTAGATTCCAGCTTTGATGGCGTATTCTTTATCGGCTACCACTCGGCTGGTGGAAAGAACGGAAATCCATTGGCCCATACCATGAACATGCGAAATGAATACGTGAAGATAAACGGAGAAATTGCCAGTGAATTGACCATCAATGCCTACACCGCTGCTTATACAGGCGTTCCTGTTCTGCTGGCAACGGGTGACAAGATGATCTGCGAGGATGCCCAAAAGCTCAATCCCAACATCAAGACTGTATCGGTGAGCGAGGGGATCGGCAACGCATCGATTTCGATCCATCCGAATCTGGCACTTCAAAAGATTCAGGAGCAGGTGCAGGCTGTCCTGGCAGATGACCTTTCCAAATACATGGTTCAACTACCTGAAACGTTCCATGTCGAAATCGCGTTCCGTGAGCACTACCATGCCTATAGCGGTTCCTTTTATCCAGGTGCGAAACAAACGGGCCACAAAACGGTCGCATTTGAAACGAACGATTATATGGAAGTACTGCGTTTCTTGTTCTTCGTTTTGTGATCAATGGGCTGTCTCTCAGTCGACTGCGGCTAGGGGGACAGCTCTTTTTGTACAGCTCCGCCAAAGGCTTGGCGTAGCCAAGTTTTCTAATTGGGTAATCCTTGTCTGAAACAACGAGATGTTCTACTATGGACAAAAACCAACAGAAAGGGAATCGGAATCGTTTCCCAGGGGGGCCAAATGGAATTGCGCCATTTGAGGACATTCCATGTTGTTGCGGAGTGTCTCAATCTCACGAAAGCCGCAGAAATGCTGCGCTATACACAACCGACGATCAGCTTACAAATTCAGGCTTTGGAAAAGGACATCGGTCACACTCTGTTAAACAGGGTAGGAAAGAGGACCTTTTTGACGCCGACGGGTAAGCTGTTGAAAAAGCATACAGACAAGCTGTTTCAAGATTTGGAGGAGCTGGAGCAGGACTTGCGAAGACTGGAGAAGCCTTACGGAAATTTGAGTATTGCGGCTCCCGAGTTTTATTGCAGTTATTATTTGTCGCAGCTGTTGAGTATTTATATCAAGCTTCATCCGCAGGTTCAGATGAAGCTCCTCTGTTACAACAGCAAGGAAACGGTCAAGCTGGTAGATTCCAACAAAGCAGATCTCGGTATTATTGCGGGGACGTGCAATCGGCCGGGGATTGAGGAGATCTTGATTGATCAGGAGGATCTGGTGCTAGTCGCACATCCGTTGATGGTCAAATCACGAGGGAGTGCAGCGGAGCTTTTTGAAGAGTATCCCTTTATTACCTATGACATCGATGGCGTCATCAAAGAATGCCTGGATGAGATCAAGTGCAAGCCCACCTCCACGATTGAATGCGGGAGTGAGGAGGCGATTAAGCGAGCAGTGATGTCTCAAACGGGGATCGCTTTGATCAGTGACGTGATTATTGATAAAGAAGTGAAGCAGGGGAACTTGCAGGTACTGCATCGGTTTCCCAATCGACTATTGACCCATTTGATCTACCCAAAGGATCAGCGGGATGACAGCACGGTCAGCAGCTTTATCGATGTGGTGTTGGATGTGTGGCCTACGTTTCGTGCGTAAAGATAGGTGATGATGGGCGATTTTCGGAAGCAAATCCTTCCGAAGTCGCCTTTTTTTATCGCGACGAACGCAAGAGGAAGATGCGGTTTTCACCAATGTGTGGATTTATTTATCGTTATCATTGAACAACCTCATTTTTCAAGAATACTCAGATGGACTACTATAAAAAAACAGAAAAGTGCAAAAGGGGGAAGTCAAAGTGCCTCAAAACAACCAGGATCAATCAGCAAGACGCAAGAGAGGAATTAATGTTTTTGTGCTTTTGTTTGGCGTATTGCTCGTAGCGACGATTCTCACACACGTCGTACCGGCGGGAGAGTATGCGCGCGTCGAAGTAGATGGAAGAAGTGTCGTCGATCCACAATCCTTTCAACAACGGGAAGCGTCACCCGTAACGTTCTTTCAATTGTTTAGCGCGATCCACACTGGACTAGTGGATGCAGGTGAAATCATTTTCTTCGTATTAATCATCGGTGGTACGTTTGGAGTGTTGACGGCAACAGGCGCAGTGGATGCGTTCATCCGGTCCTTGTCGCGCAAGCTCGGGAACAAGGAAAAATGGCTCATTCCCATCATGATGCTGTTCTTTGCTTTTGCAGGAGCATTTACTGGCATGGCGGAGGAAACATTGGCGTACATCCCGATCCTGGTGCCTTTGGCGGTCTCCCTCGGATTTGATGTGATCACCGGAACGGCCATTGTCCTCGTGGGAGCGTCGATCGGTTTTACGACAGCAATCATGAATCCGTTTACAGTAGGAATCGCCCAAGGGATAGCGCAACTGCCCATTTTTTCAGGAATTGGCTATCGGATCGGCTTGTTTGTCATCATGTACCTTGTCTCGGTAGGGTTCATCTATCGGTATGCGATGAAGGTCAAAAAGAATCGCTCGCTCGGATTTTACGGGGAAGGCGCGGCGACAATCGAGACAACAGATACGGCGAAAGCACAGCCGTTATCTCGCACGCACAAACTCGTGCTGATCTGCTTCCTTCTCAATTTTGTCGCCCTGATCTACGGGGTGCTTGAATTTAAGTGGTACATTACCGAGATTTCTGCCCTGTTTGTCATATTGGCCATCGTCATTACGCTCATCTCCCGGATGTCCCCTGATCAGCTGATCGAGTCCTTCATGAAAGGGGCAGCGGGAATGCTCACGGGTGCGCTCATCATTGGGCTGTCGAGGGCTACGCTTGTCGTGTTGGGCGAAGGTCACATTATTGATACGCTGCTCTACCATGCTTCAGGGCTTTTGGATGAGATCCCGCCTGTCCTCAGTGCAGCGGGGATGTACATTTTGCAATTTTTGATCCACTTCGTCGTGCCGTCTGGAAGTGGACAAGCCGCGCTCACGATGCCGATTATGGCACCGCTGGCGGACCTCGTCGGGGTGACGAGGCAAACAGCGGTCTTATCCTTCTCACTGGCAGATGGTATCGGCAATATCATTTTCCCGACTTCCGGTTATTTCATGGCTGGATTGGCGCTCGCAGGCATCCCGTGGATTCGCTGGGCGAAGTGGATCTTGCCCCTGATTTTGACCCAGTTCGGGATCGGACTCGTGGCTGTCATCCTTGCCAATCTCATGCATTACGGACCATTTTGATCGTAGATAGAATAACGGAGGGGTTCCTATGAAAATCATTTCGATTGAAGTATTCGCGGCACAGCTACCTTTACTGCGACCGTTCATCGTCGCTTACGACGTGTACCACGAGCTGCCGAGTATTATCGTAAAGATCACCACAGATACTGGAATCACAGGCTATGGGGAGGGAATGCCAGACTCCCATGTGACGGGAGAAACCTTTTCCAGCACGTACGAAATGCTCGTAAAAGACATCGGACCCTTGTTAATTGGGGAGAATCCCTTTGACATTGAAAAGATTCATCGCATCATGTCCAGTGCTGTCTATCACGCGCCGACAGCCAAGGCAGCCATCGATATCGCGTGCTACGACGCCATGGGAAAAGCGACAAGCCAGCCCGTCTACAATCTGTTAGGTGGCAAGTCTCATGAAACGCTGACCGTTCCTTATGTTGTAAGCATTCTCGCGCCGGAAGAAATGGCTCGCCAAGCCGCGCAAGCCGTACAAGACGGATATACGAGTATCAAGATCAAGGTAGGCGACAATCCACTGGTCGATGTGAAGCGGATCCAGGCTGTCCGTGAAGCGATTGGCGCTGACATCCAGCTGCGTGTGGACGCGAACCAAGGCTGGTGCGATGCTGCCACGGCTATGCGGGTGCTCAAGCAAGTCGAGGACTGTCAGATGGAATGGATCGAACAGCCGGTTCTGGCAGACGATCTGATTGGGTTGGCGCAGGTGCGGCAGAAGACGTTCATTCCCGTCATGGTAGATGAGGGACTGCACGGCGACAAGGAAATGCGCGAGATCATCGACAGACAGGCTGCCGACTTTATCAATATCAAGCTGATGAAATGTGGCGGTCTGTACCCTGCATGCAAACTGGTAGCTCAAGCAGAAATGGCAGGAATGCGCTGCCAGGTCGGCTCGATGGTAGAATCTTCTGTTGCGACCGCAGCGGGCGCACATCTTTCTATCGCAAAAGAGATGATTTTCTCGAATGAGATGGTGGGACCTCTGATGTTCTCCCAAGACTTCGGCAAGCTGAACTACCAGAAGAATGAACTGATCCTGAGTGACCGCCCGGGATTAGGGGTGGAGGTAGACGAGGAAGTCGTGCGTCGCTTCAGTGTTCACTCAGCGGTAATAGAATAGGGATGAGGGATTTCACATGCAACCGGGGAGGGACTTCTCTGGTTGTTTTTTTTATGGGATCACGCGACGAGAATGCTCGTCCATAATTTGGATGATTTTTTTACCGGCAGGAGAAAATAAATGGAAAAAAGGGGGATGCCGATGAAGGGGAATCGGAAACATTCATTTTTGCTCGTGCTAGGGCTAAGTTTGCTGATCGTTAGTTGCAAGGCAAACCACAGGGAAGAACTACATCTGCAAAGTACCGCCACCTCTTCCAAGCCTGTTATCATGATACTCATCGATTCATTAATGGACAAACCCTTGCGTGAAGCTATCCAAAAGGGCAGCGTACCCGCTTTGCAGTATTTAATGGCACACGGACATTATTACCCGCAGATGGTCAGTTCCTTTCCCACTATGTCCGTGACGATAGACAGTACCTTGCTAACCGGAACCTATGCAGACCAGCATCATGTGCCAGGACTTGTTTGGTATAGTGGCAAAGAAAACCGCATGATCTTCTATGGAAACGGGCCAAAGGAAACATTGAAAATCGATCAACCACAAGTTCTCGTCGATGCTGTCTATCAGTTAAACCATGTTCAACTGAACAAGCAGATCAAGACGATTCATGAAGAACTCGCGGAAAAGGGCAAACAGTCCGCTTCCATTAATGGACTTGTCTTCCGAGGAAAGACAGAGCATACTCTGAAAGTACCACCCTTGCTCGCAAATACGACGTCATTGCCACAACAATGGAAAGTAACAGGACCCGCAATGCTCTCCTATGCGGCATTTGCACAACTAGACCCTGCCAATAGTAAGAATGCTCAATTGTGGGATAAATATGGGATGAACAACTTATTTTCCGCGCACGATACCGCCTTTCTGATCACGCAAAAGAAATTGCCGAGCGTAACGATCGCCTACTTCCCAGAGAATGATATGGCTGTGCATAAAAAGGGAGTCTCTCAATTGAAAGGCATTGAAAAGGCGGATCAAGCGTTGCAAGTCGTACTGAATGCGTATGGTTCGTGGGATCAGGCCATCAAAAAAGCCGTATGGATCGTTATGGGAGATAGTGCCCAGAGCGCTGTGCTGGATGATCGGCAAGTGGCTACTGTCGATCTAAGGACGCTTTTAAACCGATACCGCATAGCGAGATTGAACCAGCCAGTAGGGACTAATGAGCAGATCGTGATTAGTGCCAATGAACGGATGGCATATATCTACGTTAATGATGACAAGGTACCTTTATCAGACGTCGTGAAACGGTTGCAAAATGAGGGGAAGCTCGATCTCATAGCGATAAATGACGGAAAAAATGTGCAGGTCACAGCGGGCAAAAACAACCGTACGTTGACGTATCGCCCTGGCGGAGAAGATAAAGATGAATATGGGCAAACGTGGACAATATCGGGAGACCCGAGTCTGGCAGATATAACGATCACGAATCATCGAATCAAGTATGGGAAATATCCGGATGTATTGGCGAGGTTGTATGGGGCTATGCATTCTCATGAAGGTCGATACGTCGTAGTCACAATCCAACCCGGATATGAGCTCGTCACGGAAAGCTCCCCGACGCATGTCGGAGGAGGGGCTCATGGTTCCCTTCATGAATTAGATTCTCTGGTTCCATTCCTGATCGTTGGTACGGATACTCGGCCAAAAACGATGCGGATTGTAGACGTCAAAGACTGGATCATGCAGGTAGTGAATGAATAAGAGGTAGGGCACTTCTGGATAAAAAAAGAAACCCACCGAAGACAGGGTTTCTCTACACTTGGACGCGGGATCATCTTCCTGCGTCATTTTTATTGATGTGCATCTGAAGAACGGTATTGCTAAAGGAATCGACTACCCAAATCGCTCCGGAAGTATCGACCGCAACATCGACAGGAAGCTGGAAGGGTACAGAGGGTGAAGCAACGGCATCGGTAGTGCTGATTGTTTCGGGCTTGGAATCCTGGAGGGTCCCGGTTAATGTCGAGACCTTTCCATCGTGCAAGTAGCGGACGACGTGATTCATGCTGTCCGCAATGACCAGACCGCCATCAGCGGTCATCGCTATGCCCCGAGGAAACTGGAATTGAGCCATGGCTGCGTCACCATCTGCGTAGCTCCCCTCCATGTAGAGGCTGTTTGAAGCATACTTCGAGCTGGTTTGCCCTGCTACAGTAGTAACTGTCTTTCGTTGCAAGTCAATATAACGGATGCGTTGGTTGCCCGTGTCACTGACGTACAGATTTCCTGTGGCATCTAGGCAAATTCCACTTGGTTCATTGAATTTGGCCGTTTCCAGCGGACCGTCTTGAAAATCTCCTGCTGGTTCTGCATCCCCCGGGGACAGCTCCACGACTCGCTTGGACGGACTGTTTAGTGTTGTCACGGTACCATCGACAGCGATCTTACGGATGACGTGGTTCAAGGTATCCGCAACATAGACTGTACCATCGGGAGCGATAGCGAGATCCGCTGGCGAATGGAAGCGGGCGTCCTTTCCGTTCTTGCCATCGCGGTTGCCCATGACGCCATCTCCGCCAATCGTGCTTACCCCTAGAGAGGTAATCTTTCGAATGGAGTGGTTACCGGTATCCGCTACGTACAGATTACCTTGTGAATCCAGAGAGAGTCCCTGTGGGTTTTGGAAAACAGAGAGATTCGCAGCTCCGTCATACAGTGTTCCGATCGGAAAGCCCTTGGAATCCTCGGAAAAGGTAAAGCCAGCAAAGGTCGAAATATTTCCTTGGAAAAGCTTGCGGATCAGGTGGCTCTTGGTGTCAGCAATATATACCGTACCGTCCGGTTGCAAGGCGATGCTCATCGGCGTGCGAAACGATGCGGACAGGGCCGCACCGTTATCATCACCGAATAGTCCGTTGCCAGCAACGGTAACGACTGAGGGGGCAGTTTGTGCAGGCTGCCCGACATTCTCCTCGGCCAGAGCTGGAGTGACCGCGGCGGTAGGGAGTGCCAACAGCCCGATCATGAGGGTCGCCATCCGGATCGTCTGTTTGAGTGGTTTCATATCCGTTGCTCCTTTATTATTGTATCTTGCGAGTAAGAAGGATAAGGATTATAACTCGGCATATGGATCGGGGCTAAGCGATCGTTCCCTCTGGGTTACTCGGCTCATCTGGGTTGCTAGGTTCATCAGGGCTACTTGGCTCATCTGGGTTCCTAGGTTCATCTGGGTTACTAGGTTCATCAGGGCTACTTGGCTCATCTGGGTTACTAGGTTCATCCGGGTTACTCGGTTCCCGTGGTGTGAATAAAAGGGAGCCTTCTGCAATCAAAATATCTGACTCGTCGTAAATCTTGACTCTGATTTCATATTCAATACTTGTCGTAAGGCCATACAAAGCGGTACGCGAGAATCCTTCATCGTCTTCAACTGATGAATTCGGCTGTTCTTCGTTGTTTAGTGCAATGATATACGTGGTGGCGTGGGGGACAGTTACCCAATGAAACCCTTGTTTCCCGTCAATAAAGTCATCGTCTATGATGATAGTGAGCTCCTCGACAGATGGTGGAGGAGAGTCTTCTGATAACGTACGTACTGTTTTCTGACCTTGGGCAGATGGGGAATCTCCAGTAATTTCCTTCACGAGAAGGGTGTACTCTGTATCAGGTGTAAGCCCAGTAAACGTGTACTCATAGGGGCCAGAATTAAACCAAATTTGGACTTCCGAGTCTTCATCATTATCGAGGTAAAAACGGTAGTTACGATTAGGATGGCCTGGATCCCATGTAATCTTAATCCAATCCGAACCTCTTTCGATAACTCTGATGTTTAATCCAGGAAGAGGCTCCGTACTAAACGGCAATGTACCTTCTGCGATGGTTTTTCCCTGAGAGTCTAGCGCCTGGACCTTGAGCATATAGTCTTTGCCGGGCTTGAGGTCGTTTAAGTAAAGGTAGCTTCTCGAAATATCGGAATTATGCTCAAGGTATGGATCTGGAATCCGCTCACTATTTAAGTAAATGCGATAATCAGTCGCGTCTTCTACACGATCCCAACTAAAATCCCCAGATTCATTGAAAATGCCATCTAACTGAACCTCAATATCTTCGATCGATGGAGTTGGCGGCACCTTCCCTAATTGAAACGAATTGCTCTGCGCCACATAGCGGGAACCTTCAAAAAATTGCACAGAATAAGACTGTAGCGGCATTTCCGCTGTGTCCGTTGCTAGCGTAATGGTCAACCCGCTGTTTCCGGTACGCTCCACGGATGCAATAGGCAGTCCCGGTATGTCGATGTCATAAGATGAAACATCTATCGGCTGTGAAAAGCTGACACTAATGTGTTGACTGTCAATCACGCTAGCCTGAGCTGTGCTGTATACGAGACGGACAGTGTTGCTGTCGCGCATGTTGCGCTTTGCGGCGTAGGCTTCGATCGTTTCTCCGTCTCCTGGTACCGTCAGTCTGTCGCCAGCTGTATATTCCTTAAAGCGATCTCCGCGCTTCACGTAGATCGTAGCTCCCGGCGTCTGGGTCGATAATGAAATAGAAGTTCCGTTATCGACAAGCCCTTCTACTGGTGCAGCTGTAACGTCAGCGACCTGTTGCGCCTGTAGCACCCCGTAAGCCGAGAAGTGGCTAACGGTTGCTGTCGCTATCCCAGCGGAAACAGAGGTAGGGACGTATTCCCAGTCATCGCTGCCGTTCCAGTGGAAGATACCGACTTGCCCCTGACTAGCTTTTGCATCAACAGGGAAAGAAATGGTTACAGGCTCCTTGATTTCGATCCCACTAAATTGGAAATCGATGATCGGTCCAGCAGTTGAAAGAGTACGATCTGCTGGCAGTGTAGGGGAGACAGTTTGCAATGTTGCAGTTGCCTTACTCGGTAAATTCATTGCCCCAAAGTCAAGTACGATTCCCTTTTCAAAGAGAAGGCGTTGTTGCAGGAGCGGGACAGGAGAACCGAGTGGAGCGACGACCTTGAGCGTTGCTTGAATTTTTGGCTCATAGCCTTTCACTGTTCCTTCGAATGTAAAGATTCCAGTCAGGTTCGTGTCGGCTTTTTTGTTCCAGCTAACGGGAACGGCAGTTTTCGTCCCGGTACTCATGACAGCCTGAACGGTAGCTGGGAGCGTATACGATTTCAAGAGATAGGTCTCTAGGGAGAGCGGTTGAATTCTCTCAATGGTAGCATCTTCTTTGTCATCGCCACCCGAGCCTGATCCCCCTGAACCAGACCCTCCAGAACCTCCAGATCCACCACCCGACCCTGAACCGCCTGAGGATCCGGGAGTAGAGCCCGCAGCGTTTGGATTGTCTTTCTCCAATTGTTCTTGAGCTTTCCTCTGCGCTTCTTTTTGTGCCTCTTCGTTTAGCTTGGCTAATCGTTCCCTTTCCGCCTGTAGCTTGGCTATAAGATCAGCGTTGGCGGCTTGTTGCTCTTGTTTCTTCTTTTGTTCTTGTTCTGCTTGTTGTTTGCGTTTTTCTTGTGCTTCCAATTGCTTTTTGCGTTCTGCTTTTTGCGCAGAAGGTAAGTCAAGCGTAGAAGGAGAATCCAAATCAATTTTTCTAATTAAGTCTTGATTTGCATTTGCCTGTTGGATTAGATCCGCAATCTGTTCTTTTGAGATTTTATTTTCTTCCAGCGCTTTTACGATCAGGGAGTTAACTAAGTTATACAAGTTCTGCTCATACTTGCTAAGATCATCCTGAGATAGCAGTTGAAGCGACTGGGAGATATCTGCAGGCAGTTTTTGGCGCAGCTGGTTGATAAAATGATCTTGTTCTTCATCCATTGTCTGCTTACTGCGAATGATTGCCTCGATAATAGCAGGGCTAAGGGAGTTGATCAGATCCTCAGGCTGAATAACGGAAGCCGTAGAATCTGGAAGGGAGGCATCTTCTCCTGGTCTTTGCTGAAAGTAGGTTCCCATCATCCCCGGATAAACGTAATGGCTATCACGTTTATCGAGGGAATTGGTAGCGACTGTACCAGACCCCACAAAGACAGATGAACTGCCGGTAAAGGGATCTATGCCAACCAAAAGCTGCGTTCCCCGCACACCCATGACAGCCGTAGGCGTGGAAATCGTAAAGCTGTCTTGCTTTTTCGTTAACGGCTTGACTTTAAAATAGACCGAGCCAGACCATGCTTTTAGGTCGGTCTTTTTACCAGTCACGGCTTCTTGCAATTCGGATAGATAGACGACCGTATTTTCACTAACGGTTACTTCGGCTGTTTCCGCCATATTCAAAACAATGCTGGATTTTACCCCGGTCGTGATGAGATCGCCTTGGTTCAGACTCATGCTTTTAAATGCCTTGTACTCTTTGGTGCCACCGGCTTTCTTGATCTGGACAGTACCGGTGACTGACTCCACTTTGGCCGCGCGTGAGGTTTCCGCCGCGGCGACCGTTTTGACACCTCCAACAAGCAAGCAGCCGATGATGACAAACAAAAAGAGGCTTCGCCATCCTGCCAAGAAGCTTGTTTCTCGCCTTTTCATAAACATGTTCACTGTCGGAATCCCTCCACTTTCGCGGTCTTGCGGACAAATTTACTTGTCCGGTGATTTCACAAATTCAGTCACTTCGTACAGCTTGACGCCTGTCGCTTTTCCTTTCATCCATTTCTCGCCGATGTATTGATAAGCGAAATAATCTCGGGTACGTTCGTACGTTGCTTCTGATACTAATGTTTGATTGGCCGTTGCATTCGACTCGATCCGTGCCGCCGTATTCACGTGATCGCCGATGGCCGTATAGTCCACACGCAGGTAAGATCCGATGTTACCAACAACGACCTCGCCTGTGTTGATCCCGATGCCGATGCTCACTTCTACCTGGTGCTTTTCCCAGATCTCTTTACGCACCTGTTCCATGCCTTGTTGAATGTCATAAGCCGTTTTCACAGCGTAGTATTCGTGATCCGGAACATCCAGCGGGGCGTTAAAGAGGACCATCGCCGCATCGCCGATAAATTTGTCGATGGTTCCGTGATTCTTGAGTACCTGAGTCGTGATCATGTCGAACATCATGTTCAAAAAGTCGACGATCTCTTCCGGACGCAGTTTTTCCGAGAGAGGAGTAAAGCCGCGAATATCCAGGAACAGGATGGAAAGCTCCTTGTTTACACCGCCGAGCTGAAGCTCCACTTCGCCTTTGGCAATTTGCCGCACGAGCTCCGGTGAAATGTATCGCCCGAATTGACGGGTAATAAATTGCTTTTGTCTCGTTTCGATATACGTTTTGGCAGCGATATTCACAAAGAAGGTTGAGAACAAGGTAACGAACGGAAGCACGACTGACAAATAGATGAGCTTTTTGTCAAAGAAGAGCCATTGTCCATACAAGAGGATGAACGAAACCACAATCACGAGTCCGATGCTGTACAATGGCTTCAACCGCCACGTAAACCAGATCGTAAACAGGAACACGACTAGCATCAAAGCCAGTATCAGCAGATCGTCGACCATCGTAATCTTCTCGTCATGGAGCAATTGATTGACAATATTGGCGTGAGCGTAGACCAAATACATATGATTATCGATCGGCGTAGGCTGAGCATCGCTTCCTGCAGCAGCCATACCGATCAGGACAATACGATCTTTGAAAGTCTCGGGCGGAACTTCCCCATTCAGCACCTGGTAAAATGGGATGTTCATAAAGTCTTTGGTGGTCCCGTCATATTTGATAGGCAATTCCGCTTGGGGGTGGTCTGTCAGATAATGCTTCACATCTGCCCCGTACATCTCAGCGATCCGATAGGCCAGAGAAGGAATGTTACCTTCGGGAGTGTCGAGCATGAGCCATGTGCGCCGAATCACGCCATCCTCATCGAGTGCCGCATTGATGTGAGCCGTCTTCGCAGCGGATGCAATCTCGGGAATGGATTTGATCAGCGATTGCCCTTTGATGAGTTGCCCTTTGATGACCGTTGTTTCTGTGCGGAAAAAGCTTTCCAGCTCCACGATAGAAGGAATGATGACGTTGTCGTGCATGGCGAGCTCGGCAGCGAATGCTTCGTCGATACTGGGATCTTCACTTTTGGTATTAAAGGTGATGTCAAACCCGACGACCTTAGCTTCTGATACGGCTTCTAGCAGTGGAATATATGTGTCGCGAGACCAGGGGAACGTTCCTATCAAATCAAGTGATTCCTGATCGATGTCGATGACGATAATGTCTTCGTGGGGAGCGTGACTCATGCTCTGTTTCATGTCGTAATCATAGACAGCGTAATTTAATTTGTATAAGGCATCACCGAAAAAGAGAGCAGCGCCTATCAGGACGACTAATAGATTTCCGAATAAAGAGAGCTTCCAAATCGTTTTTTTCATCTACGTTTCGACCAACCGTTCAAATTCTGCTAGATTGCAGATGTATATTTTCTTTTTCTTCACTTCAATAGCTTGCTGATTTTGAAGATCCAGCAATACTTTCGTCACCGTTTCACGAACCGTTCCTGTCATGTCAGCGATTTGCTGATGTGTCAGCTTCAAATCGATTAGTACTCCCGATTTTTGCGAGACACCATGCTTTTCGATCAGGCGGTGCATCATTTTGATGATGCGGGTCCGCGCATCGCGCATGGTCAAGTCTGTGATCATTTCGTTTGTCTTGCGCAGGCGATCGAGGGCTGTTTCCAATATCCGCAACGAGATCTTCGGAGTGTCGTGAACCAAGGAGACAAAATCTTTTCGCTTCAGGACGTACAAAACGGTCTTCTCCATCGTTTTGGCAGAGGCCGAGCGTACTTGCTCATTCCCCAACAAGGCCATTTCGCCGAAAAAATCGTCATCCCGGAAAATGGCGAGAATGATATCTCGTACCTCGTCATCGCGATAAATTTTGACGATACCCGAATGAATAATGTATAGCTCATCGCCGGCTTCGCCTTCTCGAAAAACGTCGGTGTCCTTTTCATAGGTGCGAGTCAAAAATAGCGGACTCAACTTGTCCAGATCTTCTTTTTCCAAATCCTGAAAAAACGGAAAATTACGAAGGAAATGCGCTTTTTTCATGAGAAAGGGGACAACTCCTTTTCTTTTTAGCTGATCGCCAGTGCCACCCCCAGAATGATGAGATGGAAGACTTGATCGCTGATGATCATCAGCCACTTGCTTCTGTCATCCGTGACTTGCATGACCTTTCGATACCAAAAATAAACGAAGCTGCGACGATCCAGCATGATATGCGAGACAAAGATAAGCAAGATCGCCCAAAAAGAGAGTCCACCCGGTACAAATAGAAAAGCTAGTAAAGTGACTGTGAAAGTATATACGAGACAGTGAGTCAATAAAGGAATCCATCGTTCTGCCTTATACTTAGCCATCCACTCTGTCTGCAGCAAAAAATCTCCAATCAAGTGGGCGATCAAAAGAATATCAAAAGCGCTAAAATGATTCACGACTTACTGGATTCCTCCCGAGTGGATAGAGGTCCCTTCAAAATAGGAGAAGGGTACGTCTCGCATCCCAAAGTAGCATGACGTTTCAAGTCTACACCTTTTTTTACGAAAAAAATGTGGTGCAATTCACAAAATTTCAAAGAAAACAAAACTCAGGAGATGAGACCAATCCATTTCCAGTATGGGACGCTAATCGTGATCGCGAGTACGATTGCCAGCGCATACGCAAGAGCGATCTTCTGTCCTTGGCGATGGGTGAATGCCTTGCCATCGGAGCTATAATAAGCTGTCAGGTATGTAGGCGACTGATAGGTAAAAAAGAAAGGATCTGTTGCTAGCAAGATAACGAATACAAAAATCCAGGGATGAATGCCTGCCTTTTCGGCAAGTGGTAGTAGTGCTGTCACGAGGAGGATAACCGCGGGATCATCCCGGATGACTAGCGTGACGAGAAACGAGACGAGAATCACTACGGTTAATAACAAGCCCGGACTCGACAAGAACATGGCTAGATGATTCCCCAAAAAAGAGGATAGTGCGTCCGCGATGCCCAGCACTTGCGTAGCCGCTGCAAAGCTGAATGCCACACCGAGAAAAAGCAAAAACGTCCAATCGATCCCGGTCGAAACGGTTTGGCGGTCAAGAGCGCCAGTGATGACCAGAACGGCAAAGCCGGCAAGCATGATCCAGGCACTGTCGATTCCATGCAGCGGCTGGAGGATCAAGAAAGCAATACTACCGAGAGTCGTCATGACCGCGATGCGCTCCGCTCTCGTCCACGGTCCAAGTAAGCGCAGCTGTTCATCCAGCACATCGTCAGAGATGGGGCGGACTTGGCGAACGTCGCGGAACATGATGTGTAGAAGGATCAGCATCACCACAGCAAAGACGACAAAAGCCGGGAGGGCATAGAAAAACCATTGGAGCCAATTGATCGGCTCGGCGATGGAAGCGAGTCCATAGGCCATCATGTTCGTGTAGGAGCCTGTCAGTACGAAAGGTGCAGTAAAGCCGTAAAAAATCATAGAAGTTAATCCCAGTCCTGCAGCACCACGGCTATTGCTGGCAAAGCCCATCGACTCGGACAGCGTGCGGGCGAGGGGGACGCCTAGTGAAACTTTGGCAGAGGAGGAAGGGATGAGTGGATTGAGCAGGATACCGCCTGCGACCACTCCCCATAGCTGCCCCCTGTAATGTCGGGGAAAACGTTTCAGCGCATTTAGGGAGACGCGATACAGGATGCCGGAGCGGGTAATCGCCGCGATGAATGCCATGATGAAGATCATGTAGAGCCATGTTGTTGAAGCAAATCCGGACAAGGCAACCTCAGGCGTCACCAATCCACCTAGCACCCACGCCATCACCATGCCGAGTGATACGATGTAATCAGGAATGAGATTGACGATCCAGAGAATGACAGCGGCGATGCCAACTCCGATGAAGTCCATAGCTGTCCGGGACAATCCGCCAAATGGTTCCATATAATGAAAGAACACCAAACTGACCAGTACGAGGAAAGTCGCGATCCACCCGCCCAGACGGCTACGCTGAAAAAGTCCACCTGCACTGCCGGCCAGCCTGCGAATTTGTCCTCTCGCCAGTTGCTGCTGGACCAAATGAGATCCTGGACCTTTGTCCAGTCCGATGATTCCTGTAATCGATTTTCTGGCTTCTGCCAGTGTCAAGTATTCCATCGATTGCTGATGTCTGCCTAATTGAGCCTGGATGTGCGCGGCACATTCGTAGGTAGCGATCCATTGTTCATTCGTATAGTGCTCACCATGCTCACTCCACGCATGATCCAGAAGCGCGAGTCCAGCTTCCGGTTCCACATGTGCGAGACAGTGTGACAAACGCTCAAAGCTGCTGACGATGTATTCTGGTGGACAGGCATGTAGCAGCTTGTACAAACGTTTTTGGCGGTCAATATCAATTAATGACCTGACGCGATCGACGACCTCGAGAACTTCCGACCAACGTCCGGTGTGACCCAACAACTCGACTGCAGCTTCCCATTCTTCCGTTGCTTCATAGAACGAGAGCATATCCGCCATCCGCTTGCGTTTTTCCTCATGTCCAAATCGCACTGTAGCGATCTCCGCCATCACTTGACGGGTATCAGATACGAGCGTATACCACCCAGGTGACTGGTCTACCTCTTCAATGAAGCGCTTCAGTGCTGGCATACTCTCGAGCGCTTCTTCAAGGGCGATTCCAAATTGATTGGTTAGCCATTTACCACTGATTCTCGGAAAAGGGGAGCAGCACAGTAACAGGTGTACGAGCTGAGGAGGAAAGGCATCTAGTTCCTTTGCGATTGCCTGGGAGGTCAACTCCTTGGTCGTCATCAATTGTTCGTTGGTCGTGGTCAGTCGACGTGATAGAAGGCGGATGAAATAGGTAGAGATGGAGGGCTGTTCTTCCACGAGTCCCTGAAATGTCTCACGGTCAATGATGTACAGCTCCGCGTCCGTTGCTGCGATCGCTGTGGCGGAGCGAGCCTCCCCGGTCAGCATCGCCATTTCCCCGAGCGTGTCTCCTTCGGCTAGGACAGAGATCATTTGCGGCGATCTACCAGTCGTTGCCTCGACGTATAGCTCCAGCTTTCCACTCTTGATGACATAGAGACGGTCGCCGGGATCGCCTTGGCGAAACAACACCGTTCCCGCTGTTACGGTATGCAGTTCCAATTTTCCGAGCAGTTTGGCTAGTTCTATATTGGATAATTGCTTGAACATTCCGATCTTTTGCAACGTCGTCATGATTTGCCTCCTGCCCGTTGCCCGCTAGCCCGCTAGGAGCAGAGCCTCTTTCACTGGGTACTATTATAATTCGATCAAAGGGCATTCAGCTATTACTTTTGAACTAGGAGAAAGATGAACAGCACCTCAGTAAAATAGCATAGTTTTCCGTTTTTGTAAGCTAACTAAAGTTAGTAATGTAGGTGGACGTTACGAAAAAGAATGAAAACTTCGTATAGATCAAATCATGCTTGTCAAAAATTATAGAGGTAAATACGAAGTCTAAAAGGAGTGTTTGCGATGGAAGCTACTTTTGGCGCGGATGAGGTCATTAACAGAATCAGATCGATTCAGAGCAATGGAGGATCGGTCAGCAAAAAGCAAGTGAAGCAAACGGATCCCGAATTAATGAGAAATGCGCTCTTTTACTTTCCGAGTTGGGAGCATGCATTAAAGAGCGCTGAAAATCTGTAGGACAAAAAAGCCGGGAAGCGAACAGGATGAAATTACCTGCCGTTTCTCGGCTTTTTTATAGGCAAAGAAAGGTTTATGAGGAGATCCGAGGGGGTATAGAATAAAAAATCATTTTCGAATGAACGCTCATTCCATCAAAGAGAGGTGGCATCTGAATGCATAACTCCTTAATACAGACTGTACCTCCTCACCATTGCGAGACTTGTGGGAATCAAAAGTTTCATAAAACCGAGAAAAAAATCCAGTACTATCAGGCTTTGAGTGACGGCGAAGTTGTCTTTGTGGAAGTGAAGCGCAGACGATATCGCTGCACGGGATGCGGGAATAAAAAATGGGATCAGGTATCGGGGGCGTGCTCGTACAAAAAGAAAACGGATGGGCTCGTGTTATGGGAAAAAAACACACGAAATAGACATTGAGCAAAAAGGAAAGAGAAGATTACGAAAATAGGAAAGAGACTTGGCGTATGTGCCCGAGTCTCTTTTATTGCTTTTTATCAGTGATTAGCGAGCCTCTACAGTCTGGTACATGGTTGTCCTGTTTCTTCCATTCTCCTTGGAGTGATACAGAGCTTGATCAGCACAGGCTACGAGTTCGACTGGTAGTACTTCATCACGTTCCCTGACGTTATCCCCACTTCATCCTTTCCATAACGTTATAGAAAAGTTTATCCGCAGGGAGAAGATGATGCCTTCTCCCTGCTTCCATATTGCCAATCCTTTTTAATTCTAGCTCTCCCCATATGTTTTTGTATTCAACCAGTACTTGATTTCCACAGATTATCAATTGATCTTGATTAAAAGTTGATATACCATAAGATATACATTTATATACAATGTTTTCTGTATTTTCGTTTGTAGCCGATCAAGAAGGCAAGCTGGTAAGGAGGTACTTATAATGAAAGTTAGACCATCTGTAAAACATATATGTGAAAAATGTAAAACGATTAGAAGAAATAGAACTGTCATGGTGATCTGTGAGAATACGAAACACAAGCAAAGACAAGGTTAATTGAACCTTCAAGGAACACTGTAGAAAATCCTCAGTGTTCCTTTTTATTGTCATGCCATCGTTTGATTTTCAGCCTCATGTTTTTTAATGGCCAAATAGTATAATGGAGTATCTCTATCCAGCATATTCATCATTATCTTCAATGCCATACACTGCTTCAATATTATCTTGTTCTTCTATTTCATCTTGCTCTTCTATCCTGTTTGCTACGCCTTCGCCCCCTCCTGTTTTTTCATTCAGTTCTTTTCCTAATTGAGGCTGTCTCTTCATAAACGGCTCCTTTCCTCTCTAGTTATCCTTATTATTTCCTCTTTACGGTATCGTATTATAAAAGGTCGAATACAATTATGTTACTCTCTTTCTTTTTTAGCTAACGGGTTCTATAGTTCAATAAAACAGCGGCAGTCTAGGACTTTATTTTCTGGTCCATGGCTACGCTGTTTTAATTGTCAGGGTCAGTCTAATACTTTATTTTCTTCGAACAGTAGCTACGCATAAAGCATGCTCGTCTAGTTCACATGGAGGATTCCACGATAGAGAGGAGTATACTATAGAGAGACTATTTGCTGGAAAAGAGGAGATATCATGAACCCAATCCGCTACGAGCGTAGACGCTACACAACTGGGCAGACACCCATCGAAAAACTGGAGCGACTCTCTCAAGCTCTGGGAGGGCCTACGATCTCTATCAAACGAGATGACCAGTTGGGCCTGACGGTAGGAGGGAACAAGACGCGAAAGCTGGAATACCTCGTGGCCGACGCGCTGAAACAAGGAGCGGATACACTCATCACGTGCGGAGCAGTCCAATCGAATCACTGTCGCTTGACGTTGGCTGCGGCTGTGCGTGATGGTCTGAAATGCCAGCTGGTGTTGACAGAGCCTGCAACGGGCTACGAACCGCAAGCAAGTGGCAATCACTTGCTGTTCCACCTCCTGGGAGCGGAAAAAATCGAAGTTATCCCAGCTGATGGCGATATGCAGCCCGTGATGGAAAAGCTGGCGCAAGAGTTGGCGAGTGAAGGAAGAAAAGCGTATTTGATCCCCGTCGGTGGTTCCAATGAAATCGGTACGCTTGGCTATATGGCCTGCGCGGAAGAAATCGAACAGCAAGCGTGGGAGACAGGAACGCCGTATGATTATGTAGTAACCGCATCGGGCAGCGCCGGGACACAAGCAGGTCTGGTAGCCGGATTTTTGGCTCGTCATTCGAGTACACAGGTGATCGGTGTCAATGTCAGCCGCGATCGTACCACCCAAGAGGCAAAGGTACTGGACCTGTTGCGCAGTACGGCTGAGATGATCGGTTTGCAAAGTGAGATTGGGGCAGAGCTGATTTCTTGTGAAGATCGCTACGTGGGTCCGGGCTACGCGATTCCAACGGAGGAAATGGTGGAAGCAGTCAAACTCGTAGCACAGACGGAGGGCATTTTGCTCGATCCTGTCTATACCGGAAAGGCCATGGCCGGTCTCATCGGGATGATCCGCGAAGGACGATTTGCCAAGGAAGACCACGTGTTATTCTTGCATACAGGAGGCTCGCCTGCCCTGTATACCGTGCCAGAGTTGTTTATACCAAAGGAATCCTAAGAAGATTGGCAAGCTGAAAGAGGGCCTTTTCGGGGCTCTTTTTTTGTGTCGGCATAGAGGTGGATTTATGTCAGAAGGAATTTATAAAATAGTAGGATAAATAGAATGCAGAGGGAAGACGATACGATGTTTAAAACTGGAGTGGTTGGACCAAAGCAAACGGTAGAGAGAATCCTATCGATCGCAAAAGACTTTGATCAGGAAATGAACGTCATTCCATCTCCCTATACAGAGACCAAAGAGACGGAAAGAATCGTCATGGAAAATGACCAGTACGTCGATCACTGGCTTTTTTCCGGACCTATCCCGTATCTCATTGCCAAAAATGCATTGGGTACCGACAAACGCATGGAGCATATCTCACCCACTGAATCCAGCATCTATCAGGGATTTCTGGAGATGGTTTACTCCCAGCGAAAGCTGTTGGATCGCGTGAGTATTGATATGCTGATATCGACAGAGTATATCGATAGTTCTATGCAAAGTATAAGCATTTCCGTCCAAGAGCTGTATACAAAGACGTTCGAGGCAACCATCGATCCGAAAGAACTGCTCGACTTTCACCTTGGCCTTTAGAATGAAAAAAAGGAATACGCCATTTCCTGACGGATGCGGAATCGGCGTTTACGGACCTGCAATAGACAAGTATGGGAATAGTGTAGCGGGAGTTGGGCTGTTGAAGCAAAAAGAAGGGTGCCACGTTCAAGCGGGCACTCTTCTTTTTTTAAATAGATGGCCTGATAAATCAAGAATATTGACCAGGAAATAATAATAAATTATCATATAAATAAATTATTATTACGAGGTGAAAGAATGAAATCCCAGCTTATTAACTATGTTCCGCTGGTTGAATTTTTAGGAAGTGTATTAGGAAGTCACTGCGAAATCGTTCTTCACGACGTAAGTAATATTGAAAAATCAATAGTGGCGATCAAAAACAGCCATGTAAGCAACAGGAAAGTCGGCGGTTCTTTGACGGATCTGGCGCTGCAAATATTAAAGGAAAAATCCTATTTGGAGAAAGACTTTCTGATTAACTATTCCGGTAAAACGAAAGACGGAAAGATCGTTCGCTCATCGACTTTTTTCATTAAGGACGACATGGGGAACGTTGCCGGCATGCTCTGTATCAACATGGACATCAGCGCAATGGTTGAGACCAGAAACCTCCTGGATGAAATGATTCAGGGTGTGTTTTCCGTATCGCCAAACGGATTGAATTTGGAAGGGAAGAATTTGGAGAGTGCAAGCAGTCCGATTGAGGATCTGCATACGTCGATCGAGGATCTCACCACATCGATCATCTTGAAAGCGCTTTCTGAAATGGAAATCCCTCCGGATAGAATGTCTCCTGAGGAAAAAATGAAAGTGATCCAAAGGTTGTCAGAAAAAGGGGTCTTCTTAATCAAAGGATCTGTTTCGGAAGTCGCTAAGCATTTGAAGACGTCAGAAGCCACAGTCTACAGGTACATTAGTAAAATCGAATCTTAACAAGTTTTTAGCGGAAGTAGTCGGCTGAAGAAGAGCGAAGTCTTTTCTTTAGCCGTTTACCCATTAAAAAGTCAGAAAATATTGACTAATTGATAATAATAAATTATCATATGAATAAATTATTATTAAGGGTGTGGAGAGCATGCCGACTTGCATCCACGATACTTCGTCGTTAGCAGCATTTTTTACGGACATTTTTGGAGGTCAGTATGGAGTCACATTAATAACCGTAGGAGGTGGTTTTGTCTTGATTTTACTTTCCTGGTTGCTTCTGTCCCTTCGAAAGCAAGCTGGATAAAAAAGGAGGAGGTAACGTTATGCGCTACGACTTTGATAAGGTAATCAATCGATTCCAAACGGCTTCTATTAAATGGGATGAATCGGAGAATTTGTTTGGGGAAAAAGACCTAATCCCCATGTGGGTGGCAGATATGGATTTTATGGCTCCCGCCCCTGTCATTGAAGCGATGAAAGAAAGAGTCGAACATGGAATATTTGGCTACACATTGAGACCGGAGTCCTATTACGAAGCCGTGATTGGCTGGATGAAGAGAAGGCATCAGTGGTCCGTACAAAAAGAGTGGATTTGTCATTGCCCTGGAGTGGTCCCGGCGCTGAATTATATCGTGCAAGCCTTTACCCAACCAGGAGATAAAGTGGTGATTCAACCGCCCGTATACTATCCATTCACTAATGTCGTCGAAGGAAACGGACGGCAAGTCGTCCACAATCCGCTTCGCTATGAAAATGGCAGCTATATGATGGATTTCGACGACTTGCAAAGGAAAATGGACCCTGACGTCAAGCTGCTGATCCTGTGCAATCCGCATAATCCAGGGGGGAGGGTCTGGACGCGAGAAGAGCTTACCGAACTGGGGAACATCTGCATCCGGAACAATGTTCATATCGTTTCTGATGAAATTCACGGTGACCTTGTATTGAAAGGCCACACGCATACTCCATTTGCCGCCATCTCGAAGGAATTTGCCGAGAACAGCATCGTCTGTACAGCTCCCAGCAAAACGTTTAACCTGGCAGGTCTGCAAGCATCTAACATCATCATTCCGAATGAAACATACAGAGAAATATTTCAGGCGACCATGAACACGCTGGCTATACGTTTGACAAATACCTTTGGCGTAGTGGCAACTGAAAGCGCATACAGATACGGCGACGAATGGCTGGACCAGCTTTTGGAATACCTGCAGCAAAATCTTGATTTTCTGACCGAATATGTCGAGAAGAGGATTAACGGCATCAAGGTGATCAAACCGGAAGCCACCTACCTCGTCTGGCTGGATTGCCGAGAGCTAGGCATGGATACGGAGACCCTTCAGGAGTTTATTCTGAAGCAGGCCAAGGTAGCTGTAAATCAGGGCTTTACCTTCGGGTTGGGTGGAGAAGGATTTATCCGGATGAATATTGCCTGTCCTCGGTCCGTGTTGGAAGAGGGTCTTAGCAGAATTGAAAAGGCGGTCAACAGTTGCAGAGGCGCAATTAAATAAAACTGAGTATTCAAATAATTAACTTGAGACGGAAAGGTGGGAAGCATATGGCTAGTCAAGAAGCGAAGCTGAAGAAAGTGTTGGGACTGGGAGATACATTGGGCATCGCCGTAGGTCAAATCATCGGAGCGGGGATTATGTCCCTCACCGGGGTCGCCATCGGCATGACTGGAACCGGCGTGGTAATGGCATTTGTTCTTTCATCGATCTTTACGCTGTTTAAGGTGATGCCCACTGCAGTTATGGGCGCAACCATTCCAACTACAGGGGGATTTTATCGCTACTCCAGCCGTCTCTTATCTCCAAAACTTGGTTTCTTCTGGTTGTTGCTGTTTTTGGTAACAAACTTGACTGTTGCCCTGTATGCGCTCTCGTTTGCTGATTACTTGCAAAGCCTGTTCCCCACGGTCCCGATTAAGCCTGTCGCGTTTATCATGTTGACGGTGTTCTACGTCACTAACCTAGTCGGAGTAAAAGTTGCTGCGATCGCGGAAAAAATCATGGTGGTCATCTTGGTACTTTCTCTTGGGTTGTTCATTGCCTGGGGAGTACCGGAAGTCAATTATTCCGTGTTTAACACGAGGGAAATGTTCCCAGGGGGAATCAGCGGATTTCTCTCAGCGGTTGCCTTGCTGTCCTTTGCTACCGGCGGTGCCCAATATGTAGCCGAACTCGGCGGGGAGATGAAAAACCCGGGCAGGGATATCCCGTTGACGATCATCACGACGACGATTGGGGTCGGCATCTTGTACGCATTAATGGCGGCTGTAGCCTCAAGTGTATTACCGGTTGCGGAAGTAGCAAATAAGCCGTTGACCGATGTGGCCAGAACGATCCTGCCCGGACCGCTCTTCATCTTCTTTATCATCGGCGGAGCGATGTTTGCGCTGGCCACTACGTTAAATGCTCAACTGTCTTGGGCAACCAAAGGGATCCTGATTGCCTGTGAAGACGGCTGGTTACCGAAAAAATTGGGCACGGTCAGCAGCAAATTCGGCACACCCTTCTGGATCTTGACACTGTTTTATCTGATCGGAATCATCCCAATTGTTACTGGACTGTCCCTGAAGTCAATCGCATCATTGGGGAGCGGAATTGGTTTCTTTGCCAATCTCATCCCTTTGGTCGCTGCCACCCAAATGCCGAAAAAATACCCGGAATTATACAACAAATCCAAATTCAAATTCAAGCCAAAGACGTTAAATCTGATTGTCGTCATTGCTGTGATTTTGTCCTTGGTTCAAGGGTACCTGCTGCTTAAAAACTTGACAGCTGGTCTGCTTGTCGGGGTGTTTATCTACATCGTCTGCGCGGCCATTTACGTGATGATTGCGGGGAAAAACCAAAAAATGAAAACAAAAGAGTCTCTCGGTTTTTCTGCAGAGCAGGAACAAGAACCACCTGCTAACGTAAAGGCCTTATAAAGAAACAAACATTTTTTCAGCGAATTGCCTGGAAGGGAGACTCACTTCCACATCATGAGGTGAGTCTTCCTTTTCATAAAAACAATTTACATGTAATGGAGGGTAAACCATGAGCAATGACAGTTTGTACAAAAAATCGTATAGCGTGAGACTTTCGGAATTGGGAAAGCTGGCACCTGCAACCTTTAGAGCGTTTGGCGCTTTTAACCAACAGGCTTTGTCCGCAGGGGCACTGTCGGCGAAATTAAAAGAGTTGATCGCCGTGGCGGTAGCCCACGTAACGGGTTGCCCGTATTGTATCGAGGCTCATGTCAAGAAAATAAAAGAACTAGAGGCATCAAAAGAAGAGATGACGGAAGCGATCATGGTAGCGACGGCGCTTAAAGCGGGGTCTGCGATGGCTCACGGGGCAAATGCGCTGCAGGCGTACGACGAAACAGGGGAAGACGACCTTTACACGCTGTCGAGCATGAAGAGACTGAAGGAGTTTCGGGAGGAAAACGCTGAATTGTTCCGTTCCTATCTGGCATTCAGCCACCAGGCGATGAAGCCCGGTCTGTTAAGCCAAAAAGAGAAGGAATGCATTGCCGTGGCGATAGCCCATGTCACCGGATGCGCCTATTGCATCGATGGCCATACGAAGATGGCGAAAAAGCTGGGAGTAACGATGGAAGAACTGACCGAAGCCATTTTTGTCGCCACTGCGTTAAAGGCTGGTTCAGCACTCGCACATAGTATCAATGCCCTTAATGCCTACGACGAATAGACCCTTAAAGGGGACAACGAAATGAAGATTCCAAAAACCTTCGCTTCACTGGGGTTTCGAAACTACCGCTTTCTATGGTTTAGTACGGCCCTGGCCAATTCCGGACAATACGCTTTTACGGTTGCGGCCAGCTGGCTCATTTTTTCCCTTTCCAATTCAACGGCCTTGGTGGGAGCAGCCGTTTTCGCCACGATGATCCCGGGAGTCCTTTTTGGGCCTATCATCGGCGTATTGGTGGACCGCTTTGATCGCCGTCGTTTGTTGTCGATCGCATTATTTTTCAACGCATGCAACACCGGTTGTTTGGCGCTGCTCGGCAGCATGGGGGCAGTTGCTCCTGGGGGCGTGATTGCGAGCGCGTTTTTCTTGGGGATTTCCTTTAACCTGCAAATGACTTGCACGAATGCAATCATGCCTGACCTGATCCCGAAGACTGCTCTATTCAATGCGACGGCGCTGCAGGGAAGCGTACAGCATGGAGCAGGATTTCTCGGATCAGCGTTGGCCAGTCCGCTGCTCGTTTTAGTCGGGCCATTCGCCGTATTCTCTCTATGCTTTTTGTTGTACGCGGCAGCAGGTATGCAATCGCTCAGGATTCAAACAAATCAAACGCCGCACGCTCAGTCAGGGACTCTGCGCATCAGCAGCCTGTTTCGTCCTGTCATAGAGGGGATTGTTTACATGAGGAAGACACCGATACTTGCCCTCTTGATGGTGATGGTGGGATTGCATTGTTTATTAACAATGGCATATACCTCTCTATTGCCACAGTTTATTCGGGATGACCTGACCGCCGACAGCGGGATTTACGGGACCCTCATGATGTTTATCGGATTGGGGGCGATCGTCGGGAATCTGAGTACTGCATCGATCTCCACACCACGAGGGCAGGGTATCCTGTATATCGTCATGGCGATAGCAAGCGGACTCTCCTTGGTTGCCTTAGGACTTACCCATACACCGTTGTTTGCCTTCATTGTTGGACTTACCGTAGGCGGATCTCAGGCAGTATTCATGGCGATTAACCTGTCATTTGTCTTGCAACGGGCAAGTGACGAGTATCGAGGACGTGTGGCTAGCGTGAATTTCATTACAGCTTCCGGAGCCATGGCTGTCGGGAACTTTTTATACGGATCGCTTAGCCAGACCATTCCGCCGAAAATCAACATGTTCATCACTGGTGGCAGTTTCGTCGTTGCGGTCATTGTCCTGTTGCTTATTTCTCCCACATTGCGGTCCTTTTATCAGAAATCCGTTCTGGCCAAGAAAAAACAGGTTTCCAGCGCTGTTTGAAAAATAATCAGAATTGGAAAAGGAGCCATTCACATGAAGAGAATTTCAACAATGGAAGCACCAAAAGCAGTAGGACCTTACGCGCAGGCAGTTCTGGCGGAAGGGACATTCTTGTACATATCCGGCCAACTCCCCATTGATCCTCTAACCGATGAAATGGTTTCCGATGATATTTACGAGCAGGCTGCCCAGTCCTTGAAAAATGTTGGAGCCATTCTGCAAGAAGCGCATCTAGGTTTTCGTGATCTGGTCAAAACAACCATTTATGTTACAGATCTCGCATGTTTCGAAGGGATTAACAAAATTTATGCCTCCTATTTTCAAGGCGATGAGATCCCGGCCAGAGCGGTTGTCGAAGTCTCGAGGCTTCCAAAAGGCGCCAAGATAGAAATCGAAGCAATCGCGACTAGAAGGGAGGCGTGAAAATGGAAGAACAAGAATACGATTGGAAAAAAATCACGGACAGCCTGAATCATTTCTTGCGCTTGAAAACCACACCAATCGGGATGAAGATGTTCACTAGCAAAGAAGAGATGGAAGCTGTGCCAAAGATTCGCAGACCGAAAGCCATCCATACCGCTGATCAAATCGTAGCACAGGCGGCCAGACTTGGGTGGACAGTGGGGATTACGGCAGCCGACCTCGTATCTGCGCAATGCGGAGTCGTATTAGGCCTGCATCCGCGCAATGACGAATGGCTGTCAGGGAAAGAGATGACAGGAGTATGGTTTGAAAGCCAAGAAGATGCCGCCGCCCATCAGCAAGCCATGTCGGTAATCCCCTATGGAAAGTATGAAGCAATGGCTGTGTCACCCTTGACCTCGCAGCGGTTTATTCCAGACATTTGTTTGATATATGGAACTCCAGGTCAAATGATCCTGTTCATCAATGGCTTGCAATGGTCAGGGTATAAAAAAATGGAGTGGAGCATTGTCGGCGAATCTTCCTGTGCTGATTCCTGGGGGAGGGCCCTTACCACAAGAGAACCGAGTCTCTCCATTCCTTGTTTCGCGGAAAGAAGGTATGGAGGTGTCTTGGATGAGGAACTGCTGATGGCATTGCCGCCGGAGTATCTCCTGAAGGCAATCGATGGGCTTGAAAAGTTGTCCCGAAACGGTCTGCGTTACCCCATTCCTCAATACGGAGTGCAAATGGATGCAAGAGCCGGCCTTTCGCATAGCTATGGATAAAGACGTGAAAACGATTATGAATCAGCAGAAAAAAGGAGAGAGTAGAGATGAAAATGTTATCTATGAGATTCAAATCCAACAAATCGGCAGAAGAATTGAGGCAATTGTCCGAGGCCGGATTCGAGAAATTCCGCTCATTGAATGGTCTCATCCAGAAATACTACGTTAAAAATGAAGAAACAGGTGAGGTTGGCGGCGTCTATTTATGGGAAAGCGAACAAGCCCTTTCGGAATACCTGAATGGCCCAATTATTAAGTCTTTACCTGAACGATTCGAATTAAAAGAACCACTTTCGATTGAAATTGTGGATGTACAATATACGCTTCGCACGTAGCACCGACTGAGCGGGCGCAACTTGCAGAGTAAACAGCCCCCCATTGACCTCCCGAGGAGCCGGCAGACATGCCACTCCCCGATTTAAGACCACATTTCAGAGAAAAACTCGCCAACCAAGGCGGGTTTTTTTCGGTTTGCCTCTGCTATACTGTTCTTATCATTCATTTGATTCGGAAAGTGGGTATCGCGCATGATTTTCCTGCAAGTCATTTTGCCGGTCTTGCTGATCTTTCTTTCGGGGTATATTCTCCAACGCATCTTCAAGCTCGACCTCAAGCCGATCTCGACGCTCGCCATTTACGTCCTGACGACTGCCCTTGTGTTCCGTACCTTTTACAAGACGGAGCTGGATCTCCAGCTCTTTTACATCGTCGCCATCTCCATGCTGCTGCTGGGCGCGTTGATTCTCCTCACATGGTTGTCCGCCAAGCTATTCAAGTACGACAAGCAGCAGGAGAGCGCGATGATGCTGTCGACCGCCTTTATGAACAGCGGGAACTACGGAACACCGATTATTTTGTTTGCGTTTGGTGACGCCGGGTTTACGTATGCCGTGCAAATCATGGTCTTCCACTCGATCATCATGGGTGTGTTTGGTGTGTACTTTGCTTCGCGCGGCAAAGGCGGAGTAGGGACCGCGATTAAAGCGGTTTTCAAGCAGCCCTCCAACTACGCGGTGATCGTGGCGATCTTGTTCCAGCAATTTCAGATCGTGATCCCAGAGAGCTACTATCAGGCGATCGATCTGGTCGCACAGGCGGCAATACCCGTTATTATGCTGATCCTCGGGATGCAGCTGGCCAATGTCTCTTCCTCGACCTTTGAGTGGCAGGAGCTCAGCGTAGCTAGTGTGATTCGTCTCATCGCATCTCCTCTTTTGGCTTATGTGATCTGTCTCTTCTTTCCGATCGACCCGCTGCTGCAAAACGTGCTGGTCATTTTAGCCGCCATGCCTTCTGCCGCGACGACGGCGATCTATGCGATTCAGTTCAATATGCGACCGCAGTTTGTGTCCAGTAGCGTGCTGGTGACGACGGTGATTAGTGTAGGGACGTTGACGTTTTTATTGAATGTGCTGCATTGAGGGTAGGAAAACCTTGACAACGATTTCGTTAAGAAGCTAAACTACATGCATGAATGATAACAATAACAACCCTTCACACACGAATGAAATGTCGACAGGTAGCCATGCCATTGGACGTCTAATCCTGCAGCTGAGAAGACTGGAGCGCCAGCCACGTACGTTTGGGGAAGGCGGAGCGTTGACGCCAAGCGAGATCCATACGATTGATGCGATCGGAAGCGAAGGAAGTATGCTCATGAGCGAGCTGGCAAAGCGATTGGGCGTAACGAAGGGCGCCGTCACACAAGTCATCGCGCGATTGCATGAAAAAGAGCTGGTCGATCGTGTCCACGATCCAGACGACTTTCGCGTCATCCTCGTCTCACTGTCGGAGAAAGGAAAAAGTTCATTCCAAGCCCATCGAGAATTGCACGAGAAGTTTTACCAAGATCTGTATGCTCAATTTGATCCAAAGGAAATCGAGATTTTCGAAGCATGCGTCGATAAACTGGTTGCATATTTGCAACCTTAATTTTTTGGTTAGATAGTTTAGTTACTATACTACATGCAATTTGTGCCTTGGAGCTGACTGATCGTAGCCTTGAGGCAGTGCAGAGGGAGCGCGCAGAAATGAGAAAAGACTTTTTGGTAGTGGGCGGATATGGACATGTCGGAAGCACCATTTGCCGCGAGCTTTCACTAACCTATCCAGGGAATGTGATAGCAGCAGGTAGAAGCCATGAAAAAGCAGAGCGCTTTTGCCAAACCATGGGCGGGAAGGTTCGTCCTCTCGCGTTGGATACAGCGGAGCCGATTCATCCATCGGCACTTCAGGACGTAAAGGTTGTCGTCATGTGTCTGGATCAGACCAACACGGAATTTGTCCAGAGGTGTCTGCAACAGGGGATTCATTATCTCGATATTTCGGCGAGCCATACATTCTTGTCCGAAGTGGAACACTTACATTCCGATGCAAAGGATGGACATGCAACAGCTGTGCTCAGCGTCGGCTTGGCTCCGGGATTGACCAATTTGCTCGCAGCACGAGCCAAACGTGAAATAGGTCCGCTTAGAACCCTAGACATTTCGGTGATGCTGGGGCTCGGGGATCAGCATGGAAAGGGAGCGATCGAGTGGACAATCGATCAGCTGCAAACCACTTTTTCCGTAATGAATGCAGGACAGATTGTGCCAGTAGCAAGCTTTACTGACCCTAGAAAAGCGGATTTTGGCAAAGGACTGGGCAAAAGAACATCGTATCGTTTCCCCTTTTCTGACCAGCAAGTGATTCCGCATACGTTGGGAGTATCGTGTGTTTCCACGCGCTTATGCTTTGATTCGTCCATCGTTACTTTGTTTTTGGCTATTTTGAAAAGGGTAGGTTTTTTCCATTTATTGAGAGTGGAGTGGCTACGAGAGAGTGTCGTTCGGTTGTTTGGTGCGATTAGATTGGGAAAAGAATTGTTTGCGATCAAAGTAGATGCCAACGGAGATGGAGGAGAGGTAGAGTATCTGATCGCTGGGAAAAAAGAGGCAGAGATCACAGCCAAAGTCGCGGCATGGACAGCGGACGCGATCTACCGCAAGGATCTGCCAAAAGGCGTGTATCATATGGAGCAATTGTTCGAATTGGAAGATGTCTGGGAATATATCCAAGCCGCCTATACCTTCGATCATCAGATTACTGTTAACAAATCATCTATACCATATAGAAATGTCCAATAATCAATATTTTCAGAAAAATGATAATGTATTCATAAATCATTTTTCACACAAGCAAGGGGGGCGAAGATATGGGCACGACCGTATCTATCAAGAAAATAGTGGCGATTACAGCGATGGTGTCACTGGCAGCTACGTTGATGGCGGGGTGTGGAAATTCCACCACGACCTCAACTTCAACGCCAGCACCGGGTGGATCAACAACGGCACCGTCAGGAGAGCAGCCAGCTGCCTCCAACCTGCAACCGAAAAAAGGCGGAACCATCACCATCGGATTAAAGGATGAGCCCGATCAATTGGACATCCAAAAAACAGGGATGGCGGTAGCGAACCAGATCGCGGGAAATCTCGGTGGCGGCTTGGTTACGCAAGACCCTGAAACGCTGGAATTCAAGCCTTATTTGGCAGAGAGCTGGACGGTATCAGACGATGGGAAGACGTGGAACTTTGTCATTCGATCCGGAGTGAAGTTTCAGGATGGAACGCCTCTGACGGCAAAATCGTTTGCTGAAACGTATCAGCGTGCCCTCAACCCGGAGACGGCGGCAAAAGTGGCGGGGAGCAACCTGTCTGAGGTAGCCTCCGTAGAAGCGCCGGATGACAAGACGCTCGTCTTAAAGCTCAAGCAACCATTCGCGCCACTCCTCCAATATTTGAGTGATCCAGGCTGGCTGCAGCCCCTTTCCATTGCCGCTATCCAAAAAGCGGGAGACAAATACGGACGTCAACCAGTAGGGGTCGGCCCGTGGAAGTTTGACAGCTGGGTGAATGGCCAATCCATTTCTTTCGTTCGCAACGAAGACTTTACGTGGGCTGATCCGATCGCCAAAAACCAGGGCCCCGCCTATCCGGATAAACTCGTGTATAAATTCATTAATGAAAATCAGACGATGCTCGCAGCGTTAGAAAGTGGCTCAATCGATATTGCCTCCAAAATCGATGCCAAAGACGTGAAGAAGTATAAGGATAATCCGAAGTACGAGGTAAAGGAAATGCTCCGCAATGGTCTCGGTCTGTTTATCATGATGAACACGAGAAAGCCTGTATTCCAACAGCTTGAGGTCAGACAAGCGTTGAACAAGGCGATCAACAAAGAAGCGATCATGAAGGCGGTCATACAAGGTGAGGGTGTCGCTGCTTACGGTCCACTGCCTCCTTCCCTGTTTGGTTACGATGAAGCGGTAAAAGATTACGGGTATGCCTATAAGGTCGATGAAGCAAAAGGATTGCTAGAAACAGCCGGTTACAAGAAAAATGCCCAAGGAATCTATGAAAAGGATGGCAAGCCTTTGACGCTGGAGATCCTGGCGCAAACCGGAACATGGGCTCAAGCAGCGCAACTGATCCAGGCGATGCTAAAAGATATCGGGGTAGATGTGAAGATCGTAACGCTCGAGTGGGGAGCTCTAGTAGACACCGCAACAAAAGGCAATTTTGACATGACACTGATGGGCTACACGCTGAATGACCCGGATGTCCTCTACTTGTTCCTGCACTCCAGCCAAATCGCCAATGGGTTGAACTTCAGTGCCGTCAAAGACGACAAGCTGGATAGCCTGCTGATTAAAGGAAGAACGACCGTGGACAGTCAGGCTCGCAAGGAAGTCTACAAGGAAATTCAGAAGTACGTCGTGGAACAAGCGTGGTGGGTACCGATCTATACAGAAAAGCAATTCAACGTCGTGCGTAAGCCGGTGGAAGGAGTGCGTATGCATCCCCTGCGAGGCTTGATGTACCAAGACAGCTGGGTGAATCAATAATGAAACAGTTTATTTTACAACGCCTCGGATCTGGATTGATTGTACTTTTGGGGATCTCGATCTTTTCCTTTGCCTTGATTCATCTGATTCCGGGTGATCCGATTCGAATCATGCTAGGAGAGAATGCGACAGCGGAACAAGTCAATGCTCTACGAGAACAGCTGGGTCTGAATCAACCGCTTGTGACGCAGTACTTTCACTATTTGTCGAATGTTTTCCAAGGGGATTTGGGGACGTCCTTTAAGACTGGACGCCCCGTCCTGACGGAAATTTTGGAGCGCTTTCCAGCTACCGTCAAGCTGGCTGGCAGTGGGATGCTAATCGCCATTCTGATCGGGATTACGATGGGCATTCTCGCCGCTAGATTCAAAGATACGCTGCTAGACTTTTCCGCCATGAGCCTGGCGACGCTCGGTGTGTCGATCCCGAGCTTTTGGTTGGGGATACTCCTGATCATGTTTTTTACAGTCAAGCTCGGGTGGTTTCCCATCGCTGGTGGAACCGGGTTGATGGACCTCGTTTTACCAGCCGTTACGTTGGGCGTTTTGGCTTCCACCGTCATTAGCAGATTGACGAGAGCCGGAATGGTAGAGGTGCTTTCATTTGATTACATTCGCACCGCACGGGCAAAAGGGCTGGGAGAAGTGGCCGTGTTGTTCATCCATGCGTTTCGCAACGCGATGATTCCCGTCGTGACCATTGTCGGACTGCAGATTGCTTCTCTCTTGGGAGGCACGGTCATTATCGAGCGGGTGTTTGACTGGCCGGGACTCGGGTCGCTAGCGATCAGTGCGATTGCCTCCCGTGACTTCCCTTTGGTCCAAGGAATCATTTTGTTCATCGGGGTCATTTTTGTCCTGATCAACATTTTGGTCGACGTTTTGTACAGTGTGATCGATCCACGCATTGAGGTCGGACAGCTCAAGGAGGGAACATGACTATGAATCAAGCAAGTCCAGTTCTGCCTGCCCCTCCGCCTGTTCCTTCGCAAAAAGAAGCGAGCAAGATGACGTGGATCCGGGAAGACAGCTTTCTGGAAAAGCTGTGGCGCAATCCAAAGGCAAGGTACAGCTTAGGAATCCTGCTGGTCGTCATCGTGGTGGGGATTGTTGGGCCGTGGCTCGCTCCACACGACCCGACGCAGCCGTTCTATGAGGCATTGCTATCTGAGCCCTCTGCTGATCATGTGCTGGGCACGGATTCCATCGGAAGAGATGTCTTGTCCAGACTGCTGCATGGAGCCAGGGTGACACTGATGGTCGCTGTCATGGCGGTATCCATCACCTTTATTACGGGTACCTTTATTGGTGTGACGAGTGGCTTTCTCGGTGGAGTCGTCGATACCGTCTTGATGAGAGTCATGGATATTTTACTGGCTATCCCCAATATCATCATGGCGATGGCGATCGTAGCCATTCTCGGTCCAAGCCTGACCAACGCGATGATTGCGGTAGGGATCGCCGGCATTCCCAAATACGCCAGATTGACCCGCGGAGCTACTTTATCTGTCAAATCATCGGGTTACGTGGAGGCGAGCCGGGCAGTAGGGACCTCACATGCGAGGATCTTGCTCTATCAAATCATGCCGAACATCATGAGTCCCCTGCTCGTCTACACTACACTGCAGATCGGGATCGCCATCCTCGATACGGCAGCTTTGAGCTTTATTGGATTAGGTGCCCAACCACCTACTCCCGAATGGGGAACGATGCTCAGTGAAGGTAAGGAATACATCCACGATGCTTGGTGGCTGGCGACCTTCCCTGGAATATCGATCACGATTGTGGTGTTTACCGTCAATATTTTAGGAGATGCGCTGCGAGACATCTTTGATCCGAAATCCACCTAAATGGTCTTGCTCATAAGTGTTTTCCTGTCCAAGGCTTTGACCGCATGGATGAAAAACTCGACCAGATCACGATTGCCATCCCGCAAACAGATGATGTCAATCTTTCGCGTGAGCTGAGCAGCGGGCTGGGGCGAAATATGAAAAAGAAGGTGGTTTGCCAGTTCTTCGGCAATACACAGTTCGGGCAAGAAGCTGATGCCGACGCCGCGCATGACCATCTTTTTTGCCGCTTCAAAATTATCGACTTCCATCATGATATGCGGATTGATTTGATTCCGATGGTAGTGGCGCTGAACCATGAACCATTCGATCGTACCGTGAGCGAGAACGATGTGCGGCTCTTTGCCGACCATGTCCCACGTCAATTTCGAGCGGGGAATATCGCGAAACGGATGCTGCGGCGGAACAACCAAATGGAGCGTATCGGTGTGCAGATGAAAGGATTCGATCAAGGGATGGGATACGGTACGTACCAGTCCAAAATCGGCTTCCTTCTTCAATACCTTGTCCATGATATAGGCAGAGGAGCCTACGAGTATCCGGATATTGACTCCTGGGTATTTCTTGCGATAAATCGGGAGGATTTCCGGAAGAATATGGGTCGACATCAATAAGGTACAACCGATCGTCAGGCTTTTTTCCGTCAAGGGTTGCTCTCGCAAAGTACTGGAGATTTCTTGGTAAGCGTGCAATATTTTTTGAGCGTATGGGAGGAATTGCTTGCCGCGTTCCGTCAGGGCGATTTGCTTGCCGTCCCGGTGAAACAGAGGGCCTTCTAGTTCACGCTCCAGCGACTGAATCCTGGCAGTGATAGACGGCTGAGTCAAATAGAGAGCTTCTGCAGCCTTGTTGAAGCTACCAAGCTGAAACGCGTACAGGAATGCCTCAATATTGTCCATATTCATCATAAGTTCACCCTTTCAGAATATTTACACTTTTAAATATGAGCAGAAGTATAACATACAAAACGGTCAAGACCGTTTTGTTGGACCACAAGCGGTCACATCCACGTTTATGAAAAACGTCGAGATGTTTTAATCCCCCGATGAGAGGGGACGTTTTTCACAGAAAAAAGCAAGGGAACTTGCGGATCGGAGGTACCAGATGAATCGCCAACCGCCCGTGCTAGAAGTAAGAGGATTGACCACGGAGTTCAAGGGGCGTAAAACAGCGGTGACGGTCGTGGACGAGATCGATTTTACAGTGCATAAAGGGGAGACGTTAGGAATTGTGGGGGAATCAGGCTGCGGGAAAAGCGTGACTTCCTTATCGATCATGCGGCTTTTGGGGAAGAACGGAAAAGTGGTTGCGGGCAGTGTCCTTTTCGAAGGCAAAGAAACCCTCAAGCTGGAAGAAAAAGAAATGCGATCGATTCGCGGCAATCGACTTGCGATGATCTTTCAAGAGCCGATGACCTCTCTCAACCCCGTGCTTACGATCGGCAGGCAGATCGGAGAAGTACTGCAGCTCCATACGTCTCTGGGGCAAGAGGAGCGGAAGCGTCGTGCCATTGAGCTGATCGCGCAGGTGGGAATTCCGCGTGCTCATGAGATCTATGGGGAATACCCGCATCGCCTTTCCGGTGGAATGAGACAGCGCGTGATGATCGCGATGGCAATGGCTTGCCGACCGCAGCTGCTCATCGCTGATGAACCCACGACTGCCCTGGATGTGACGATTCAGGCGCAAATGCTGGGACTGATACGAGAAATGAAACAGGAGACGGGCATGTCCGTGATGCTGATCACCCATGACTTGGGAGTGGTAGCAGAGATGTGCGATCGCGTGCTTGTCATGTACGCCGGCCAAGTGATTGAATCGGCGGATGTCCGCACCTTGCTGCGCAGTCCCAAGCATCCGTATACGAAGGGCTTAATTCGCTCCGTTCCCCATCATTCACGCGGTGAAAAGCGGCTGTACGCGATTGCGGGAAATGTCCCTTCACCCGGAGAATGGCCAGTGGGATGCCGTTTTGCACCGAGATGCACGGAGGCGATGCCCGTTTGTTACCAGCAGAGCCCTGAGCTCAAGAATATGCCGGATGGCTCTTTGTGCAGATGTTGGTTGCATGATGCAGAGGGGAGGGACATACCTTGAACAAAACTCTCCTGGAAGTAAAAGGATTGAAGAAGCATTTTGCCTCCAAAAAAGGCTGGTTTCAACAAGCGGAGTACGTCCAAGCTGTCAACGGGATCAATCTGACTGTCCGTGAAGGGGAAACATTGAGTATCGTCGGGGAGTCGGGCTGTGGGAAATCGACGACAGGGCGCTGCCTTCTGCGATTGTTGGAGCCGACATCAGGAGAAATCTGGTACCGAGGCAAAGATTTGACGAAATTGACGGGCAAAGAAATGCGTGCCATGCGCAGCCAGCTACAAATGGTGTTTCAAGATCCATTTGCTACGTTGAACCCAAAGCTGACGATCCGCCGAATTCTGGAGGAGCCCCTCGTCGCCCAACAGGTGCCGAAGGAAAAGCGGGCAGGTCTAATCGAAGAGACGATCCGCATAGTCGGGCTGACTCCGTCTCATCTGGATCGCTATCCCCATCAATTTTCTGGGGGGCAACGACAACGCATCGGAATTGCCAGAGCGCTCATGCTGCGCCCCAATCTGATTGTCGCAGATGAACCGGTATCAGCACTGGATGTTTCGATTCAATCACAAATATTGAATCTTCTCCAAGACCTCCAAGAGCAATTCGGGATGACGTACATTTTTATCTCCCATGACTTAGGCGTAGTTGAACACATCTCCGATCGGGTAGCCGTGATGTATTTAGGAGAAATCGTCGAGCTTTCTGACAAGGTAGAGCTGTTCCAAAATCCGCTTCATCCGTATACCCGAGCGCTGATTTCAGCCATTCCGGTTTCCGACCCGGATGAAAAAAAGGAGCGCATCATTTTACAAGGCGATCTGCCATCTCCAGCGAATCCCCCTACTGGGTGCCGCTTTCATCCCCGTTGTCAATCGTGCATGGATATTTGCAAGACAGATATACCTGAGGAAACAATGGTGAACGGGCAGATGGTCAAGTGTCATCTGTATTCATGAGAAAAGGGAGAGAGCTCACATGTATGCACAAATAAACGGAACACGCATTTTCTTTGATGTGGAAGGGATGGGGTGGGTACCAGATGGCCCTGTTCTCCGGCAAAAACCGACCTGCTTTGTTCTGCATGGCGGGCCAGGAGGGGATCACACAGGCTACAAGCCAGGGTTAACTCCACTCACAGAAGAGATGCAGCTCGTCTACATCGACAATAGGGGAAGCGGGCATTCGGACAAAGGACCTCAGGAATCGTATTCGCTGGAAAACAATCTGGAGGATATCGAGGCATTGCGGCGGCATTTGGGTCTGGAAAAGATCGTCCTGCACGGGCACTCGTATGGTGGGATGGTCGCCCAGGCGTACGCCTTACGCTACCCGGAGCATGTGGCAGGCATGCTGCTGCTGACGACCTCACCTAGCTATGAGTTTTTGGACAAAGCGAAAAAGGTCGTCGAAGAAAAAGGAACGCCAGAGATGAAGGCAATCGCGCAAGTCCTGTGGGACGGAGCCTTTTCGTCCAAGGAGCAGCTCTCCACATTTTACGAGCTGATGGCTCCGCTGTACTCGGTCACTCACAATGCCGAACCAAGTGATGAGGAGCGTAAAGCTGGGATGGATGCCCGGGAGCGGTCGAATCGTTGCTATGAAGCCTTGAATGAAGGATTTGGTGGATTCATGAAAACCTTTGATCTCCGTGAACAGCTGCCGACCATTTCAGCCCCGACACTCGTCATGGGCGCACGACATGACTGGATTACCCCCGTAGAAGATTCCGAGGAAATCGCCCGCCTCATTCCCGAATGTGAGCTGGTTATTTTCGAGAATAGCAGCCACAGTGTCATCAAAGATGAGCATGCTCATTACGTGTCTACGGTGTTGGATTTCGTCAAAAGAAGAATCGTGTAACCAGTGGATGTATTGTCCCACTTTTCTGTACCTTATGATCGTTTTATGATCTCATCTCTCATCTAGCTGTGAGGCGTGTTCTATGGTTCTTCTCTCCTCATTTGCGTATCATTACGGTATACAAAAGAGGAGAGGGTCATCATGGAAAAAGTAAACATCACGCAACATTTTTCTCAGTTTCAAGAATCGTGGGGTCCAAAAATCGTTGGCGAAATGAATGGATCTGCTATCAAACTGGAAAAGCTGCGAGGAGAATTTGCTTGGCAGCAGCACGACGACAAAGACGAGCTCTTGTTTGTGGTCAAAGGCAGACTGCTCATGATGTACCATGAACGTAATATATGGGTAGAAGCTGGAGAGTTTATCGTGATCCCAAAAGGAGTCGCGTATAAGCTGTATGTTCCAAATGGAGAATGTCATGTCATCGCGATCGATCCAAACGTACATCAAGCGGGGCTTCAATGCTGTTCATAGATGAACGAAGCTGTCAGTGTCTGGTCAAACCATTGGCTGGATAGGAGACAGCTTTTTTAATACTAAAGGAATTTATAAGCTTTTTTGTTGCACAAACATGCAGTGGTGGTGGGGAGAAGCAGGTTTCCGATCTGCGCTCCGGTCTTTAACCACCGAACACAAGCTAACGCTCGTGTTCGGCGGGGCCCCGTTTACACCCCGCAAAGGAGTATAGACTTTCCGCTCCACAACGATTCACAGGGAAGCGGTAAAGTAGTAGCCGCTCCGCAGGGATGAGGGTGCACTTCCTGCGTTTTTCTTATGAAAATGAAAACTCCCGTGATCGAAAGAGGATCGACGGGAGTTTCTCATTTCTCGATTGTTTTATTTACTGGAGATTCACGGCTTCCTGCATATTCGTCATCGCAGGCTGGCTAATCAAACCAAGTCTCCACAACGCAAAGCCCTTGAGATCGTGGCGTTTCGCGAGACCGATCTTTTGATTGACGGACTGCTCGTTTTCACTGCCCATAGAGATGCCCAAGATCAGCTTTTCCTTAGGGACTTGAGCCAGCGCCAGCTTAATGGCTTGATCGACTCGGTTCATCGGCTCGGGTCCTTTTTCGTTTTCGTAAGCGTAGGCCATGATGACGAGATCATCAGCCATGCTGCCCAATGTGGCATAATCATAGCCTTGGTAGGCACCATTTAGCGGATGGAGCACCAGTGTCAGCTTGACGCCGAGATTTTTCGTCTGGGAGGAGAGGAGCTGGACAAACTCATTGTAATCCTGCTTGATCTCTGTCGCTTGACCATTCATGCCCAGACCTTCAAAATCTAGGACAATACCTTCGAGTCCTTTTTCCTGTACAATTGCGAGGATATTGGCGATTGCCTTTTCCCGCAAGCTTCTGTCTTTTAGCAAGGTTGTCAATTCGTTGTTGGCATCCCCTGCAAAGACCATGAGATAAGGAGTCGTCCCAGCGGATTTGGCTTCATCGATGATCATTTCCGGTGTAGTAGAGCCTGCTGCTTTTGGCCAGTAGAAATCATTGCCTACAAGCGTCAGGTTGCCGTCTTTGTCGATCCTGCTCCAGCCAAATGCGACAGAGTCAAAACGCGAAATCAAGTCCTTTTGAGCATAGGAAGAAATCGCGTAGAAAGCCAGACTGTAGAGGTCGCGTGCAGGTGACGTAATCGAGACGGTCTTGGTCGAATCATTCCAGCTCACTTGTGCTCCGAACTGCTCGCTGAAAAATCGGAGTGGGATGAGGGTGCTTCCCTTTGTCTCATACGGGGCAACCGCTAGCGTAACCAGCTGATCATTGACCGAGATCTGCGGGTTTTTCAGGGTCATTTTGACCGTTTTGTGTTCTTGTCCACCCGTCTGAACCGCGGTAATCGTCTGGGTCGCTCCGTCCCACTGTACATCGACGCCCATCGCTTCGGAGATGGCTCGGAAGGGTACCATCGTCGTGCCTTTTACGATCACAGGAGGTGTCGGAAAGGCGAGCGGATAGCCATCTAATAGAATCGTAGTGGAAGTAGGAGCGGCGGATGCCGGAACGGAAAGACCGACCATGCCACTTACGCAAATAGAAAGAGATAGCCACAGCTTCCAAAATCGTGTTTTCATTCGAATTCCTCACTTTTTGGGAGTGATTTTACATACCACTTATATCAGTTTTACGTAAATCATTGCAAGAGTTGATTCATTCAAGGAATGAAAAATAGACAGAAACTAGTAAATGGATGGAGGAACTATGAAACAAGTTGCTACCCTTTTCGTTCTTATCCTCACTCTCATGAGTACGGGCTGCTCGGAACAAGCAGTAACCCCTACAGGAGAATCGAAAACGCCAACAGAAACAGATGCAAAATCTGGAGAGAAAGGTCATACACCTGGTGAGCAGCCAGCTCCTTTGGAAGAAGAAAAGAGTAAAGAGTGGATTGTTAACCGATTAGTAGAGATATCTCGCCACTATTTTAGTCAGATGGAGGAGACTACCCATCAGGAACTTCCTTTTGAAGTGTTCCGAGAAAACCTGCAGCGGTACATGACCGACCGCTTTATCGATCAAGAACAGCTGGAGGAATTCTACAAAGGCGGTGTTGGTCAGAACAGGTTGTTTCTGTTTCACTATGAACCTGGAACCCTAAAGGCGCGTACAACCATCCTCGAGCATACGGAGGATCGCATCGTAGTGAAGACGATGTGGTTCGCCAATGAATTGAACAGTGGGTATTACGAGATCAGTACGTTGCGCAAAAGCGGGGGAGACTGGCTGCTGGATGAAAAGCGGCGTGAGGAAACGCCAAAGGGAGGGTTTCAGCTCACCCCTCAGGAAGCAGAAATCTACCTGAAAAACTTCCCGTACGCGGAAAAGCCAATCCAATCAGTCAAATACGTAGGGAATAAAACGCTGGATGCTCACAAAGATTTTGGGCTTTTTTACCAATTTGACGGCGACGGGGAAACGTATTACATATCTCCGTTTGATGGGTATGTGTTGTCAGGTGATCTGGAGCATTACTAGATCGTGATAGAATAGACATGACCAAAGTTGTAGTGTACCATGGGACTATTCTTCGTTTTGTTTGATTCACCCAAATAGTTGGTCAGAAATCAAGCATTGTGAATGAGCAAAATGATATGTTTACATGTGAGAAGCTCCCACTCGATTTGAGGTGATGCACGTTGGACGACAGTGTCTATATATTGATTAAAAAAGGCGATCCGGATCAACTACACAAGAGAAAGTTTATGACCAAAGATTCGTATACGATTGGGCGAAAAGGGACTCAATTTCAACCAGATATCCCGTTTTCCAGCCTGTACGTATCCCGAAAGCATGCGGTTCTGCAAAAAATGGGTGATCAATTTGCGATCGCCGATTTGCATAGCAAGCACGGTACGGAAGTCAATGGAACAGCTATTCACGATACACCGCACTTACTGCGGCACGGTGACCATATCAGTCTGGCCAAAGGAGCAGTTGAGCTGATCTTTTTCGCAGAAGCGAACGAGCTGGATGCTACCCGAGAATTTTCGATTCCCATTTCCACTACGTCCCCTGAGCTGCCGGGTTTGGTCATCAACCTGGAAAGAAGAGAAATTCGCCTGGACGGCAAGCGACTTCATTTGACCGGCAAAGATATGGACCTCCTGATGCTTTTATACCAAAGGTCGAATCAGGCAGTCAGCTACGAAGAAATCATGGTACTCATCTGGCCGGAACGATTGCTCGGCACAGAAAAAATCATCCCCGATGTCGGCAGGGCAGAAATCAATGCGCTGGTATACCGACTCCGCAAGCGCCTGGGACGGTACGGAGAAAAAGTAACGACGATCCCGCGCTACGGCTACATGTGGGAAATGGAAGAAGGAGGCTAGCAAAAAGCCTCTTTTTTTGGGGGCAAAAGAGGCTCGCGATCTGCTAGATTAGTTGGTATTCTTTGTAGCTGTGATCAGTAAGGAGATGGGTTTTCCGGTAGTCGGGTTTATGGGTTCCTGGCAATGAAGAAGCTTGAGGTGTCCATCTGCTTGCACTTCGTTCAGCCATGATCCCATCGTACGATAATACCAGGGCATAGAGGATTTGTACCCTTCTCCCATTCCGTTAAAGGATTCTTCTCTCCATCCATCTTCATAGCGATCGTGCTGAGCTGCTGAAAAAGGATGCAGGGTTTGGATGAGAATAACTCCATTCGCGGAGAGTAAGGATGCTAGCGATTGTAGAATGGTCCGGATATCTTCGGAGAGAAGGGAGAAATTGCAGACAATGACGTCATAATCGCTACCCAGTCGTGATGGATCTTTCGTCAGATCCGAGTAGTTGAGGTGAATAAAATGCGCTCCTCCTGCCGAATGAGCGATCTGGATGAGCTCCAGGCTTCCGTCCATACCCACGACATCAATTCCTTGTTCACTAACCGCGCGGGCAAGCCAGCCCTCACCACAGCCGACGTCCAGGACTTTTCTTGGCTGGAAGCGAGTGATTTCATCTAATATCGCCTGATCCGTTGCTATTTTCCTGCTTTCAATCCGATTTTCTCTGACAGATTGTGTCCACGCTTCGGCATTAGTTATCCAGCTTTGCTCTAATAGACGTTCACGATCATTCATCGCCACAACTCACCTCGTCATTGGTTTAGCCTTGCTGTTTCCCCTTGTTCTTGGAGCTCGCCAGCCGTTCATTTCCCCTTTTGAAATTCCCGGTGACTTTGGCCAGGATCAGTTGCACTTCTTTTTCGTCGCCTTCTGCTGACTTGATCTTCTCTAAAAACCGTTCAGCCTCTTTCCCGTTCAGGATTTTTACTTGCTGGCCCTGGTAGTCGAGAAATACCGTGTTGTTCTTCGTGACGCGATAGCTAAAGGGCTTCCCATCGAGTCGGTTTCTTTTATCAATCGGTTCCATTTGGCTACCTCTCTAGTGCCCGTCATCTTTTAACTAGTAATACTACGATTCAGCTGAAAATCCCTGTTTGTTTCTGTTCTCCCAAGAACCAGAGCTTTTTTCTTCCATTTCCTAAATATTCTGCATCATATCACATTTTTCTGATCATCCTTTCACGGTTGCGTGAGGATTGCTCCATATATTTTCCATTACGCCTATATTATCTTGGGGAATGGAAGGGAGAAGATCCTTGTGAAGAAAACATGGGTTTGGTTTTGGACGGTTTTTGTTGTCGTCCTGATGGGATTCGGCTTTGTCTATTGGAACATGTGGCAAGACAGCCCCCAGAGAGAAGGAGAAAAAGCACAGACTGCATTTTCGTCGTACACAGCTCTTTGGCAAAACGGACGGTTTGCCGACATGTACGAGCAGCTCTCTGCAAAGACAAAACAGCAAATAACAAAAGAACAGTTTGTTCAACGTTATCAAAATATTTATGAAGGCATTGAAGCCAAAAATATCACGGTCGAACCCGTGTACAACGGTCCCGTCGAGCCAGGCGAAGATGGGAATATCAAGCTGCATTACCGATTTAGCATGGATACATTTGTCGATCCAATTACGTTTACGGGCAAGGCTACGATGGTCAAAGAGAAGCAGGCAGAAGGAGAGGGATGGTACATCTCCTGGAACCCGACATTCCTCCTCCCTGACATGCAGGATGGAGACAAGGTTCGCGCTTCCACAGTGCCTCCGAAACGCGGAGAGATCGTAGACCGGGCAGGACGCCGTCTGGCAACCTGTCGCGTCGTGGTGGACGTCGGGGTCAATCCGGGAGAGTGGGGGCAGCTGCCTCGCACCGAACAAAAACAAGTGAGTGACCTCTTACATATTTCATCCGATGAATTGGCAGCAAACGTGCAAGCGAATACAACGAAAAAGACGACTTTTATCCGGATTGCGACGTTGCCGGAGGACGATGAACGCATTTTTCAATTAACGGGTACCAAAGGGATCGTGCTGCAAAAGAAGCAAGTGAGGTACTACCCGTATCAAGAAGCGCTGGCGCATCTCGTCGGCTATACAGGCTCCATCAGTGCAGAGGAATTGAAAAAGAAACAGGCACAGGGCTATCGGTCCTCGGACAAGATCGGAAAAGCCGGACTGGAGCAGATGTACGAGGAACGGCTCCGAGGATCAGCCGGAGGACGCATCACCATCGTGAATGCGGAGGGAATGGAAAAGAAAATCGTGGGCGAAAGGTTTGCGAAAAATGGGGATACCTTGAAGCTAACGATCGATGCAGAGCTGCAAAAAGAGATCTACGAGCAAATCAAACAGGAAGCGGGCACAGCGGCGGCTATTCAGCCCAAGACTGGTGAAATCGTCGCTTTGGTCAGCACGCCTGCCTATGACCCCAATGACTTTGTGCTCGGTTTGTCGACCAAGGAGTGGAACCAGTTAAACGGAAACCCCAAAAAGCCAATGCTCAATCGATTTGCCCACGGCTATGCGCCGGGTTCTACTTTTAAACCGATCACCGCAGCGATAGGATTGGACACAGGTGCAATCACGCCAGCAGAGGAGAAAACGATCAACGGCCTGCATTGGCAAAAAGATGCGTCCTGGGGGAAATACGAAGTCACACGCGTCAGCGATCACCGAGTGCCGGTAAATCTGCAGAAAGCCCTCGTCTACTCGGACAATATTTACTTCGCGCAAGCTGCCCTCTCCATCGGGGAAGACAGTTTCTTGCAAAAAGCAAAGGAATTTGGCTTTCACGAGTCCATCCCCATCCCGTTTGCATTGGAAAAATCAACGCTCACCAATGGGGAAATGCGAAATGAGATTCAACTGGCGGATTCGGGCTACGGTCAAGGAGAAGTGACGATGACACCCCTGCACTTGGCACTCGCCTACAGCGCTTTTGTCAACGATGGTAACATGATTTATCCCTCCTTAATTTTGGGGGAAAAGCATGAGACGTATTGGAAAACCGATGTCATGTCCAAAGAAAGCGCGCAAATCATTCAAAACGACCTGCTGCAAGTCATGGAAGATCCAAAGGGAACAGGGCGAGGAGCGCGTGTCACGGGACACAGTATTGCAGGAAAGACGGGCACAGCAGAGCTTAAGCAGAAAAAAGGGGAGCTCGGACAGGAAAACGGCTGGTACGCCGCCTTTAATCTCGATGATCCCAAATTGCTGCTCGTCATGATGGTCGAGGATGTTCGAGGACGAGGCGGGAGTCATGTGCTCGATTCCAAGGTCAAACGAATTTTTACAGAGGCGCTTCAGTAGAAAAGAATCGTGTGTATTTGATTGCGCGAGAAAGAAAGAAAAGCTTCTCGTAAACAAAATGATCGTAGTGCAAAGGCTAGCCAGACTTGGTCGTCATGACAAGGAGTGGCTAGCTCTTTTTACGTGAAGGAATATATAAGCGCAACGCTTATGAATTCTAGAACGCATGGAAATTTTCCGCTAAAACGTGGTCGCTCTTCCTTGAGAAGGCCACGATAGAGGATTTCTTTATCAGGCAAAACTTTAGCCTTTTTTTAGAATTGATTTAGAACGGGTTTAGACCTCGTGGCTATCCTTGAACTTGTGAGCGTATGAACCAAGGCGCCAACTAAACTGAGGTGGTGGATTGCAATGAAGAAAAAATGGTGGGTAATGGGAATGAGCGTAGGACTTGGAGTCGTTTTGTTGTGGGGAGCAGCAGGATTGCCTGTTCGCGCAGACAACTCAGGACTGGCAGCATATGAGGCCGCGATGAAGCATACGAAGACGGAAACAAGCTTGACCGCGCACGTCAAACTGGACATAACCGACAATGGAAAGCCGTTGTTCAAAGGGGCCGGGGAAGCAAAGGTGGATCGCGACAAACAAGAAGCGAGCGTATCCGGGACGTTGGAGGATGTGACTCGTGCGACGACGCAGAGCTTCCAAGCATTTCGGGAGGACGGGAAAGTGATCGTGAAAAAAGGCGATAGCGATGTCTATCGAGTGATCGAGCCTCAGGAGAGGAGAACCAAACACTTCAAAGCTCCAGCTAATCCCCCAGTAATCGTAGAGCAGGTAAGCAACATCGCACTGGGAAACATTCGAGAACTCTCGACCGTTGAAAATCTACCCGATGGAAGCAAACAAGTAAGCTTGCTGTTAAAGGAGAGAGACGTGCCCGTATTTGTAAACAAAGCTGCGACCATGATCTTCTCTAAACTAGCGGAACAAAAGCAGGACGCTGCATCAGTCAAAGACTTTCCTGTGAGACTTCCTGAGCTGCAAGAGGACATTCAAGTGGAGCAAGTGTCCCTGAATGCCACCATTGATGAGAACAATCGGATCGAACGTCAATCAGCCGAAATCCACGTATCGGGGCGCGATGTAGCAGGACAAGAGCATGAGATCACCGTGAAGATCGACGTGACGCTCAGCGACTTTTCCCAGACGAATGTAGAACATATGGATCTGACAGGAAAACAAGTGGAGCACATCGAAGGATGGCACGGCCCTTCTCAGAAATAACACACAGCCTCATCTTGTGAGTCCTGCGTACGTGTATAGTATAATGCTGGTACAACATCACACGGAAAAAAGTGGAAGAAGTGGATGCACCTTTTGACAAGGAGGAGAATGCCAATGTCCATCAAGACAAGACTCTTGCTTTCCTATATCGCCATGATTATTGTGCCAGTCTTCCTGTTCGGATTGACAGCATCTACTCTGGCTTCTGTCTTTTTTGGAGATATGGCGAGAGGTGGCAATGAGGGTGGCAGGCCTCCTTTCTGGAATATGTTCAACGAGCGCAACGAGGTGCTTGCAGGCGTGAAGTTCATGGCGAACCACGATCCCGACCGATTGCTGGATCAAAGCGTACTGACGAGCGTAGATAGTCAGTTGAATCCGTTGAAAGCAGCTGTGGTCCTCGAGAAAAATGGAGCAGTTGTATTTGCTTCTCCGGCGTTGCGGGAAGCCGATTTGGATCAGCTGTTAAAAGGCGCCGAGGGAGTGGAAAAGATGCGCTGGCCAGTGAAGCAAGGGTACATCGTGGAACCATTCGATTTTACCTTTCACGATCAGAGCGCAGGTAGGGTCTATTTTCTATCCGATCCGAAGCAATTGTTTGTTATCGGCAGAAATTTCGTGCTTTCGTTGGTTTTGTCGTTACTGGTGATTATCGGCCTCACCAATGGGGTGCTGACATATCTGGTCTCTCGCAGTATCATCAAGCCTTTGCATACATTGAAGCGAGTCGCAGAGGACATAAAGGAAGGGAATCTGGAGCGCCCTGTCAGACTGAATCGGAAGGATGAACTGGGAGAGCTGGGAGATGCCTTTGAGGAAATGCGAGGAAGACTGCACGATTCTATCCGTCTCCAGCTCCAGTACGAGGAAAATCGGAAAGAATTGATCGCCAGCATCTCCCATGATCTGAAGACGCCGATCACCGGAATACAGGCGTGTGTGCAAGCCATGACGGACGGCATTGCAGATACGGAGCTGAAGCGGGAAAAATACTTGAAAATGATCGCAATTAAATCCCAGCAAATGAATCAATTGATTGACGAGCTGTTCTTGTTCTCCAGATTGGATCAAAAGAAGCTTCCTTTTCATTGGGAAGAGGTGGATATGACGTCCTTCATGACTGATCTTGTGGAGGAGCTGCAGCTCGATCCACGAATGGAAGACGTCCATGTCACTCTTTCCTGTCCAGATCGTCAGCGGCTTCTGGTCATGGCCGATCGAGAAAAGCTGGGAAGGGTGTTCATGAACGTCATCGACAACAGCTTGAAGTACTTGGATAAGCAGGAAAAGCGAATCCGCTTCGAACTGACTCATGAAAACGAGTACGTGAACATCAGTATGGAGGACAACGGATCGGGGATCGATCAAGAGGCGCTCCCGTACATTTTCGATCGCTTTTATCGGGTAGATCCCTCGCGAAATGCGGCCACTGGAGGAAGTGGACTGGGTCTTGCGATCGTGAAACAAATAGTGGAAGGTCACGGAGGCAGTGTGATGGCGACGAGTCAGCTGGGAGCAGGCACGAGTATTCGCGTTACATTGCCGCGACGAAACGAGCTAGGTGGTGAACTCTCATCCGACACATTTTAATCATAGAAGATGATCCGGTCATTGCTGAGGTGGAAAAGGATTATCTGGAAGCGAGCGGATATGCAGTAGAGGTGGCACAGACTGGGGACATCGGACTCCAAAAGGCGCTGAACGAGGAGGTTGACCTGATCATTCTCGACTTGATGCTGCCAGCTGTAGATGGCTTCGAAATCTGCAAACGGGTACGCGAAGTCAAAAACATCCCCATCCTGCTCGTCTCCGCCAAAAAGGAAGATGTCGATAAAATCCGTGGCCTTGGACTGGGTGCAGACGATCATATCAGCAAGCCGTTCAGTTTGGGTGAGCTGGTTGCCAGAGTGAAAGCTCATCTTTCACGCTATGATCGTCTGCTTGCTGACAACACGCGGAAGCTGCCGACAGATGAAATCAAAATACGCGGAATCCGCATCGACAAGCTGGCGAGAAAAGTATTCGTGAATGGAGTAGAGACAACGCTGACGAGCAAGGAGTACGATCTGCTGTTGTTTCTGGCGATGCATCCCAATTGGGTATTTAGCAAGAATGAACTATTTGAAAAGATCTGGGGCTTGGATGCCTACGGGGATAACGCTACAGTGACGGTACATGTCAGCAAGATACGGGAAAAGATCGAGAGTGATCCGTCCAATCCGCAATATATCGAAACAATCTGGGGTGCAGGCTATCGTTTTCGGCTATAGCCGGATATCGTTTTCAAATGTAAGCAGCCTGCCACCTGTTCTGGAGGTGAACGATGTAAATGAGTAAGATCAGTATGACCTCAAGAAAGTGGCTACTGCTGCTTCACTTGATCTTTTCTGCCATCATGCTGGGGGGAGCGGTCATTTTTCTGGTATTGAGTATCGTCGCAGCGACCACCACGGATCCGAATGTATTCCAAGCATGTTATACCGTGATGCACGTGCTTTCCGAATCCTCCGTACGTGCTTCGACGATCGGTACGTTGGTCACGGGAATCATGCTATCGGCTTTGACGCATTGGGGCTTTCTACGCTATCACTGGATTATTGCAAAAGAGGGGCTGTCTGTCGTCACGATAGCACTTGGCCCGATTGGTATGTATGTGTGGACGGCGGGTGCATTGTCCGGAGAGAACCCCCTGATGCTGTGGATCGGGATTGTTTTGCAAATTCTTTCGTTAGTGGCTATTTTTCTGCTTTCCGTGTTTAAGCCGTGGGGGAAGAGAGTACCTGGGTAGCTTTTTCTTTCATGCTTCGTCTCCCGTCGAAATATCCATCAGGTATGATAAGGGAACAAAGGGTTGGAAAAGATGGGAGAGGAAAGTATGAATCCAGTATTATTCGCCATTTTAGTCGTCGTGACGACGTCATTGATGGGGTCGTCTTTTGCAGTCGGGAAGATGGGGCTGGCTTATTTTTCGCCGCTGCTGTTAGTTGGCTTTCGTTTTACCATAGCGGGACTGCTCATGGCCATATGGGTGCGGAAAAAACCACTGCCGTCGTCTCTTGGCGACTGGGGGAAAGTAGGTCTTATCGGCTTTTTGCAGACCGCTGCTGTCATGGGCTGCATTTTTCTTAGCTTGCGTACGATTACTGCAGGAGAGTCTTCAATTTTGACCTTTATGAATCCTTTGCTGGTCGTGGTCTGGGGAACGATTTTTCTCGGGATGAAATATCGCTTCACTCAATGGACAGGAGTCCTGATCGGCATAGCGGGGGTATTTATTACACTCGGGTTTCACCTTCAATGGGAAACGGGCACTCTCTTTGGGATCGGCTCAGCGGTCTCTTGGTCCATCGCGACGATCCTGGTGAAAAAATGGGGCATCCATTTTAATGTCTGGGTGATGACGGCCTATCAAATGCTGTTCGGGGGGCTGGTACTGCTGGTGATGGGGGTCACGCTGGAGACTCCGAAAATGATCGTCACCCCCACATCCGTGTTCATCGTTCTTTGGCTGGCAATCATGGCCTCGATCGTCCAGTTTGCCACATGGTTCTACCTGTTGAATCAGGGAGATCCAGGACGGACCAGCGCCTTCCTGTTCCTGGCACCGTTTTTTGGAGTCCTGTCAGGCTGGCTGCTTCTAGATGAGGTCGTCAAATGGCATGTGTACGTGGGGGGACTGCTCATCTTTGCAGGGATTTTCCTCGTGAACTGGACCTTTGCGGCTAAAAGACAGTCGCAAGTGCCGGTGACGCACAACTGACTAACGAAAGGAGCTGTTCGTTTAATGAACAGCTCCTTTTGATTGAGGAACTTCCACGCCAAACTGCTCGGTTAATCCGGTGACCCCTGCTTGCGTGAGACGAACCGCACGGCAATCAGGTAAGCGTTCGATCCAGCCCAGTTCAAACAGCCGCTTGGTCAGAGAAGCGCCAAGTACACCTGCGAGGTGGTGCCGGCGTTCACTCCAATCTAGACACGGACGGGCAAAGCGACGGCGACTTTTGGGACTAAAATTTACATCGACACCAAGACCACTCAGCTTTTGCCTTCCCGCATCAGTCAGCACAAAATCTTGATCAGCTTCTTCGATCAACTGCAAGGCGAGCAATTGATCTGTCAGCGCGACACCGACTTCTCCGGCCAAATGGTCGTAGCAGGTCCGGGCATAGCGCATGGCCCGTACTTGATCAGATTCCCGCAATGAGCGTATCGGTTTGGGAGTAGCAATGGCGAGTAGAGACTCCAGAGCGTGGGCAACCTCCGCGTTCGCCAGTCGATAGTATCTGTGGCGTCCATACGACTCGTTGACCAAAAGACCGCCTTCGACCAGTTTGGATAAATGGGCACTGGCGGTTTGAGGCGTTATGCGAGCAGCGCGGGCAAGTTCACTGGCGGGCAACGATTTGCCCCCCAAAAGGCTCAACAGCATCGCAACACGAGACGGTTCCCCGATTAGTGACGCGACTTCTCCGATATTGGGAGTAGAATTCATGACTGGACCTCCTCTTTACAACCATAATTCGATCATAAACGAATAGTAATTGTTGATCAAGTCGTTCGTTCCTTTTCCAAGAAAAATGGCTGCCGATACCGAATCTGCACGAATCGGTAGGGCAGGAGAGAAGCGATCAGCAGGTGGACATGGTATGATGGAGGAAAGACTGTTTTTGAATGGAGGCTAGTCCGATGAAATTTATTGACAATCAAGGGATTACCGATCCCCAAATCAATCTCGCCATTGAAGAATACGCACTGAAACAGCTTCCTGACAGCGATGACTACTTGTTGTTCTATATTAATGAACCATCCATCATCATCGGTAAAAATCAAAATACAATCGAAGAAATTAACGCAGATTATGTGGCCGAGAATAACATTCATATCGTTCGTAGATTGTCTGGAGGCGGAGCCGTTTATCACGATCTGGGCAATCTGAACTTCAGCTTCATTACAAATGACGACGGTCAGTCCTTTCACAATTTCCGCAAGTTTACGGAACCAGTGGTACAAGCACTAAAAGAGCTGGGAGTAGAAGCAGAGCTGACTGGCCGCAACGACATCCAGGTCGGCGAGCGGAAAATTTCCGGCAATGCCCAGTATTCGACCAAAGGGCGCATGTACAGCCATGGCACTCTGCTGTTTGCCTCCGAGATGGAGCATGTGGTGTCTGCTCTAAAGGTCAATGCAGAAAAGATCAAGTCCAAGGGTATCAAATCGATCCGCAGCCGTGTCGCCAACATCACGGAGTTTTTGGACAAGGACATGACCATCGAGGAGTTTCGGTTGGCCATTTTGCATTCGATTTTTGGCGGTGGAGAGGTAGAGGAGTACGAGCTTACAAAAGAGGATTGGGCAAAAATCAACGAGCTGTCCCGCGAACGCTACCAGAAATGGGACTGGAACTATGGAAAGTCACCGAAAAGTAATTTCCGTGCCTCCAAACGCTTTGAGAGCATCGGAACGATCGAGGTACAGTTGGATATTGAAAAGGGACGGATCAAGGAAGCCAAGATTTACGGTGACTTCTTTGGGGTGAGAGATGTTTCCGAGCTGGAGACCAAGCTGCACGATCTTCCGTATGATCGCCAAGAAGTGACCAACGACTTGGCAGATGTGCACATGCAGGAGTTCTTTGGCAATTTGGATCGTGAGGCATTCGTGTCTCTACTGTTCGGATAAGCGAAAGCAAGGAAAGGGGGATATCATGACAGCCTTGCTGGAAGTAAAAGGAATTACAGGTGGGTACTCGTCGAGCCATGCGGTCATCGAAGACGTTTCTTTTCACATTCAAGAGCGAGAAATTGTCGCGCTGATCGGCTTGAACGGTGCAGGAAAGAGTACGACGATCAAGCACATTCTGGGTCTGTTGGAACCGCGCGCAGGTGAGATCAGCATAGCTGGAAAGACATTTGCAGATGATCCTGATACATATCGACACGCCTATGGCTACATTCCGGAATCGCCGATTTATTACGAGGAGTTGACCTTGTGGGAGCATCTGGAGCTTGCGGCGATGAGTCACGGCCTTGCAAAAGAGGTTTTTGTAGAACGAGCGTATCCGCTGCTCAAAGAGTTCCGCATGGAAGAGGCCAAGGATCGATTCCCTCAGCAGTTTTCCAAAGGGATGAGACAAAAGCTCATGATTATGATGGCGCTGATGGTGCAGCCATCTCTGTACATCGTGGACGAGCCGATTCTGGGACTGGACCCGCTGGGAATCCGCACCTTGCTGACCTGGCTTGAGCGCTGCAAGGAGCAGGGAGCAGGTATTCTGATGTCGACGCACATCTTGGCTACAGCGGAAAAATATTGTGATCGGTTTATCATTTTGCACAAAGGCAGGATCAAAGCACAAGGGACGTTGGAAGAGCTGCGCCGCATCACGGGTATGCCGCACCATTCGCTGGACGATATTTACTTGCAGTTGGTTGAAGAAGAATGAAGATGGATGTAGATGCGCTCTTTCGTGAACGATTGCAACGGTTTTCCGCGGAGCTCGTCCGCTACGGGCAGTACATGGCCAACGGGGGCGTGCTCATGGTCGCCGTCTTCCTATGCGGATTGCTGGCCTACTACTACCCGAGTCTCGTCCAGACGATCCCGGCGTGGTTTCCTGTTCCGTACGTACTTGCTTTTGTGCTCGCGTTCTTTGTCACCAGGAGTCCCCATCGGACCTTTTTGCTGGAGGCGGACCTGCTGTTCCTGACGCCAGCCGAGACCCAGATGGCTCGCTACTTTCAAAAGGCACAGATCTACAATTTCGTCGTTCAGAGCATGGGGGTATTCCTCGTTCTTCTGTTGTTTCTACCCCTGTATCAAGGGACGATAGGGATTGGGGGAGCTCAGGTGTGGCTGTATTGGGGAGTTCCTTTTGTCTTGAAGGGCTGGAATGTATACAGCAGCTGGATTGTCATGCGCTTGCCTGACAAAAAACAGGATGCTGCTTATACGTTGGCGCGTTTTGGCTTCACGTATTTCGTCCTCGCCTGGATGCTGAGTAAGGGGGGCTTTCTTGCGTACCAGCAAGTGCCGTACGGAGCTATTCTCTGGATGGCTTTGTTGATCTGGTTCCACTTTCGCATGCAGCAAATTCCGAAAAAGCATGCGTATCAATGGTACCGACTATTGGAGATGGAAAATGGATTGCGTGCGAGGTTTTATCAGATCGCCAATCAATTTCGAGATGTTCCGTCCTTGCAGCAGCGGGTAAAGCCGCGCAAATGGATCGTTTGGGCTGCCAATTTGATTCCGTACCGCACATCCAATGCCGGACGTATCCTTTTCCTGAAATCGTTTCTCCGTTCTAGTGATCTGGCAGGGATGTACATGCGACTGATCGTCATCAGTTCGTTCCTGATCGCGATCCTGCCAGGGCCACTTGCCAAAGCAGCAGTCATCCTGCTTTTCCTTTTTATGGCAGCGAGTCAGTTGAAAGGAATCGGGAGTCAAGCTCGTCACCGAAGTCGATCATCCCTTCTTCCGATCAACGAACAGCAGCAAAAGAGTGCGGCTATATGGGTGCGCCGGGTGCTATTGTTGTCGCAAGTGGTTGTCAATGTGCTGTTTGCGCTGCTGTAAGATGACGCCCTTTTTAGGTGGACAAGCTGCGAAATAACTGTAGAAGACGTTTCTGATCGAGTAAATCAGTCAGCGCGGTAAAGCATTCTCTAGTCGGTGGTGCACACAAAATCTCCTGGCGCGCCCATAATTCACTGGCTAGAGAAGGCTCCAACCATGCGTCTGCAGCAACCTCCGTAGGGGACGGCAGCATTTGAGTCTGGGCTGGGATGGCGGTTACGTAAAAGGTCGTGTTGAACCGAATGGGGCTAAAAGGCGGTGTCAGTCTTCTGCCTGCGTAGGTCCAATTTGATCCGTAAGGCTTTGATCATATCCACAAAGGTCATTTCCTGATCGAGAAGGGCCTTGCGATAGGATATCAAGCGTTGGGGATCAACGTAAGGGGAGACAGAGCTCGTGTGTTGACCAATCAAAGCGCCCGTTTCTTCAAACACTTCCCGAATTGCTGTGATGACGGACTAGATGGTTCTTGTCATTTATTATAGTTAGAATTAATTTTATGTTTAAATAATTAACGAATAGAAGCGAGTTGATAGGGAATGGGGAAGGAAATAAAAGTCTTGGCTATATCGGGGAGCCTTCGTGAAAAATCCTCCAATACCGCTTTAATGAACGCCATCATCGGGTTAGCTCCGAAACACATGAAGTGGACGATCTTCAAAGGCTTGGGCGATCTGCCTCATTTTAATCCAGACATCGATAACGATGAAGGACCCGTGCCAGTTCGAGAGTTGCGTTCACAAATTCAGGAAGTAGATGCCGTGTTGATCTGTACGCCGGAGTATGGCAATGGTGTGCCAGGTGTGTTGAAAAATGCTTTGGACTGGCTCGTATCTACCAGTGTGTTTATGAACAAACCAACAGCTGTGATCAGTGCATCCCCTACGCCAATGGGCGGAGACAAGGCGCACGCTTCCTTGCTGCTGACACTTGGCATGATCAATGCTGCAATCATTGAAGGAGGGAATTTGATTATCCCGCACATCACCTTGAAAATGAGTAAAGAAGGTGCGATAACAGATGAAGGACTACAGGCAGAGATAGAAAAGGTCCTTCAGGCACTGGAACAGGCATGCTCCTGATTGTAAAAAACGAAACACCCTCCGTCCAGAAACGTAAGGACGAAGGGTGTTTTCATTTTAGCGGGTTAGATGTTCAGCCCACGGATTTGTTGTTCGATTTTTTCAAACCCGCCCGAGACTTTGACGACCTCGTCTTTTTGTTCGGAGACGAGAACGAGCACGTCTTCCAGGTTTTCCTTGTTTTGGTCCGTAATATCTGCGTTGAGCTCGACTTTCGCTCCGACCTCTTGCATCATGCTGTGCACGTGAACGATAAACTCCTGGAGGAACTTGGTTTTCTCCGCGAAATCCTGCATGTAGTTGTCAACGTTGGAGAACATCTCTTGAACCTCAAGAATGCCTTCGCTATTTTTTTCAAAGGAAACCTGCGATTCGGATATCATATTCGAGACCCGCTTCATTTTTTCGCGAATCGTCATCAAGAGTGTCGCAATCGATTCCGAAGACACCTTGGAGGATTCCGCCAGCTTGCGCACTTCATCGGCTACGACGGCAAACCCTCGGCCGTGCTCTCCAGCACGAGACGCTTCGATCGTAGCATTGAGCGCGAGAAGATTGGTTTGAGCGGATATTTCGGAAATCGTCTGAATGATTTTTTCGATGGATTCGGTTTCTTTGTACAGCTCTTGAATCAGGCTGTTTGTTCCTTGTATATCGGAGATAAAGCGTTCAAAATCATTGCCGATATTCCCGATGCGTTTGCCACTCTCTTGTGTCGCTTCTTTGGTCGATTCCACATAATCGTACATTTCGGTAACGGAGCGTGTCATATCTTCTACCTGGACATTGGTAGAAGCCATTTCATTCCGCAGCTCGTTTGTGTTCTCAGTCTGCACGCCAAACGACTGAATAATTTCTTGCAGGGAGGTGACGGTCTCAACAGCCCGAACATTGACTCCATCGGTCACCTTGTTGAGATTCTCTTGGTATTCTTGTACAGAATTCAGGGACCGATTGACTTGATCCAATACGCGTTGCAGCGATTCTTTGGATTCGATCGCTTCCTGCTTTTGCAACTCACTTTCTTGCTGTAGCTTGTTATTGAAAACAGCGTGCATCATGCTGGTAACAGAAATGAAGCAGAAGGTAAGCAAGTAGTACATCAAAAAAATAGGGCTAGTAGTATGGAAAATCACATCGCCTTGTGTGAAGAAATAATAGGAAACGATTCCGAGAGTCGCAAGAATGGTAAGCACGTTGATGACTTTGTCTTGGTAGATACCCATTACCGCAACAAAGAACATAATGGTCATGATATTAATCATATGGGGATCCAGATGCACTACTACGAACATGAAGATCCCGATCACGACAAAATTGAAAAACTTCATGAAAGGTGCCATTTTCTCGCGGAAGTTCGGGCGGTTGGAGATGTAAGTAAATGGAGCCAGTACGACATACAAAATGCCCAGTACCGTCAGAACAAAGGTAAGCGGAATGCCTACCAAAAAATTGACGATTTGGACGACCGTAATAATGCTTGCAAAGACGATGACGACCCAGTTGTTCCTTCTTCGTAAAAGATCCATATCAACGCATGACCTCGACTTTTCTTGGTATGTACCATGAATATTTGGGATTATCCTTGTCCGAATAAACTTCTTTTAGATGAAAAAGCGTCGGAATGGCATCGGCGCCTTTATAAAAGATCTTTTCATTGATTTGTGTAGCAAGAATGTTGTATTTCACGTTCATTGATCGAAAAAAAGTAGGATCCGCAATGCCTACAGCGTGCGTATATCCATGCTTCTCGGCGTAATCGATCATCAGGCAAATTCCTTTTCGACCGAGCTGTCCTCGATAGAAGGGCAGCACAGCAAGGCTGTCTACCTCCATCACCTTCATATCATCCTTGATGACTTCTTCAAACAACGAATGGATAAACGTATTTGATTTTAGGTAAGGCGTAAACTCAAAAGTTCCTCCAGCTTCACCATCTTCTGCTAGCAGTAAGTAAAGATCAGAGCCTTCTTTGGCAAACTCCATTTCGAAACCCATCGAACTCCATACGACTTCCTTAATTTTATGGAACAATGCCAAAGTCTCTTTAGAATCAACCTGTTTGTACATTTTCCCACTCCACTATTTTTCTTTCTCTCTCTCTTTTTTTTGTTACATCTGTTCCCCAATACTTATGAAATTCTCTCTGTTCTCTCCTTTAGACGGCGTCCTCCTATCAGATGAGCTAAAAAAAAAAAGAGTCATCCCAGAAATGGAATAACCCAAGTCACCAACATCAACACATTCGCCTCCGATGTATGGCAACCCGGCTATCATAGTCTACGACTTTAGACCCGTGGTTTTGCGTCACCACCTTTAGATGGTTTTGCCTTTGTCATCTTGTTTCGAAAAATGTAAAGAAATGTCGGATTCTGTAAAATATTATATCACGACATTTTACTTGTCAAGTTTTGGCAGGTACAATTAACCAATTTTTTATATCCCTTAAAGTATCGGCTAATTCTTTTTCGCTGTTTACTAGAACAGGTTATTTTTTTTCAATCGCTTCTTTCAACGCCTGCTCAACAAATTTACTTTCCAAGGTGTTGCTCATCGCCAAAGGGGCATTTTTCCCGCTCTATGTGAATACATTCCTGGGGATACGAAATGTCGATGCCAAGCACTGCCTGGTTGGGACTGGTCGTCGCAGAGCTGATGGGATCCAGTGAAGGGGTCACTGCTGGCGAAATAGAAAAGGAGAGAACAAGACATGGCCAAAATCGTAATTTTATCAGGTAGTCCGTATAAAGGCTCCAGACTGGATAGTGTACTCGCTCACGCAGATCGTTTGCTTCAGGAAGCAGGACAGCAGTCAGACTGGATTCATGTACGCGACTTACCCGCCGAAGATTTACTACACGTTCGTTTCGACAGTCCCGCTATCGTTCAGGCAAACGAACGGATTGCACAAGCAGATGCGGTTGTGATCGCAACTCCCATCTACAAAGCAGCGCATTCCGGTGTATTGAAAGCGTATTTGGACCTATTGCCGCAAAAGGGGCTGGAAAACAAGCTCGTATTGCCCGTAGCCATCGGAGGCACGATCGCACATTTGCTCGCAATCGATTATGCCCTCAAGCCCGTCTTGTCTGCCCTAGGAGCGAGACATGTGCTGGCAGGCGCCTTTATTCTCGATTCACTAGTAAAAAAGAAAGAGGACGGAACGAGCGAGCTGGAAGAGGAAGCTGCATTACGGTTGCAGGATTCTGTGGGCCAGCTGGTACGAGAACTTATTTGGCAGGTAGAGCGCAGCAAGGTCGCAAACGCTGCGAACTAAAACAGGCTTCTCCCACTCAAGTACAGTTACAGGGAAGGAATCGAGTCTTGGATGTGTAATTATTCCCTGTTGCCAAAATAGGCACGAAAAGAGGAGGGAAAGCTCATGCCTAACGAAAAGCAAATCACCTTTATCAACCCGGAGACGATGCCAAAGTCATTCGGTTATTCACATGTAGTGGAAGCGATTGGTGGTAGAACCATCTATATTTCTGGTCAAGTTCCTTTGAACAAGGAAGGGCAAATCGTAGGAGAGGGAGACCTTGCGGCACAGACGAAGCAAGTCTTTGAAAATATAAAAGCCGCATTGGATGCAGTGGGAGCGAGCTTTCACGATGTGGTGAAGCTAACGTTTTTTGTCACGGACATCACTCAGATGCAGACGGTGCGGGATATTCGCGATGCCTATGTGAATACTGAGAAGCCACCTGCCAGCTCGGCGGTAGAAATACGAAAGCTGATCAACGAAGCGTTTCTCATCGAGATTGAAGCCATTGCGGTAGCGAATGCACGATAAGCAATTGGGAAAAACTACCGAAATGACCTAGCAAGAAATAAAGGAAGCAAAGAAAGCAGGGAATACGAAATGTCTGCCACGTACAAGAAAGTATTTTGGGCATCTGGTTTCGGCTGGATGTTCGATGCGATGGATGTAGCACTTTTATCTTTTATCATGGTAGCACTCAGACAGGATTGGGGATTGACGGGAGAGCAGGCAGGCTTGCTCGGGACCAGCAATACGATCGGGATGGCGCTTGGAGCATTCGCAGGCGGATATTTAGCAGACCGGATCGGTCGCAAACCCGTCTTTATGCTGACGCTGGTATTGTTCGGAGCAGCAAGTCTGGCCAGTGCGTTTGCCACAGGATTTGCGATCATGCTTCTGTTTCGCTTCCTCATTGGTCTGGGTCTCGGAGCTGAATTGCCCGTCGCTTCCACATTGGTCAACGAGTTCGCACCTCCGGAAAAGCGGGGGAGAACCGTGGTTCTGCTGGAGAGCTTCTGGGCGGTGGGGTGGATTCTGGCTGCAGTTATCTCGTACTTTATCATCCCGGTCTACGGCTGGCGGATAGCGGTGGTGATTGGAGCATTGCCGATGGTGTACGCCTGGTTTATCCGTCGAAACATCCCCGAGTCACCAAAGTTTCAACAGCGTGACGAGCGTGTTCCGTTAAAAGAGCTATTAACGTCTCATAAACGAGAGACCATCACGCTCTGGGTTGTCTGGTTTGCCATTACCTTCTCCTATTACGGCATGTTTCTCTGGATGCCGTCCGTGTTGGTCGACAAAGGCTTTACGATGATCAAGAGCTTTCAGTATGTCTTGATCATGACGCTCGCCCAACTTCCGGGCTACTTCGCCGCAGCCTATCTGGTGGAAAAATGGGGGAGAAAGCAGACACTGGCGACGTTTTTATTCATGACAGGTGTGATGGCGTTCGCGTTTGGCAGCAGTACCGAGACGGCTGGTCTCCTAGTGACCGGAGCTTTGCTTTCCTTCTTTAATCTCGGAGCTTGGGGAGCGTTGTACGCATACACGCCGGAAAATTATCCAACTCCTCTGCGTGCCACCGGATCTGGTTTTGCCTCTGGTGTCGGCAGGATCGGCAGTATCATTGCCCCTTATCTAGTCGGGCATTACTCTGCGCTGCATTACAGCTATACGTTTATTTTCAGCATGTTTACTGCTGTGCTGTTGGTAGGCACGATTGTTTTGCTCGCAGTCGGAAAAGAGACGCGGGAAACGGCCACAAACCTCGGCTAAGTCGTTCTTCTCCTATTCATCGGCCGCATGGTAAAGACGAAGGATGGCTTTTGCTTCGGCCATTACTTTTAAGCGCAGCTCCTGAGGCTGTATCACCTGCATCAGGGAACCGTAGCCGAGCACCATTTCACAAGCGGATTCCAGCGTATGAAACTGCACATGAGCCTCCACCCATTCGCTATCTACGGGATGGGTGGATTTTATTTGAAGGTATCTCTCTAGCTGGAGTCGAGCAAGCAAGGTTTCTCTTACATGAATGTGAGCGGGATAGCGTGGCAGGCTCGATTGAAAATCGGCTGTCGACTGCTCCCAGTAGCTGGCGAGATCAAAACTCTTCGGGCGGACAAAGGTATCTTCCAGCAGCCGCGCCTCCGTCAAACGTGAAATCCGGTAGGTACGCATGTCATTCTCTACCTGCGCGACGAAGTACCACGTGCTACGCTTTGCCACCAGTCCCAGTGGATGAACAATTCTTTCGACCACATCTTCCCCTCTTTGATAGCGGATAAAGAGGGAGCGTTCCTGCCAGACGGCTTCCTGAACGATAGACAGACATGGAAACGATTCTGTGGACTGATGCCAGCCTGCACCGTCAATATGGATGCGCTGCCGGACGTGCTCCGCATTTTGTCTGGTCGTTTCAGGAGAGGCGGCCAAAAGCTTTTGCCATGCCGCATCAAAGCTATCGCGCATCCCGAGGTCGCTCAATTGTATCGTCGGAGATACAAGGAGCAATGACTGTAGCTCACTTACCTTCAAACCCGTCAGGTCAGTGCGGTACCCTTCTGTCAGAGCCCAGCCACCGTTCGTCCCGCGCTCTGCAAAGACCGGTATTCCCGCCATGCTAAGGGCCTCCATGTCGCGGTGAATCGTCCGTTCAGATACTTCCAGTTTTTCCGCCAGATCCTTTGCTGTCATCCGTCCGTGGTTTTGCAGCAGCAATAATATCGAGACCAATCGATCTGCCCGCATGAAAACACCTCTCTTTCTTTATCCTTCTCCATTGTATCTTAGCGAACATGACAGTTGTTGTCATATTAGGAGCGGTACACTATGGAAGTAATGTACCTTTCAGATTCAAAAGGAGTGACGGAGTATGATGAAGCCTTTACAAGGAAAAGTGGCAGTGGTAGCCGGCGGTACTCGAGGAGCGGGTCGGGGGATCGCCGTCATGCTCGGGGAAGCGGGAGCGACCGTTTACGTGACAGGGCGCAGCGTGAGGGGAAATCAATCTGACTTGGGCAGGCGCGAGACGATCGATGAAACGGCTGAAATGGTCACGGCAGCAGGTGGAGAAGGAATCGCGGTGCGTGTGGATCATACAGTGAAAGAAGAGGTAAAGGCATTGTTCGCGCGGATAGGCGCTGAACAAAACGGACAGCTGGATCTTTTGGTCAACGATATATGGGGAGGAGAATCATTGACGGAGTGGGGAAAGCCGTTCTGGGAGCATTCTCTGGAGAAAGGACTGCTCATGCAAGAGCGGGCCATTCATACCCATCTGATTACGAGTCACTATGCAGCACCGATTATGGTCGAACAAAAAAGTGGGTTAATCATTGAGATCACAGACGGGATTGACTATCGATATCGTGGCAATCTATATTACAGCCTCGCGAAAATCTCTGTCATCCATCTGGCACAGGCGATGGCCGAGGATTTGCGTCCACATGGGATTACCGCAGTTGCTTTGACACCGGGCTTTTTGCGCTCCGAAGAGATGCTGGATCACTTTGGTGTGACGGAAGAGACATGGAAAGAGGCAGCCAAAAAAGAACCGCATTTTATCATGTCGGAGACTCCTACCTATATTGGCCGAGCTGTAGTCGCGCTAGCAACCGACCCACAGATTGCGCAAAAGTCAGGGAAGGCGTTCAGCACATGGGGATTGTCTGAGGAGTATCCTTTTACCGACCGTGATGGCAGCCGCCCACACTGGGGGAACTACGCGAAGGAAAAGGGTCTCTAAGAAGTCCAACTCATGAGCCTTTCAGAAAGGCTGGAAGGTTCTTTTTCTTTTTTGGCCGAAATGAAGGGGGGAGTAAAGATAGCGGATTCACTGGTTGAGCGGGAAATGGTGCATCAAAAAAATGGGGAGTACATCGTAACGGACACCCGCTGTTTTCTCCAGCAAGAATGGATGTCCAGGGAAGTTAAATAGAGCGGTACGGCTTACCCCGAAAGGAATGGAAGGGGTGCAAGAGTGATTTGGTATTGAATAGAAACGCTCGTCTCAGCGGCGCACATCGGATGTGCTCTGAGCTTTTATTGCGGATTTCGAAAGGAAGGTGGCATGCCTCTTTCTGTTACGATTTGTTTAAGTCGCTCGGTCGCATTCGACGATAAAGTGTAAGCTGTGTGCGTATCGGATTGCTCCATAAGCTTCGCTTGTTGAGTATCCTTTTTTACCCAAAGGAAAAGGATATTCTCAACTCTATCGTTTTTCAAGATGGTTACTTGATAATCATGCGGTCGCATATCTACGATCCCGTGGATTTTGTTGGCTTTTTTTAAAATCGTTAATAACTCCTGACTGGATTGAGAGTCTATGGCGGTTCGAGGAGGTTCTAGCAGCAGCATTTTAGCCGCATCTTTCTTTTGGATTAGAATATGTAGTTCCTGTTGAGGTTTGGATACTGTTGAGAAGGAAAGGTGATGCCAGTTGGCTTGAAACAGAAGGAAACTCGCAAAGAATACGAAGCTAATGAAACCTGTTTTTCGCATGATCATGGTCACCTCCAGAAACGCAAGAAATCTAGGACCGAATAAAGAGCTCTGCGATTACAGAGCTCTTTTACTGTAATGGTCGAGGTAGCTACAGCTAACTTCTACTCTGCCCTTATGAAGCTTGCTTCCTTTTCCCAGCGACCCACCTCCGCACATCCCCTGTAAGAATCGCATTGGTAATTACCCCTGCGACGAGACCCCAAAATGCCGCGCCTACTCCACCAATGGATATGCCAGAAATCGTGACGAGAAAGGTGATGAGTGCACTCTCCCTTTTTGCAGCATCACTCATCGCCGACGCCAGACTGGAGCTGAGCGAAGCAAACAACGCGAGTCCTGCAATGACAGCGATCAGTTCCTTAGGGAAAGCAGAAAACACCGAAACGATGGTAGCGCCAAACATGCTAAACACGAGGTAGAAGGCACCGCAAGCGATCCCGGCGATATAACGCTTGGAAGGATCGGGATGGGCCTCCTTTCCGGTACAGATCGCAGCCGTAATCGCGGCCAGATTGATCCCGTGTGCGCCAAAAGGGGCGAGTAAAAGCGACGCGACCCCTGTCGTCGTGATCAACGGACTTGCTGGCGTATCGTAGCCATCTGCTTGGAGCACGCCGATGCCTGGCGCATTTTGAGAGGCCATCGTCACGATACACAGCGGAATACCCAGCCCGATGATGGCATCGAGAGAAAAGGTAGGTATGGTAAAGATCGGTTCGACGAGCGCGACCTGGATGCCACCGAGATCAAAACGATTCAGGAAAAAGGCGGCGAGCAACCCGACTAGTAAAGAAAATACGACAGCGTATCGCGGCGACCAACGCTTCGCCAGCAAATAACAGATGATCATCGGCAGAACCAGTGCCGGTAGCTGCTGCATGGATACAAAGACCTGCACACCAAAAGAAAGAAGGATTCCAGCCAGCATCGCCGTCGTGATCGAGGGGGGCACGTACCTCATGATCGTAGAAAAAAGTCCGGAAACGCCGAGCAGCGTAATCACTACCGCAGAAAAGAGATAGGCTCCGATCGCATCACCGAAAGGGTATACGGACAGACTCGTGACCAAAAGGACTGCACCTGGAGTCGACCACGCCGTTATGATCGGTGTTCGATAACGGATGCTGAGAACGATAGCCGTCAGACCGCTGCCGATGGAAATGGCCCAGATCCAGGAAGAGAGCAGGGCTTCACTCAAATTCGCTGCTTTGGCTGCCTGAAATACGATTAAGAGTGGCCCTGCGTAAGAAACCATGGTGGCAATCAAGCCCACGATGAGAGCAGATACAGAAAAGTCGGCCGGTATGTTTTTCAATGACGAAACAGACCAGCGTTGATTAGTAGAACTCACGAGAAAATGCCTCCTGGTGAGGATCAGCTAAAGCCGCTGCCAGATCCCTTTTCATTTAAAATGTAACGAATGGTACGTTTGGTAATATTCAGCTTTTTGCTTAGCAGCTGGCGGTCGCCTTTCGTTTCGGTCAAGCCTTTTTCGATGATGGTCCGACCGACCTCACCCTCTAACTGTTTGATTCGCTTGATCATGTAATCAAAATCGAAGCCATCGATAGACGTGACGTTTCGGGTGATTGCTTCGACAAAGCGTTCGCATTCGCGATCGATCTGCTGGGTGAGTGCCAGCTGGCTCGCAGGGATCGACGAAGTGGCGTTCTGTATCGCTTTTTCACGCAAGAGCGGTGGCAGATGCTCAGCTCGGACTCTCTCGCATTCGTGCAGGGCAAGGGTCTGATTCAGGATGTTGATCAGCTGACGGACGTTGCCAGGCCAGTCGTAATGCTGTAGAAGCTCCATCGCGTCCGGATCGATTTCGCAGACCGTTCCGTTCCTTTTGGTGAGATATGCCTGGGCAATCGTCGGGATGTCATGGATGCGCTCGCGTAGAGGCGGAATGGACAGCTTGATCCCTTCGAGTCGGTAGAGCAGGTCTCTACGAAAGCGATTCATCTCTACTTCATGCTCCAGATCGCGGTTGGTAGCGGAAATAAAGCGAATGTTGCTCTGGCCGACCTGCTCGGCGCCGATCCGCATGAACTCTCCTGTTTCCAGTGTGCGCAGCAGCTTCACTTGGATGGAGGAAGGGGCTTCCCCGATTTCATCGAGAAACAGGGTGCCATTGTGGGCGAGCTCGAAAAAGCCTTTGCGTGCCTTTAGCGCTCCAGTAAATGCCCCTTTTTCATAGCCAAACAGCTCGCTTTCCAGTAGCGACTCAGGAACGGCTCCGCAGTTAAAGGCGACAAAGGGTTGCTGCGATCGTGAACTGGCTCCGTGCAGGAAGCGGGCCATCAGTTCTTTGCCTGTCCCGGTTTCCCCTTCGATCAGAATATGGATTGCTTTTTTCGCCAGCTTTTTGGCGATGGTAACGACTTTGGCCATCGGACTATCAGGTGCGTACATGATCCCGTATTGGGCAGCCTCACGAGACAGCTCGTCATCCTCTTGGGGAGACGATTCCAGGACCGCATCGATGACGCGCTCCAGACTGTCCAGATCGTCAAAAGGCTTTTCCAGATAGTCCTTTGCCCCCCATTGCATGGCCGTTACCGCCGATTTGATTGTGCTATATCCTGTCATAATCAAGACCTCGCAGGAGGGAAACACGGCTTTGATCCGTTTGAGCAGATCCAAGCCATTGGCATCTGGTAGCTTCAAATCGACCAAGGCGGCATGGAAGCCTTCCGATTGGGAGAGGAGCAGGCGTTCCACGTCTTTCCCGGTATTGGCCACGACCACATCACAGTTCTTTTGCCTGAGTAAATAGGTGAAAAAAGAAGTGACCTCAACTTCATCATCCACAATCAGTATCCGTTTCTTCTCCATCTTGGACCTCCTCTCGTAACAGCGGCAACAGCAGAGTGAATCTGCTGTACTGGTTTTCTTCACTTTGGGCGAGCAGCCTCCCACCGTGCGCTTCTGCAATCCCTAGACTGACAGACAAGCCGAGTCCTGTCCCTTTTGTCCGCTCCTTGGTGGAATAAAAGGGGTGAAAGATCTGCTGTAGCTGCTCCGCTGCGATCCCTTCTCCGTTGTCATGTACGGTGAGCCCTACGTAGCAATGACCCTTGTCTTCCTCCACCAAAAAAGAACGAATCTCGATGCGGGGATCCACTCGACCGACCAGTGCGTCTCTCGCATTGAGCAGCAGGTTGATCACGACTTGCTCGATTTGATGACGGCTTCCGTGAAAGAGCAGCGGGGGCTGCGCCAGCTCCTTGGTAATCGTCAAACCGGAAACGGAGAGCTGATAGCCGATCAGATCGAGAGAGTTCTCCACGACCTCATTGATCGAAATGGTAGAGAACAAGTACTCCTCCTGCCGCGAAAAGGTAAGCAGGTTTTGAATAATTTTTTTGCAGCGCACTCCGCATTGGTAGATGTCATTCATCAAAGGAGCGGTCGGACTGGCTTTCATTTCTCTCAGGAGTAATTGGGAATTGCCGAGAATAGCAGTGAGCGGGCTGTTCAGCTCATGGGCAATCCCGGCCGCCATTTCACCGATTGCTGCCATTTTAGCTGATTGGACCAACTGGGCTTCGATCTTGATTTTTTCGCTGACGTCCTGAAAAAGCAGGATGTTTTCGACCGAGACAGCGACATGGCTGGCAATCAGTGAAAACAAGTCAGCGTCCTCGCTATCTGCCCTTTGCTCGCTCCTCTGTAGCAGCGTGAGGAAGCCGAATGTCTGGTTGAACTGACTGCGCAAGGGAACGGACAGCGCGTGATGGTCAGGAAACATCTCACTAAAGGAATGATGCAGGACGTCCTTTTGTGAGAGGGTCGGTTGATCAGGTGTGACAGCGCCTGCGAGCGTATGACACTGCCATTGATCACCATCCTGTCTCGTGAGATAGGAGGAGAGGTTGCTTCCCTTGATGAGCGTGAGAACAAAATGACCAAACGGGAGGATCTGCGAAAGCTGGCTCGCGATGTAGATGCTGGTTTCCGGCCAGGAGGCATTGATCTGGAGTTGTGTCAGCTGGTTGATGACGGCCAGTTGCCTGTTTTTCTTTTTCATCTCCTCCACGAGGTAGATCAGCTCGGTGTAATAGCTTTTCCGGGAGGATTGGATGCCGGTCAGCTTTTCGAGAATTTCCTGTTTGTTTTGCATAAAACGACCTCCTACAAGGCTTGACGGAAAAGGGTAGCAACGTCATGTGCGCTCATGTCGCGCGGATTTGTAGTCATGCAGACGTCGAGCAAGGCGAGCTCACTTATCAGCTCGATCTGCTCGGGCACGAGTCCGATGGCAGACAGCGACTCGGGACAATCGAGATCACGGGCCAGCTCCTTTACGGCTTTCAAGGCGAGTCGGGAAGACTCCCGGGAGCTGAGTCCTGCAGTGTTTTCCCCCAAGCATTCCGCGATCTGCCTGTATTTTTCAGGTGACGCAATATTGTTGTATTCCAGAACATAAGGGAGCAGGATGGCATTTACTTCGCCATGAGGCGCGTCCAGAAAGCCCCCCAGCTGGTGGGACATGGCATGGACAGCACCGAGAATGGCGTTGGAAAAGGCAATACCTGCCTGGAGGCTCGCCATCGCCATCGCTTGCTTGGCTTCTGCGTTGTACTGACTGGCTGCGGACGGTCGCAAATGCTTGGCGATCAGCCGCATCGCCTGCAGCGAATGCACCTCGGTCAAAGGCGTGGCGGCGAGAGAAATATACGATTCGATGGCATGGGTCAGGACGTCCATGCCCGTATTGGCGGTTAATTGTTTGTCTTTGGTCATCAAGGTCTGCGGGTCAATGATCGCGATGTCGGGAATCAGCGATTTGGAGATGATCGCCATTTTCACCTTTCTGGCACTATCGACGATAATGGAAAATTGCGAAACCTCCGAGCCGGAGCCAGCTGTGGTTGGGACCATGACCATAGGGGGAAGGGGATGCAGAATTTTGTCTACCCCTTCGTATTCGACGATACTGCCTTCATTTGTGCCCAAAAGCGCGATGGCTTTCGCCGCATCGATCGCGCTGCCACCGCCGACACCAAGGATCGCATTGCATTCGTGTGAGCGATACTCCGCCACACCTGCATGGATTTCATAGTCTTTGGGATTGGCAGTGACGTTGGTCCACAAGTGGTATTCGAGTCTTTGCTGAGCGAGATATTCCATGATTCTCTCTACCCAGCCAGCGTTGACTACTCCAGGATCACTGACGAGAAAGACGCGTGTCGCCCCGAGTCTGCGCAGGCTTTCCCCAATCTGGGCTATGGACTGGTTGCCAAAAATGATTTCCGGTGTCATGAATTTGGAAATTTGCATGCCGTCGTCCCCCTTTTTCCACTACCTAGTAATACCGCAACCAAAGAGTAAATCCCTCTTCTTGCCAAAAGGTTGGCAGGAGGGCCGTTTTTTTGGCTGACAGGGCCGAAATGACGGCTCGAATCGGAGCGATAGCCAGCCAAACAGTTGGTAAATAAAGCGCTTTCAGATTGGCATGCTGCTTGCTATAGATAACAGCATCACACAAATCCATACGGCAAGAGCCGAAAAGTGGACTAAGGGAGGAAAAAGAGATGAAGGCAGCGGTAGTCAATGAGTTCCTGAAAAAGTTGGAGGTAAAGGAAGTAGCGGTACCAGAAGTAGGATATGGAGAGGTACTGGTCAAAATTAAAACGTGTGGCGTGTGCCATACAGACTTGCATGCTGCCCATGGGGACTGGCCCGTCAAGCCAAAGCTTCCGCTGATTCCTGGACATGAAGGGGTAGGCGTAGTCGAAAAGCTGGGCGAGGGTGTAACTTCCTTGAAGCTGGGCGATCGGGTAGGGATTCCTTGGTTGTTCTCCGCATGCGGAGAGTGTGACTACTGCCTGTCCGGTTGGGAAACGCTCTGCCAAAAGCAAGTGAACGGAGGCTACTCGGCAGATGGCGCTTACGCTGAATACTGCGTGGCACCGGCTGCTTACGTAGCGCGCATCCCTGCTGAGCTGAACGATGTGGATGCCGCGCCGATTTTGTGCGCAGGAGTAACGACGTACAAAGCACTGAAGGTTGCCAACGTAAAACCAGGGGAATGGGTAGCGATCTACGGCATCGGCGGTTTGGGTCACGTTGCACTTCAATACGCAAAAGCAATGGGCTACAACGTGGTAGCTGTAGACATTCACAATGAAAAGCTGGAGCTGGCAAAAGAACTGGGTGCTGATATTACAGTAAACGGCAGCGAGGTTGACCCTGTGGCGGCCATTCAGGAGCAGGTCGGTGGCGTACACGGCGCGATCAGTGTGGCAGTGACCAAAAAAGCGTTTGAGCAAGCGTACAAATCAGTAAGACGTGGAGGCTCCCTCGTCGTCGTGGGCCTGCCGAATGCAGAGCTGCCTATTCCGATTTTCGATACGGTTCTCAATGGGGTGACAGTAAAAGGCTCGATCGTCGGTACACGAAAAGATATGCAGGAGGCTCTCGACTTCGCAGCTCGTGGCAAAGTGCGGGCGATCATCGAGACGCAACCGCTCGACAAGATCAATGAGATATTTGAGCGGATGGAAAAAGGACAAATTAACGGTCGCGTTGTTTTGACGATGGAGTAGGAAGAACTAGGGGAAAAGCGAAGCTGCTACTGGTCGAGTCTTTCTTATGAAAGACGGCAGTGGCAGCTTTTTTTGAACGAACTAACATGCTGTGGTGGAGGGGAGAAGCAGGTTTCCGATCTATGCTCCAGCCTACACCCTACGTAGAAGATTAGACTGTCCGCTCCACAACGATTTACGGGGAAGCGGACAACTAGCTACCTGGTATGAAGAGATTCAAGGGCAAAAAACCCTAGGAAAGCCCCCAGAATAAGATACGTGGAAGAGCCAAAGCTGGAGCGTGTTCCCCTTTTTCCTCTCCTCCACTACAGTCTAACCGAGAGGAAAAAGGAAGTGGTTGTAATTCCCGCGATTTGTGTAAGGAAGATCTTTACAAATAACCTAGCACACAGCAATGATAAAGAGAAGGTGGGGTGAACAAACCCACAAAAGGAGTGAGACTTCGTGACGAGTATGATTCATGCTTTCTTCCTTCTTCTCGTATTTCTATCTGAGGTAGCGGCAATCATTGCCTATGGTTATTGGGGGTTTCAATTTCATTCTTCTACCGTAATCAAATGGACTCTGGGCATCGGTATTCCAGTAGTGGTCATCGTTGTCTGGGGCCTTTTCCTTGCGCCGAAGGCAAGCATAGAGATTCCAAACGTGCTGCGAATCATCATGAAGGTGATGGTTTTTGGCTTCGCAGCTGCTGCCCTATACTCGGCAGGGCGCCCCAAACTGGCCATTTTGTTTGGGGTGTGTGTCCTCCTGTCACATGGAATGGATTACGCGCTAGCTGAAAAGTAATGGAAACGAAACAACCGTCCGGGTAGCTCTCCCGGGCGGTTTTTCTGTCAGAGCACGGCAAACGCACACAATAGGCATTTGTGCCATAGGCTGTTGATAGCTTTTTGAACGAAACGGAAGAGGTGATGAAGTGGTACGCCAGTTTAATCTGCCGGATCTGATCGGGGCACTCCTCTGCATAGCTCTGGGTTTCATCGTTAGTCTGGAGGCTTATCGACTGGAGATGTATGCCAGCTCGGCGTATGTCGGTGACCACACGTTGCCGTTTATACTGGGGATCGTGTTTGCCGTGTTGGGCGTAGCTTTGCTGTTCCAATCTTTTCGTACCAAAAAGGGAGAGGAAAATGCGGCAATCGGAGAATCAGGCTCGACGGCTTCCGGTGAGAGAACGCGTTTGATTCTTTGTTTCCTCTCACTCTTCCTCTACGTATGGCTGCTGAATTGGCTAGGATACGTGATGGCTACTCTACTCGCTTCCTTCGTACTGTTTCGTTTGATTGGTTTCTATCGATGGCTGACTTCCCTCTTCTTTTCCATTCTTCTCACTGGGTGCTTGTACGGTGTGTTCGTCTACTGGCTGCAAATTACATTTCCAAGTGGATTTTTGTTCTAGGTGCAAAAGCTTGGCGTAGCCAAGTTTTCTAAGAGTGAAAGGAGGGGGGAACCTTGGACACCATTTCGCTATTGATGGATGGATTTGGTTCCGCTTTGTCTCTGGAGAATGTGCTCATGGCTGCGGTGGGTGCCTTGGTCGGTACCTTTGTCGGAGTGCTGCCGGGTCTCGGTCCAACTTCGGCGATCGCGATTCTGCTGCCATTGACAGGCGTTCTCGAACCAACTCAGGGTATCATCATGCTGGCTGGCATTTACTACGGGGCGATGTACGGAGGGTCTACCACAGCCATTCTGCTCAACATCCCGGGGGAGCTATCATCTGTGCCGACTTGTCTGGATGGCTACCCTCTGGCCAAAAAAGGAAAAGGTGGTCCCGCGTTGGGGATTTCCGCGATTGCCTCTTTTGGCGCAGGCGTGCTGGGGGTCATTGGGCTGGTCTTTTTTGCTCCGATTCTGGCAGATCAAGCGCTGAAGTTTGGTCCTCCCGAGTATTTTGCACTCATGCTTCTCGCCCTCACTCTCATGGTTAGCCTGTCTGGAGGTTCTTTAATCAAGTCGTTTTTGATGGGGGCATTCGGCTATGCGTTGGCATTGGTTGGCTTGGGTCCCTCGTCAGGCATGCCCCGATTTGATTACGGCGTCTCCCAGTTGATGGGTGGATTTGACATGATCAGTATCATTATTGGCCTTTTTGCTGTGACAGAGGTGCTAAAGGGGATCGAGGAACGGCGAGCATCTGCTATGATCACCAAGCCAGGGAGTGTTTACCCGGGAAAGGAAGACTTGAAGAAGAGTGCCGCCCCGATGCTGAGAGGCGGACTGGTTGGCTTTTTTCTCGGGTTGCTTCCAGGCTGCTCTGCCGCCATCACTGCCTTTCTCGCCTATGATCTGGAGAAAAAAGTATCTCGACACCCCGAAACATTTGGGAAAGGTGCGATGGAAGGTGTGGCGGCACCCGAAGCTGCTAACAATGCGACGAGCAGCGCAGGCTTTATCCCGTTATTCTCACTGGGTATCCCATCCTCACCACCGCTGGCCATTCTACTCGCAGGGTTAATGATTTACGGCCTGACACCGGGACCCGTACTATTCGAGCAGCATGCTCCCTTCGTCTGGACGGTCATTGCCTCCATGTTCGTAGGGAATGCAATGCTCTTGATCCTGAACTTGCCGATGGTATGGGTCTGGGTCAAGCTCACGCGGGTTCCCTACGGCATCATGGCTCCGATTATCCTGATGTTTTGCACGATCGGGGCATACAGCGTGCGAAACAGCATGTTTGACGTACTGATCGCTTTTCTCTTTGGTGGGCTCGGTTTTCTGTTTCACAAATACAAATGGCCAGTCGTTCCCCTCGTCCTGTGCTTTATTTTAGGTCCGTTGCTGGAGGAATCCTTTATCCAGACGATGGCCATGGGGGCAGGAGATCTATCCATCGTATGGAATCGGCCGATTTCGCTGGTTCTTCTCATAGCGGCAGCTGCCCTATTGGTCATTTCCATCCTGCTGAACAGGCGTACGAATCAGCGGGTGAAGGAAGCACGGGCGCGGGGCATGGATGTTGCGTAGCTCGTATGTACAGGAGGAATAAAGGTTGAAAGGTTATAAGCAATGGTCAACAGTCGTGATGTCTTTTTTGATGGCTGTCTCCGTCAGTGCTTGCGGAGCGGATTCACCCCAGGCGGAGCAGAGCGCTCCCAAACCCGCGCAGACTTCGCCAGCCGAAGCGGCGGCACCCACTCCTGACTATCCGACCAAACAGATCGAGTATATCGTGCCGTATTCAGCAGGAGGCGGCGTAGATCTCGTTGCACGGGCTACCGCTGACTATTTGAGTAAGGAATGGGGACAGCCAATCGTCGTGGTCAACAAAGCGGGTGGCGGTGGCGCAGTAGGCGCGGAATACGCTTTGAAGCAAGCCAAACCGGACGGCTATACAGCTCTGGCCGTAAATGTTTCGAATACGACGATGCTCACCGCGGGTATGCTGAATTCCCCCGTGAAAAATGAGGATCAGATCTATACGACGCGAATCGGAAAAGGAACGCTGGCTTTTGCCGTCAAGGCTGACGCTCCGTGGAAGGATTTTGCCGAGTTCTCCCAGTGGGTAAAAGTGAATCCAGAGCAATTGACTTGGACGTCGGTCGGACCGGCAGGATTTTCCGCCTTTGGTGTAGCTGAATGGCTCGATGCGATTGGTGCAGATTTCTCCAAGACGAGAATGATTGTGACAAAAGGTGCTTCCGATTCCGTGCCAAAAGTAGCTGGGGGCCATGCGATTCTAGCTGTTCATACGGTCGGTGAAATCATGCCGATGCTACAAGCGGGCAAAGTCAAGATTCTCGCGGTATCAGGCAAGGAGCGTAGCCCATTTCTCCCAGACGTACCAACAGCGGAAGAGTCGGGAATGAAAGGACTGACCGTTTTCTGGTGGACGGGTGTTTCCTTTGCCAAAGGTACGCCAGACTATGTAGTGACAAAATGGCAGGACGCGATCGCCAAAATGGAGAAAGATCCTGCGTTTGCGAAGAAGTTGACGGATATTCAGGTGGAGTCGGCCTACGCAAATCGGGAAGATTTTAATCAAGACGTTATCCGTGAAACGGAATACTACACGGAATTGGCAACGAAAAAGAATATGCGGAAATAAAGGGAACAACCACAGGGCTACTGTTCGAAAGAATGGCAGCGTTGTGGTCTCTTTTATTGTTTAGGACTCGTTTACGGTGCACTTGGGTTAAGAGGATTTTTCCTCATTTTACAGAAGTCCAATATGAGGATTTGACAAGAAGACGATGGATGGAGTGTCGCGAAATTAGTGGGGGGAGAAAATGGCGCTGCTGTGAGCGTACTTCTTCCAGTAGAAGGCGTGTGAATTATCGGACTTTTCTGTTATGATTCAAAAAAGCATGCATAACGCTTCATGAAAAAGTCACATTGGTAGAAGGAAGGTGAAGACGTCCATGTTGATACGAGTAGCCGTTATTACTCCTGAGGATTTTGCCCCGCGTATTACGGCGCACGCGGAACATTTTGACCATATGAAGTTTTCGACGTACATCTATCGTAACCCGATAGAGTGCGATGCATTGGTAGAGCAAATTCAAGGGTGCGACGTCCTGCTGTTTGCCGGTCCGCTGCCCTATTTCTTTGCCAACAAACGATTTACCGAGAAACGCTTGCCATCGGTGTACATTCCTTCCGATGAATATACGCTTACACTCAATCTGGGGCATATTCTGCTAAACCGAAGTGAGGGTCTGCAAGCCTTGTCCGTAGATACCCCCAAAAGATCCTATCTGGAACAGGCAGTAGCGGAGTGGGAGCTCGACAGATCGAAGTGGTGTGTGACCGATTACAGTCAGATCATCGATGGAGAAGGAACGGCGTTTGATCCGGAGCAAATCATCCATTTTCATCGGGAAAACTATCGGAGCGGCCGGTGTAATTTCATTTTGACCAGTGTGGATTATGTTTATGAGCAATTAAAAATGCTGGAAGTTCCATGCATGAATATGATCGTACCCGAAAAGAGCATTCGCGAGACGGTCGCCCGAGCAGCTCATTTCGGTCAACTGATGATTAGTGAAAATGCACAAATTGCCGTAGGCTTGGCTGCAATTGACCAGCTTCATGAGGATGGGGAAGGGACCAAGCCTGATGCGGGAATCATGCTGCAGCAGATGTTGTTGGAATTGGGAAAAGAGACGGACGCGTCGATCCAGCAGCTCGGGTTGGACCAGTTCATTTTGTATGGGACGAGAGGAAGCATAGAACAGATGACCCATCATTTTACGCGGATGCCTGTGATGGGGAACATGGAGCATTTATTTGGTGTGACCATCAGTATGGGATTTGGCTTTGGCATGACAGCCAAGGAAGCGGAAGCTCATGCACGTATTGGTTTGTTTCAAGCGCGGAAGCAATCGGGTAGCAGTGCTTTTTTAGTTACGCATGAGAAAGAAGTGATCGGACCGCTCAGCACAGACAATAAAGCGTTCCACTTGAAAAGCGAGGATCGGGAGCTTTTGCAAGTAGCGGAGTTGACGGGGTTGAGTATCGCTACCGTCAGCAAGCTGTCTGGCTTTATCAAACTGCGACGGGAGAACCGTTTTACGGCAACAGATCTTTCTGAATATTTACAGCTGAGCAGGAGGAGTGCGGAGCGCATACTGAAAAAAATGATGGCCCATCGGTTTGTTCAATCGGTTGGTGAAGAGCAGCCGTACAAGCAAGGAAGGCCGAGAGCTGTCTATCGAATCAATTTTTAGAAAATTCCTTGACGCTTGTATGAATATTCCCTTATATTAATTTTTATAAATTAACGACAAGATAGCGACGTTTGTCGGTAATCTTTGACAAGGGAGGGTTCAGACATGGTTTCAAGAGTGCCTCACGTATTTGTCATTTTGTTTTCCGTCATTTTGCTCGCGGCTATTGCTACCTACGTGGTTACTCCTGGGGAGTATGATCGTGCAGAGGATGCCAATGGGCGCATGATCGCTGTGGATGGCAGCTACCATTCGGTTGAAGCGGAAAGAGCCGGTTTCATGGATGTGTTTCAATCCATTTACACAGGGATGAACGAAGCATCTGATATCATTTTTTATATTTTTATTGTTGGTGGCTCTTTCGGAATTTTGCGCTCGACGAATGTCATAGAAGGTGCGGTGGGAAGCATTTCCCAGCGGATGGCGGGTCGAGAAAAACTGATCATTCCGGTCTTGATGGTCTTCTTTGCATTAGGAGGAGCGATGCTCGGACTTGCAGAAGAGACGATTCCGTATATCACGATTCTCGTTCCTCTCATGCTGAGGCTAGGCTTTGACTCGATGACGGGTGCTGCGATCGTTTTGCTCGGGACATCGGCTGGTTTTGCTTCTGCTTTTATGAACCCATTTACGGTGGGTGTCGCACAAGGGATTGCGCAGATTCCGGTCTTCTCCGGTTTGGGGCTGCGTCTGGTCATGTGGGTCGTATTTGTCGGAGTCAGTATCTGGTTTGTCATGCGCTACGCAGATAAAGTGAAAAAGGATCCGAAGAGCAGCATTACCTACGATTCGGATCTGACGATGAAAGAAAAGCAACCGCAGACGGAGCAGTTTACCGGTTTGACGGGAAGACAAAAGCTGGTTTTGACGATCTTGCTGGCTACTCTGGTAGTACTGGCGATCGGCGTATCAAAGCTGGGCTGGTATTTGACTGAAATCGCTGGACTGTTCTTGTTGATGGGCATTCTGATGGGAATCGTTTCAAAGCTCTCACTAAACAACATCGCAGAAGCATTTATCGAAGGTTGCCGCACGTTGGTGATGGGGGCGCTGGTCGTTGGTGTCGCTCGTGGTATTCTGGTGATTTTGCAAGATGGCAAGATCATGGATACGATCCTGTACGGACTGGCAAACGCTGTCGGATCCCTTCCATCCGGCCTGACTGCGATCGGGATGTACATCGTCCAATGTCTGATTAGTTACATCATTCCGTCTGGTAGTGGACAAGCCGCAGTTACGATGCCGATCATGGCACCACTGGGAGACTTAGTCGGTGTGACTCGCCAAACAGCCGTACTCGCTTTCCAATTAGGGGACGGTATCTCCAATATTTTCACTCCGACCTCTGGGTATTTCATGGCTGGTCTCGCACTGGCAGGGGTCTCGTGGGTGAAATGGGCCAAGTGGATTTTGCCACTGATCATCGGTCACTATTTACTGGGCGCTCTCTTTGTGACGATTGCGCATTTGATTGGCTATCAATAATCTCTTTAACGTAAAAATAGAAGGGCGGATCTGCCGTGAAAATCACATCGATTACCGTCTCTGGTATCAAGCTTCCTCTGATTCGACCGTTTATTGTCGCGTATGAAACGTACTACGATATGCCGACTCTCCTGGTTAAGGTGGAAACAGATGCAGGCATCACAGGGTTTGGCGAGGCTACGCCGGATCAGCATGTCACCGGGGAGACGTGGGAGAGCACGTACAGCATGCTCGTTCATCATCTGGCTCCGCTCGTGATCGGGGAGGACCCTTTTGCGATCGAACGCATCCACGAGCGCATGGCGGAGACAGTCTACGGTTCTCCGTCTGCCAAAGCTGCGATTGACCTGGCGTGCTATGACATTATGGGCAAAGCAACAGGGCAGCCTGTCTACAACCTCTTGGGTGGACGCTACCATGAAGTCATGCCTGTACCGTATGTCGTCAGCATCTTGGAGCCCAGCGTCATGGCCGAAGAGGCTGCACAGGCTCTCAAAGACGGGTACAGCACGATCAAAATCAAGGTGGGGACGAACCCATCCATGGATGTGGAGCGAATCCGTGCCGTACGAAAAGCGATCGGGGATGGGGTCCAGCTACGGGTCGATGCGAATCAGGGATGGAAGAACAGAGCGCTTAGCGTGTGGGTGCTGGAGCAAGTGAAAGATTGCAACATCGATTGGATCGAACAGCCGGTCGTTGCGGATGATATTACCGCTTTGGCTGAAATCCGCAGGCAGATCCACATTCCTGTCATGATCGACGAAGGCGTGCATGGTGACCGCGAGATGCGGGAGACGATCGTCAAGCAGGCGGCAGACAAGCTGAATATCAAGCTGATGAAAGCCGGAGGAATTTACCCGGCGTTGAAGCTGGTCGCCCAAGCCGAGATGGCTGGAATGGAATGTCAGGTCGGCTCGATGGTCGAATCAGCAGTAGCGACTGCAGCTGGAGCGCATTTATCTGCAGCTAAGAAGACGATCATCTCCAACGAGCTGGTCGGCCCATTAATGTTCGCCCGTGATGTAGCGGAGTTTCCGTACGAGAACAAAACGATCAAGCTGACCGATCGACCTGGGCTTGGACTCGAAGTAAATGAGCAGGCGATAGCGGAGCTGACTCAGATGTCGACGGTCATTAATGAGAAATAATCATATTTGAGTCAGGAAAAAAGAGCAAGGTGGCACGATGCCCCTCGCTCTTTTTTAAAAGGGAGAAGCTGGGTTCCGAAGTCGCTCCGCCTGGAAACCTGCTCCTCCTGCGAGCTTTTGCAGTTTCTCCTTTTTCCTCTCCTCCACCACAGGCTCACCGACCATATAGCCAGAGGACGCGGGCGCACTTCCCGCGTTTTTCTTGTTCGATGCAAGTGGAGTTTATAGATCCTTCTTCAGATAGTAATGCGTAAACCCGCCAGCATTTTGAATCTCGCCATATACCTCAAAGCCGAGCTTGCGATAAAAATCCAGCGCTTGAAAGCTTAACGTATCCAGCTTGATGAAATCACACTTCTTTTCTCGCGCGATTTTTTCAGCTTCAGCCATGAGCTTGGTGCCATAGCCAGATGTGCGGAGCTCTTCACTCACATACAAATAGTGCACCTCCAGCCAGTTCCAGCAAATTTCACTGAGGATGCCTCCAAATACATTGCCCTGGGCATCTTTTACAAATAGATTTACTTCTTGATATCTCCCTTTTAATTCTGCGGGGAAATGGGCGGAGTTAAATTCGTACATCTTGTTTCGGACATAAGCTTTATCCGTTTGATTCGCTTCCGCTGAGATGTGCAATTCCATCGGGTGTTTCCTCCTTTTGATCGTATAGTAATCATAAGATTCAAATTCTTTATGCTCGTCTCGGAGGGCGTGCAGGGAGTAAGCGAGTGTCATGCCCACTTTGTCTAAGATTCGTTTGGAGGGATGATTCTGCGGGTGGACAGTCGTTATGATTTCATCGAGCTCGAGCACCTCAAAGCCGTAGGCCAAAACGGCGGTTGCCGCTTCTGTCGCTAGGCCACGACCTGTATAGTGTTCAGAGATTCCGTAATAGATTTCGATTTTGTGAGGGTCCAAATCATAAGGACCGTATCCGTAAACAGATGAGTCATGGCAGAACGCCCTTTCATTAGCTAGATTTAGAGTGTGGAAACTTTTACCTGAACTCTCGTTGTAAGAGAGACGAGACAAATCAACTGAGCGTCACTTGCTTTCGCCTAGTGTTTGCTCGACTTCCTCCAGAAACAGGGAAACGGAACGATTCGCTGTCTGTTCCTTCCATGATGCGACGACGTCCACCTCGTAATCGTCCCCTTCCAAATCGACGAGGCGCAGAGTAGGAGTGGCATACATTTGTACATGCCTGGACTGGATGGTGATCCCGATGCCTGCGTCAACGATGAGCATGACAGCATCGATCCGCGAAGCATGGCTGACGATAGTAGGGGAAAAGCCCTTCTTTGCACACAACGCCAGGATGTGATCATAGCCTTGGGGGGATTGTGCGCGATCCAGCATGACAAAAGGTTCTTGGGCCAGCTGCTCGAGACGTAGCAAAGTGTTCGCCGCGAGGGGATGATCATGCGGCATGATGACACAGTAGGGCTGGGACCACAGCTTCTTGCACGCGATACCGGGCATGCTACCTAGTCCGTGTGAGAGAGTGAAGGCAAGATCGATTTCGTCGTTCTCCAGCTTTTGGTTGATCTGCCCGACGTTATAAAAGGCGAAATGAATGTTGATGTTTGGGTATTTTTTGCGGAACGATCTCACGACCAGAGGGAGGAAGGTGCGTACAGAAACACTCAAGAGACCGATGTTGATCGTACCTACCAAGCCTTCCTCAGCCTGGCGAACGGTCTCTATAGATGCATCCAGGCGTTGGACGATCTCGCGGGCATCTTTCAGAAAGACGGTCCCAGCATGTGTCAGTTCAACGGAATGCTTGCTGCGAATAAACAGTTGGACGCCGAGCTTCTTTTCCAGATAAGCGATCTGCTGACTCACAGCAGGCTGAGCTACATAGAGTGTCTTGGCCGCTTCTGTAAAATTCAACTGTTCGGCGACGGCAATAAAATAGCGGAGCTGACGAACGTCCATGACGGCCTCCTGATCCTAGGCTTGGTAGAACTAATGATAATCCTCTCTATCATAACATACAAGTAATGCCAATTGATCTTGTCATAAGGAAAGCTTATTACCGACATAACTTCCTAGTATTTCAGTTCGATCGACCTCTGGGTGTACCATGAGCGATAAGACCAGAAGTCAGGGAGGAAAAAGTGATGCAGAGCATTCAACCACTAACACAGGAAATAGCGATGGAGCTCATCCGGGAAATGCTGCCGACGATTCAATCCCGAGCTACGCTTACGGAAGAACTCCGCTGTCAGCCAAAAGACACGATTCTAGCCTTCAAGGACGCTGGACTGATCCGAGCACTTATGCCCAAGCGTTGGGGAGGATCGGAGCTGGGTATCGATACGATGTACAGGACGACGGCTGAGCTGGCAAAAGCAGATCCATCAACGGGCTGGTGCTTTGGTTTGCTGGTCTTGCATTCGTGGATGCTCGCCTATTATTCCGAAGAAGCTCAGCAAGAGGTGTGGGGAGAAAATGCAGATGCGTGTATTGCCTCTTCCTTTGGTGGGTCTCCTGCCAATCGGGTCACGCGTGTAGAAGAGGGATATCTAGTCGAAGGGGAGTGGGGGTTCTCATCCGGGATTGACCATAGCGACTGGGCAATGATATTTGCCCATGCAGTTTCAGAGGATGCCAATGAAGCTCCAAAGGCGATGATGATGCTCATCCCAAAAAGAGATTTTACGATTCTCCCAACGTGGAAAACCATCGCACAGAGAGGGACAGGGAGTAATAATCTGCGAGTGGAGCAGGTATTTATACCTGAGCATCGGACGATTGATATGGTGGCATGGTGCCAGAAAGGCGAAGGACCTGGCAGCAGCATGTCAACGAATCCCTTGTACAAGTATCCTTTGTATGCCGTAATTCCCGTGAGCCTCGCTTCTGCCCTGCTCGGCGCAAGTCTCGGGGCGTATGAGCTGTGGAGAGATGGGATAAAAGGAAAGTCCACGGTACGAAATGCGCGGGTAGTTGATTTTACCCATCAGCAAATCCGAGTAGCCGAAGTATCTGCTACTTTGGATGCGGCACAAGCGTTGTTTGAAAAATCATTGGCGAGATTGACAGCAGCGGAGCCAATCGACACGTATGAACGGTTGCGCTTGCGCCGAAATTACGGATATACTGCCAGGCTGTGTAATCAAGCGGTCAAAACCATGATGGAGTCCAGTGGTGCGGGCAGCATGTTTGAGGCGAACCCGTTGCAGCGCTACTGGAGAGACGTACAGGCATCGGCCATGCACATTACGTTTAACATGGACCATCTGGGGGAAATGTTCGGCAAGCTAGAACTGGGATTGCCTTTGAATCAAAAGGATTCGTTGCTTTCCTAATAATCAACTCAATCTGCATACCAAATAGTAGCGTGCCAGTGGGTAGAACAGGTACTGTCGGATTAAACGAGATCCTCACAAAGCAAAAAGAGCCCTTGTTCTCTCCTCTCGGCAAGAACAGGACCCACATGAATTACCTTGGTTCACTTTTTACTATGTGACTCATCTTCAAATACGTCTTTCGTTGATTTCTTAAATTCCCGTATCGTATCGCCGAATGCTCGACCAATTTGCGGAAGTTTACTTGGTCCAAACATAACAAGCGCAATGACAAGTATCAATATCAACCCCGGTATTCCAATGCTCGATAACATGCCTTTCCCCCCTTAAAACTTCACTAGGAAAGCTGTTGCGTACATGATGACGATACCCACAAACATACTTGTGACATTCAACCAAGATACAGAAGGCAACTTCGACTCGTGACTTTCCTTAAGCAAATGACGTGTGATGACGTAGATGACTTGAATAATAGCCCCCGCCCCGATACCCAAAAACAATGTGGCCAGGATGGGGGAAAAGGCAAACCCACCAATCCATGTTCCAATTATGGCTGGTGCTCCGGCTATCACAGCAAGGGACAGGAAAGTGGGCGCCTTAGGTCTCTCGTTCAAGAGAGGGGCAGCAATTCCGATTCCTTCCGTAATGTTATGGAGTGTGAAGCCGATCACTAAAAAGGTACCAAGGGCACCTTCTCCTAACGCAAAGGCTGATCCGATCGCCAAACCTTCACCAAGGTTATGAAGTCCAATCCCACTGGCGAGAAGATATGATGTACGTAAACCTGAATGATTGCCGCGTTGCTTTCTCGCGTTATATTGATCAAAAGCAATTAGACCCAAAAAGCTGAGCAATGCACCTAAAAACAGTACGCTGACCCCCTGATAAACAGAGGCAGCTTCACCTGCTATTTCCAACCCTTCTTGAAACGTATCCACCACTAGGAACATCAACAGTCCAATGGTGAGTGCCAGCATGGCATGAATGCCTCTACGGGAAAAATTCTTCATGAAAGGATACCATAGCAGACCCAATCCGACCGGAACAACTCCGACATATAAACCAATAATCGCGTACTTGGCAAACAATCCTGCAGATGGCACTGGGCTTAATTGCGCAACAGGCACTTCCGTTTCGAATGCAACGGAGTTAGCAGTCATCAGCTTGATACTGTGAGGTTCTCCATATACCCACGGATAAGGGATGTAGATCTTCCCAGATTCAAACCGTCCCAATGTATCGGATGGTTGAAAGTTAGCATTCCAAATCGCATCATTAACCATTACCATCGCAATCGTCACATCTTCAGGTCCTACATTCTCTACATCTAAAACGAAACCGTCACTCACTACATCTACCCGTTTTATAGACACATTTTCGATGGGTGCTGCCGGGTCTTGTTCCACCCCGATACCCAGAGTAAAAAACATAGAAAGTGCGATAACTAATAACCCAACCGGCAGGATAGCCGTCAAAAACCATTTGCTAGCTCTCTTTTCTTTTCCTCGCATGTCCTTTTGACTCATCGTCTACCCTCCTCATTACTTGGCTTCAAAAAATCCCATCCAGCCCAATTCAGAAAACTCGCTTTGATGAGCATGGAACATATAACGTCCGGGCTGAGGAAACACGATCTCAAGAATTCCTCGTTCACCCTGGATCTGAGAGATGGTATCTGTGAAAATACGAGGATTAGACTCGTGTCCGTTTGCTGTGTAATGGAAAAAGTTTGCGTGAAGGTGAAACGAATTCAACAAGTCAAATTCGGTCATATTGCTGAGATAGAGCCGGACCAGTTCTCCTGCTTTCACTTGGATAGGATGATTGTGAAAGGCGAAAGCGTATCCATTGACGGTATAAATATCGTTTTCCCCATCCAAATCCAGATCGAAGCCATTCATCACCATGTTGAGTTCTAGCGCCTTTTCCCTCGGCTTTATCGGATCAACGATGAAATTCCCGTACATTCCTTTATGGATGTGGCGAGTCAACGGCATTACGTGGCAGTGATAAACATGTAAGCCGTACGGTTTGCAATCAAATTCATACACAAAGGTTTCTCCCGGTGGCACTGGCTCTAATCCATCCATATTGGTCGGATGAATCCCGTGGAAGTGAATGTTATGCGGATGACTGGATAGATTCTTGAATGTTACACGAATCTTGTCACCCTCTGTACAACGGATCGTTGGTCCAGGAATCCGGCCATTATATACCCATCCAGGAAACATCATCCCTTTGGCTACTTCAACCGTTTGTTCCGTGGAGGTGATTTCAAACTCCCTTAACGTCTGGCCGCTGGGTAGAACACTCACCTTGCCATAGTCAAAATCAGTGAGTACTTTCTGTGCCATCTTCAATCCTTCCGTAACCTCGTTACCCGGATCGTATCCGTGTCCCATTCGGACATGATCCATCTTTGTACTCGGCGTTGTGCTCGTGGTCGTACTCGTGTGCATGCCGGAACCAAAAACACGTTCAAACGGCGCTAGAACGGTAGCCCCTAATGCGCCCAATGTGCCGAACATCCCCATCTTTAATAATTGTCGTCTATCTACTTTATTCGACACGATACTTTCCCCTCCTCAAGAAATTTGTCCTAAGTTATAAAAGTTTGCCATATACAACTTTTTAAATAAAAAAAAGCATGTTTCCTATGGGACATTTTTTTGCCCTAGGCAAAAACCTTGACCTAATGATATGCTCACCGAGCTTATCTTGTAAACCATTATTTTATAAAAATAAAACCCATCCTCGAATAGGAAGTTTAATCAATTAAACAACAGCAAGCATTAACGAAAGATATCCTGAGACAACAAACATAACACCCATAAATACCCCTAGAAGTGGTGATATGAGGAATTACTTCTTAGAAATTCAATTAACTAGGCATGGGAGTTGGGGGAGGTTTTCCATACCCGTCTTTATAGGTATCATCAATAAAAGTCCTGATTTCTTTCACGCTCTTGCCCTCTTTTAGCATTTTGGCAGAAGTAAAAGCGATCTCCAAGCATGTTCCACATCGTGTTCCGTGGTCATCCCAAACAACAGAACCATCTTGCTCCACTTCTTTGATAAAACAGTTACCATTATGTTTGTGTCCAGCCTCTTCACCACACCCACAGTAGCAGGGAATCCATTGCAGCAATTCATTGCTGTAGCCTGCAATTTGATAAATCATTTTAATATTTGGATCTACTTTATCCAAAAAAGTTGGGAGTACTTTTGCGGAAGCTGTTGTTTCCTGGATATCACTCGGCATGTTGCTGTGTTGTTCTTCCGAGTGATTCGTATTTATTGTTGGTTCAGCAGTTTGTGTAGAACAACCCGTAATCAGAACAGTAGCTATGACACCTATTAACCATGAACGTGAAGACTTCAACTTCGCATCTTCCCCTGTTTTAATTCTTAATCAAACAATCTTTTAAACATTATAATAGTACATGAAGTCTTTATAGGACTCTACAAAGCCATCAAAATGTCATTTATTTGAATGTCTATAATGATAAGACATTGTTTCTCTGATGGAGTGATAATTGATGTCTCTAAAGATAACTGGCGACGTCTGCGAAGTGCAGTGCTTTGATGATGAAAAAGTGAAACGGTTAAAACCGCATGATTACCTTCCGAAGAAAGAAAAGAGTTTGGACTACTGGGTTCAGCGCATCAAAAGTTTAGGTTATAACGTGAATCTTCAAGTCGAAACTGCTTAAAAAATACCAAGCTACTCGATTATTCTCTCGAAATAGGAGAGCTTATTTGCTGTGCCTATTTCCGGATATTCATTTTCGTATAAAAAACATAATTTTCAACGAATACCTAAGGTCCAATGCAGGAGAGAGGCTGTCTTTTCATTCTGTTGAGCAAGAAGTTGTATTCTATATAGAGTCATTTGTATAATAAAATGAACGAAAAAGGAGGTGTCTTCTCTTCCGTGGATTCCATACATATTCGAATTGGACACAATTTACAACGCATTCGCAAGCAGCGCGGGCTCAGCCTGGATAAAGTAGCGATCAAGACGAAGGTCAGTAAAGGCATGCTGCATCAAATCGAACGAGGCGATGTCCAGCCAACGGTGACGACTGTGTGGAAAATCGCCACAGGACTCAACATTTCCTTTTCCTCTCTGCTAAAAGACGAGGATGCTGCTGTATCGGTCGTGACGCGAAAAGAACTCCCAGACATTACGGAGGACGACGGGAAATGCAAGGTGTACCTGCTGTTTCCTTTTGACCCACAGACGCTCATGGAGATTTTTACGATTGAGCTCGGTCCAGGTGGTAGTTACTGTTCGTCGCCGCACAATGAGGGAGTGCAGGAGTACATCACGGTGGTTACAGGGAGCTTTACGATAAAGCTAAAAGGTGAGGAATATGCGTTGGAGGAAGGACAGGCCATTCGGTTTGCGGGTAATGTTTCGCACTGCTACATGAATCCCTCAGACCAAGCAGCGAAGATCCAGGTCATCATGCATTACCCGGATGCCTAATGAGGCGAAAAGCTGAGACAAAGGGGGAATTGATCATGACAAATATGCTCAAGAAAAGTGCACAGCGTGTGCAAAATACGTTGCGTGATCTGGGATACGCCAATCAGGTAGTGGAATTGCCAGACAGCACGCGAACAGCCCAAGAGGCAGCGGATGCGATTGGATGCGAAGTCGCCCAAATTGCGAAGTCGATCCTTTTTCGTCAAATGAATTCGGGTCGTCCAATACTCGTTGTCGCCAGCGGAGTGAACCGTGTGAATGAAAAGCTCATTTCGTCAATGATTCAAGACGAGCTGGGAAAAGCCGACGCCGATTTTGTGCGTGAACAGACAGGCTTTGTCATTGGCGGTGTCGCTCCTCTCGGCCATCCGACGGCGATTGAGACGATTGTGGACGAGGATCTGTTACCCTTTACTACGATTTGGGCTGCAGCCGGACATCCAAAGGCTGTGTTTGAATTGACCCCGGATGAGCTGGTTCAGATGACAGCAGGGCAGGTTATGCCTGTAAAATAGCATACTGGAACGTATAATGAGGACCTTTCCGACACTAGTAGAGAGTTTGGAATGATATTTATATCGTATAAGAGAATATTTATATTCATTTATTTTTTCTTTTTTCCGATACCTCCATTAGAAGCATATTCAACTAAGGGATAACATGGAGGGATTCATCGTGAAAAGACTTCTATCAACCAGTCTTGTTCTAGCAATCTTGACAAGTGTGCCGATGGGAATTGTACAAGCAGAGAAAACGGTGAAAGAAGAAGGAAAAGATAAAGGCAGGGAAGGCAAAGGAGAAAGAAACGATCATGGCGACGACGACGACGATGACGATGATCATGACGATGACGATGACGATGATCATGACGATGACGATGATCATGACGATGACGATGATCATGACGATGACGACGATAATCATAAATCGGACGGCGATGGCCATGGCAAAGGCAAAGAAAAAGACAAAAATGGCAAGGGGAACGATAAAAAGAAAGATTCCGCTAATCAACCGAATCCAGGTACGGATGGTAGCCCAACTCCCACTTCTCAGCAACTGAACAAGAAGGAAGCCATCAAAGAGGCTGTCAAAACGAAAAAAGAACTCATCGAGCTTCGCCAGCAGTTAAAGCATGCGACTGAGATGACCGAAGAATTGAAAGCCAAATATGAAGAACTGACCGCGCAACTGGAGCAGCAAACAGAGCTTACGCAGGCATTGGAAGTTCAAAAGGAATTGCTCGATCGCTTTTACAAGCTAGGGGATACCAGCCAATACGAAAAGTTGGGCGAACTCTATGAAAAAGCTGGAGATCAATCCCTCAAGACATTCGTAAACGGAACAGAAGTAGAGATGGACGTTCTTCCTTTTATCGAAAAAGGTCGTGCCCTGGTCCCTGTTCGGGCGATCAGCGCTTCGCTCAAGGCGGACGTCAACTGGAACAATGAAAATCGCACGGTAGAAGTTGTGCGGGGAGAAACCAAGATCACGCTTTATCTGGATTCGAGCGAAGCAGACGTGAACGGTAACAAGGTAAAGCTGGAGACAGCTCCGGTCATGAAGAATGGTCGTGTCTTTCTACCCTTGCGCTTTATCGGCGAACAGTTGAATACAAAAGTCGGTTACCAGCAGCAGGGGGACCTCATTATTATCGAGGATGGTCTGCAAGAAGGGACCGCGAGCAGCGGGGCTACAGAGGAGCAGGCAACAAACAACGAACTGACAACACCATAAATCTCGCAATGCAAAAAAGAGAGCTTGCGTGAAAACAAGCTCTCTTTTTGTTTGAAAGAAAGGAGAGGGATCATCCTCCAAAGTAATCGGCTAATCCCTTTACGATCGCATCCGTCGAGCGCTGCTGATAATCAGCTGTCCTCACGAGAGCTTCATCCTTGGCATCCGTCAAAAAGCCGAGCTCGAGGAGGACGGATGGTTGGTCGTTTTCTCGTAGTACATGGTAGTCGCCAAAAGAAATGCCGTTGCTTTTGGTACCGTACACTTGACCGAGCCTAGCTTCAATAGCGTGGGCCAACGGCTTGTCTTTTTGATCGGAATAGAAAAACGTTAACGTACCGTTTACATTTTTCGGCGAGGAATTGTAATGGATGCTGATGAACGCGTCGGCACCCTTTGCTTCACTGATCTCCACCCGATCGTGCAAGGCTGGATTTTGATCAGCTCCCGTCCGCGTCATGACCACGACGGCTCCTTTTTGGCGGAGCTTTGCCGCCAGCTTGGAGGCGGTTTGCAGGTTGGCCGTCTTTTCCAGTGTTCCAAATTTCGTTCCGATCGCCCCGACATCACTCCCACCGTGCCCAGCATCGATGACGATGATCTTTCCTTTCAAGCCAGGCTTTCCTGCGTATTTGGAGCTAGTGGCTTGCGACGGGGAAGAGATTGAGCCCGTCTTTTGTTGCTTCCCAATATAACTGCCAGACACCCATCCGGTTTCTCCGGACGATGTTCGAATTTGAAACCAGTCACTTTGCTGCCCAATGATTTCGACAGACGTATTCATAGGAAGTACTCGAACAATTCCTTGGTCCAATCCTGGCCCTTTTCGCATGCGCAATGCATCCGCTTGAACGGTACCGATCGATTTTCCGCTGGTACCTCCCTGTTTATTGGAAGGGGAGACAGCCTTCGATATGGTTGTGGAATTGTCCGTCTGTTTTAAATAATGGCCTGCGACCCATCCGGACATCTTGCCCGAGCTAATTTTGGCCCATCCGTACGACTCACCGGTTACGGAAACAATGGTGCCATAGGAAAGTAACCCTACAATGCGTGACTGTTGGGCAGGCTCGATACGCACGTTCAGCGACGTAGCCAATACGACAGCATTGTCTGTTGAAATGGCATGGGCTTGCTCTGAGTAGGGGATAGAGGTGGACAGCAGCATGGCGACGATGATGGCTGCTTTGCGAGTAATCTTCTTCATGGCTTCTCCTCATGAGTCAGTGGTTATCGTGTTGCTGATCATTATAGGAAACCTGATTTGATTCTAGTAGGGTATTTTTTCCTGAATTTTGTTTAGGTCTAAAAGGGGAAGAAACTGGAAAGGGCAGCATCGAACTGATCACAGCAGGACTCAAATGAATGAATAGCGAATGTGAAGGAAAGAAACTCCAACATTTGTCTGATAAAGTAGGAGGAGTACAATGATTACAGTCGCATTTCACAAGCAAGATGGAATTGCTCTGGGAGTTAAGACAGAGAAAGGCATTCTGGACGTGCGAGCTGCAGCTGTGCAGCATCCTGCAGAGTGGAGCCATGTCCCTATGTCCGTCGAAGCACTCATTGCAGGGGGTGCTGAGGGTAAGCAGCTCTTGGCGAGATTGACCGATGCTGTCTATGAACAAGAGAGCTTGTTTTATCAGGAAGAGGGGCTGACGCTTGCTCCGACGGTTCCGGCTACTTCCAAGATCATTTGTGTCGGGCTGAATTATAAAAAGCACGCCGATGAGTGCAACATGGCGTATCCGGCTACCCCGGTCTTGTTTAGCAAGTTCACCAATTCGCTGGCGGGACATCAGGAAGACGTACCGCTGCCTGCTACTTCTGAGAAGGTTGACTACGAGGCAGAGCTCGTGATCGTCATCGGCAAGCAGGCGAGCAACGTCTCAAAGGAAGAGGCCTTATCGTACGTCTACGGCTATTGCAACGCGAATGATGTGTCCGCTCGTGATCTGCAATTTACGACCTCGCAGTGGTTATTGGGCAAGTCGTGCGACAAGTTTTGCCCAATCGGTCCTTACCTTGTTAGCGCAGATGAAGTAGGCGATCCAGACCAACTCCAGATCCGTACGTATGTCAACGGAGAGATGCGCCAAAATTCCAACACCTCGGACATGATCTTCTCGTGTCCGGAGATCATCAGCTATATCTCCCATCACATGACCCTCAATCCTGGTGACATCATCCTGACGGGAACACCAGAGGGAGTCATTACTGGCTACCCGGTCGATCAGCAGGTCTGGTTGAAGGACAGTGACGTGGTCACGGTGGAGATCGAGAAGCTGGGTCGGTTGACCAATACATTTCGGAATGCGTAAGTAGCTCCCGGAAGGCTGGGCTAAGCTAGTAAAGAAATAGGAAAAAAGGAACAAGATGCAAAAAGATTCGGTTTGTTTTATACTATCGGAGAGTATAAGCGCAACATAGCGAGACTTCGAATGAAGTGAGAAAGCGAAACTTGTGCCCTTTGGGTACTAAGGCTTCGCCTGCGCCAATGCTTGGTTAAGCCAAGTTTCCTAATACTAAAAAAGGTAGTTCCTTTTATGTAGCCTGGAGGTGAAAGGATGGCAAATTACGTTTGTTTGCCTGATACTGCAGCCACTCATGCAAAGCCTGGAATGACAGAGGCGATACTTTGCATGGGGCGGACAACCAGATAAACCATCGCCCATGAGCGTATTGCATGTCCATTCATTTTGGCTTTGCAGACCTTATTTGACCAATCAAAATAAGGGGCTGGCAGAAATGAAATATGTGAATGCAACCGCGATTTTACCGGAAAGACTGGTCGAAGAGATCCAGAAGTACGTGCAAGGCGAGACCATCTACATCCCCAAACCGGAAACCACCTACCAGAAGTGGGGGACGCGTTCTGGCGGGAGAAAGCTGATTGATGACCGTAATCGCTCCATTAAAGCTTCCTTTAAATGCGGCAGATCGATTGATCAGCTAGCGATGGAATATTGCCTTTCCGTAGAGACGATCAAAAAAATCGTGTATACAAAATGAAGCAAATCAGATAAAAGCACTGTTGGCGGTTGACGCTCACAGTGCTTTTTGCCCGTTTAGAGTACTTCTTCAAGAAAGCTCCGAACGACCCTGCGATAGCCCTCTGGATCCGTGGAATGAATATCATGCCCGCATTCGTCAAACAGTTCGCGCTTGGTGTTGGGTCTTCGTGATGCCATCAGCTCCGCTTGAGCTACGTCGATGACAAAGCTTTTCTTTCCATGAATCAGCAGAATCGGGCAAGTAGAAGCAAGCCAATCATCCCACCACGACCCATTGCAGTTTTGCTGAGAGAACGGCATTCCTTTTAGATCGGTACGGAACCCCCAGCCTTTTTCATCCTCAAACACGCTTTCCGAAAAATAATCAATGGCTCGCAGCCCTACGCGTACGAGTGATTCTCTCAGTTCCTGAAAAGAAGCAGAACGCGCGGGGAGCTTACCCGCAAAAGAAAGGTCTCCGTTAATTTCCACACCGACGTCTTCGACAATCACTGCCTTGACCAGCTCAGGGTAGCGAGCCGCAAACTGATAAGCGTTTATTCCACCTAGAGAATGTCCCAGGATTGTGACCGGTTGTCCGCCCAGTTCCCCTCGGATGAAAGCAAGAATATCGTTCACGTAGCTTTCTCGCGAGTAATCCTTGTCAGAAGGATGCTCACTCCACCCATGACCTCGTTGATCCAGACCAATCACACGATAATCTTGCATAGCAGCAGCAAATGTTGAAAAGGTCCGCGCATCATTCATATGACCATGCAACAGGAGCAAGACATCTTGGCTATCCCCTCCAAAATCGAGGTAGGAGAGCTTTAGATTACCCGAATGGAAATACTTTCTCGTTCCCAAATGATGATTCAAAGATGGATGCATGACAATTCCTCCTCTAACGAACTGGATTTCCTCTTAACCGTATCAGATAATAGTGACAGGAAATGTCATAATTAAAAAAGTGGAGAAAAGCCATGCCGAAATCGAAAAGATTGATGGAACTAATGATGACCGTCAACCGAAAGCGAAAGTTTACGGTCAAGGAGCTCGCACAAGAGTTTGGCGTCTCACAGCGTACGATCTTGCGGGACTTACAGGAGCTGAGTGAGCTAGGAGTCCCCTTGTATTCTGAAGTGGGGCCACATGGTGGATACCAGGTATTGAAGGAACGGATACTGCCGCCGATTGCCTTTTTAGAGGAAGAAGCCGTCGCCATCTTTTTTGCGATTCATGCCCTCCGTCACTACTCGTCTCTTCCTTTCGAGACGGAAGCTTCTTCGGCATTGCGGAAATTTTATCAGTACATGCCAAATGACATCCGGGATCGGATAGATCAGATGAAAAACCGGGTGGATTTCGTGACCCCTACCAGACAAGTCAGCTCTCCGCATTTGGCCATCCTGCTCGAAGCGGCCATCCAGCAAAAAGTCTTGCTCATCGACTACGAATCCCGCGACAAACCATCCAAGCGCGAGATCCAACCGATCGGGATCTATACAAGAAACGGTCTATGGTACTGCCCTGCGTATTGCTACCAGAGTGATGAAATCCGTGTATTTCGGTGTGACCGTATCCATGCGGCAGTTGATTCGGATTCGCAACCGATGGATCTACGGAATATTCATTTGGGGAATCGAGAATCGGATACGAAAGGAGTGCAAGTGGGTGGAACCCTTTTCGCCGAACTGACAAAAGAAGGTGTCCAGGCGTGCGAGGCTGAGCATTGGCTAGTACCCACGCTACATGTTCGACAGGATGGCACCGGATGGGTTGAGGGCTATCTGCCGAAGAGTGACATCCCGTTTTTTACAAAGTTCTTTATCGGACTTGGTAAGGAAGTGACGGTGAAGAGTCCGACTGAGCTATTGGATGAGATCAGGAGAAACTTGACGGAGCTCATGACGAAGTACATGTGACTGTCATGTATTACCAATCGTATTTATTGGTAAGAACACATGATCATTCAATCGTAAAGAAAGAGGAACTCCTATGAAATCTGCGAAACACCTCAAAACTGTACTTGCTTTGTGCCTCACTTTTTTACTCGTTCCACATGCTGTACAAGCTGAGCAGCCGAGCACCACGATAAGTGACGATGTCCCGACAGAAAGGGAGATTCAGGTACCCCCAGGTTTGACCGAACCATTCTTTGTTCCCTTTATGAGATCGTCTCAGGACTGGGATGATTATCGTAAACCGTTCCCCTCTTTCGCACTCGTATCCCCCGCTGGAAAAGTAATAGGCACGCAGGAATACACGTATTGGCCAGGCTACATCAGTCCCCTCAAAAATGGATATGGCTTCTTTAAGACGGGTAACATGTTCAAGTTCAGCGAGTATATCATTTACGACAAGCAAGGGAATATCCAAAAGACGGCTGCGTACGACCATTCCTTCACGCAAATGGATGGCGAATGGTTTTTATATCAGCCAGAAGCGGGACTGTCTTACTTTTACAATGCTCGCACCAAAGCCACCAAACTACTTACCGGTGATGAAAAATGGTGGAGTATCCCCGATCAATACACGGGTAAAGTAGCGTACGATATTCATCACTACCCTTTTGTGAAAAATCACGTGGTGAATGGCGCGCTAATCTCTTACAAAATTGGTTTGAAAGATATGAATGGAAACGTAACCTGCCAGCCCTTTTTCGATGAATATATGGGGTACAGCGAAGGATTACACCGCGTCAAAATAAATGGCATGACTCACTTCATTACGCACGAAGGAAAAGTCGTATTGAAGCCTTCACGCAATTACAAGGTGGAATCCAACTTTCATTCGGGCGTATTCATCGTATCCGGGAAAAAGGATCAGGACGAATTTTATTTGCTGATGGACAAAAAAGGAGCCTTCGTTTCCAAAAAGTACGCGTTTATTAGGGAGACGAGTGATGGTCAGTTTCTTGCTGTTTCGAAAACAAAAGATGGTTACTTCTTTCAGAAAATCAGTGCGATGGACAAGGCAACTACCACACTACCGTACAAGCTGGATCGACCAGAGGAACTGAAGCAGCTGAGTCAGACCGGCAAGCTGTTTCACACAGATGCCCATATCGTTACGGATATTGCAAATAAACAGCCATTTCCCTTTCCGCACAAACTGCTCACGCCACCGAGAAATGAGACTGTTGCGATGGAATACACCCTTGCTGGCATGAAACGAATGGGCGCGTTTTCTCATGAGGGAAGACAAATCTATTCGAGACCGGTGAAGTAGTTGCCCTCGTATGCCAAGATCATTTCCGAATCATCTTCTCCATTTGAACCAACCACCAAAACGTTTAGTCTGTAAGAGTAGAGACTAACACGCATGGCGGGTAATGGAGTGAGAATGATGAATCCCTTTATGAAAAGCTATCAATACAACTATATAAAAGCACAAACGAAAATCTTGCTGAATGGACTGTCTGCCAGCAGTGATGCGAGTGTTCACCGGGCGCGAAAAGATATCGCCAAAGAAAATGTAGCACGCCTGTTTCCTGCGATGAACGAGGAGCAGCAGCAATTGCTTCATCCGATTGTGGACATCGCTGAAAATGCCGATGTGAAGCGATATCTGACTCAGCTGCAACCGTATGTGGTCCCGTTTCCGGTAGTGACCGATCAGACACTCAAAAAGCTTTTTCCGAAAGCGAAAAAGCTGAAAGTCCCGTCTGTCAAAGACTTGAACCTGCAAGAGCATTCCTACGTTAGCTGGCAGGATGACGGGACGCAAAAAAAATACCTGATTGCCGAATACCAAGGAAAGCTGGTCGGCTTTCAAGGTGCGTTTACCCTCATGAATCAAAAAGGAATGTGCGCCTTGTGCAACCAGTTTGAAGAGGTAGGCATGTTTATTTCGGAAATCAAAAGCTCAGGTGACGGAGCATATCTCAAACGCGGAAACTACATTTGCCAAAACAGCCAGACTTGTAATCAAAACATCATTACGCTGGATAAGCTGGATGACTTTGTCGTGATGATGACACAATGAGAATAGCCTCTCTTGTTCGATATTGTCCATGCTTCAAAGAAACCCTGATTTTCTGCTAAGAAGAAAATCAGGGTTTTATTTATATCCTAAGTGACAGTTGTAGATGTTATCCCAATTGTTTTTCTTTCCAAAAGATTGTAATACCGAGTCCTATGACAATAATGACAGCAGAGAAAAGATACGGAAAGTTGATGTTTACATCAAATAAGATCCCGCCCAACGCTGGTCCCACGATATTGCCCAAGCTCGTATAGGTTGAGTTCATTCCGGCAACGAACCCTTGCTCGATCCCGGCAGCTCTGGATAAAAATGTCGTCAGTGCCGGACGAAGCAAGTCAAAGGCGAGGAAGATGAAGCACGTTACTGTCAGTACGGTCCAGAAACCGGAGATCATAGTGGAGACTGCAGCCAATATCGCACCTGCAATCAAACAGATTTGGATCAGCTTCTTTTCCCCGAGTCTGTCCACCATTTTTCCAAACAGAAAAATTTGCACAATCACTCCGAAGATGGAGCTGATCGTAATAATGACGGCAATGTCCTTGGGCGTGAAGCCGAATTTATGGTCGGAAAACAGGCTGAATACCGTTTCATAGGCCGATAAACCGAAAGCGAGCACAAACACAATGATAAAGGCAATGAAGTAAAGAGGCTGAAGCGATCTTTTAAAATCGCTGATAAAGTTGGCTTGCTTTGCATTCGCAGCAATTTCTGCAAGCTGTGTCTTTGTCAGCGGCTCTTTTAAAACGAAAATCGATGAAACACATGCAACAAAGGCAATGGCAGCCGCAAAAAGGAAGGGCATGCGTATACCGTATTCTGCTAGAAAGCCGCCGATGCCAGGCCCTATAATAAAGCCGGTGCTAATGGCAGCGGACATATACCCCATCGCTTGCGGCCGTTCCTCATCGGATGTAACATCCGCAATATAGGCAGTAACGCCCGGCATGATGAAGGCTGCGCTAATTCCCCCCAAAACCCGTGCGATATAAAGTACTGATACATTCGTGCCCAAACCGAAAATCAGCTCCGAAACAGCAAAAAGGAATAAGCCGATGATGATCATTTTCTTTCTGCCGTAACGGTCGACCCAACGTCCTGTGAACGGTGACATAATCAGCTGAGCCATCGCAAATACGGCTACCAGATAGCCCATCGTTTGTCCAGTCAAATGCATGAGATTCATAAAAGACGGCATGACGGGGATGACGAGTCCGATGCCTAGAAACGCGATGAAGATGTTGCTTAAAAGTATAATCAATACCATTTTTTGATCTTTCATTGTCTTCTTCATATCTATACCTCATTATTTTCAAGAATCAATGATGAGAAATTCCCCTCCAATATACCGTCCAAGAGGCTTCCAGTTTATCTTTTAGTCGTTTCTCATCATTGCCGTACACAAGCTCGAGCGTAAGAGAATCCACGATACCCAAGAAGGCGAGGGTCGTCGTTTTTGCCGAATCCCCAAAGATGGCTCCTGCATCGATCCAGTCCTGAAACTTCCTTTCCAGCACCACCTGTATCTTATCCTCGATATCGATCACTTCGAATTCAACCGCTTTTGCAAGGTGAGCCGGCGGAAAAAAAGACATGCGCAGCCAAAACTTTAATTGCACATTTTTTTGGAACAGATCAATCATCAGTTGCAGAAATCCGTATAAATCCTTCTCGGGATTTTGCGAGCCGTTGTTGCTGAAATAGTGAAGCTTGGAAGATAGCTCAACCTCTTTCGCATCGCGCAAGACCTGCAAAAAAAGATCATCCTTGCCTTTAAAGTGAGCGTAAAGCGATTGCTTTTTCATCCCGACTTCATCAGCTATTTGAGCAAGGGATGCTCCCTCATAACCATGAAGCGTGAAATATTTGAGACCAGCGGCCTTAATATCATCGAATTTCAATAAGATCACCTCAAAGTTGCCATTTAGTTAACGAACGTTCGTCAGTTATTGTATCAAATGAAATAAATTATAGCAATGCCGAGACAGCGAAATGGGTTTATTGATAGCGAAAAAAAGACCGAGCGCTGATGACAGCAAAGCTCGGTCTTGTTCTCTATCGGATGCTCTTCTCTAGTAAGGCTGAATTTCTTCCCCCGACTCAATATCGATTACCTTGGTATTGTCTTTAGGAGTTGGGATCTCTTTGCTCTCGGGAGCTTTGTCGTTTTCCTCCACCCATTTGATTAGCATGTCAAAGCTCTGATGAACGTATGGAAGAAGTGGCTGCAGCTCATGATCCGCATCCGACTTGCTCCATACGAGGCTGTCCACGTGGTTGCCTTTTTCCACCATGTAGAGGCGGTGCAAATCTCCTTTTCCTGCTTTCTTCACAAGCTCCGCGTACCCTTTTGCATGCACATCCGGGAAGATGAGGGTATCCCAGGAACCAGCGACAGTGATGAGTGGGACGTTAATGTTTCCAGTATTTTCGATGGCGGCGACGTTATTTTTCACGCTGCCAGGTCTTTTGAAATAATCGTAATCCGCAAACGCATCGTCGTTGCTGCGGTCGCGAAGGCCCTTTTCATCAAAATTCAAGTAGTCGCGCCAGTCGAGTCGTTGGGGGGCTTTGGGATCAAACTCATCCCGATAAAGATTCAGGCTAATGAACCAGTAGACTTGATCATGATACGCCCACAATTTTTCCGAGCCTTTCGGGACACCTGCATCATATAGAGCCTCTGCAGCTTTTTCTTTTTCCGCACCCGAACCAAAGACTGCTTGCTTTGCATGGTTAACGACTGGGGTCAAAGACGAGATCAGATTGGCCTCCTTGGCGCGCCACATGACGCCTTCCCAATCTACGCCGCCATCGTAGAGCTTGGGTTCTTTCGTCTTTTTGGGGTCGTCGTTTTCCAGCGCATAGCGGACAACGTATCCTCCATTGGAGATCCCCATCGCATAGGTAGGAACAGGGTGATTTTTGGATACCAGCTTGCTGGCTGGATTTTTCTTGTCTTTGCTAGCAATCAGCTGGTCAGAATAGTTGCTGGCCAAGTAAGCTTGAGCCGCTTTGGTCACCTGACGGTAGCGGAGGTTCCACTCGCTGATGGAATCATCCTCGGAAACGAGTGCATCTTTGGATTTGGCAAAGGGATCGTTTGGGTCGATTTCGCCCTGCGTCCCTTTGTCGATGGCAGCGAAAGCAAACCCTTTTTCCAATACGTAGTCGCTGAACAGCAAATCGGTAGAAGTCTCATTACGTGTGGCCGGGATGCCTGCAACCACCAGTTTCCCATTCCAGTCGGCAGGGACGCGGATGACGAACTTCGCATCTTCAAACATGCCATTGACTTGTATTCCAGCTACTTCGGCAGGCTGGTACATGCGATACCATCCGGTCTGATCGTCTTTGGAGCCCCAGACGCTGGGAGCCAGTCCGATGTTCCCAAATTGAGTCGCGGATGCGTATTGCCCAGGGTTTTTCGTGGTGAGCCCACCAGTCGATCCGTCGAATTTGGTTACGGTAACGCTGTGCGCACCCGGGATGACGGGAGAGTAGGCTGCGTGCACTTGGGTAACAGGGATAGACGTGACGGCGAGCGTGGAAAGCAAGAGTGCTGCCATCGAAAGTGACGTCCAATTTCTCATCAGTAAGTTCCTCCTTGATTTTGGAAGCGATTTCATCTATCTGCTAGGAAAAGCAAGTATCGTACCGAATGTAGAAGTGTAGGAATTATGCGAAAAATTCTAATAAACGTCGCGTAAATGCGACATAAAGTGCGTTTCTCTTTTGCGACATGATTCGATTCTGCGACAGCTAGATATACACATACACTTATAAAAGGGCCACAAAAGGAGGCACTGCCATGCTATCCCCCAAATTCCTTCACTTTCTCGATTCTTTGCAGATGGGCATGATGATTATTGATCGGGAGGGCATCATTCTTCATGTCAATCAAGTCGGGTGTCATCTGCTGGGCCTTAGGCTGTTGGAAGTCAAACAGCATCATGTCTCCAGAATTACGCCGGGCGCGGACATCATGCAGGTGATCAGGGATGGAAAAGCGAGCCTGCGAGTAGAGATTCGCTTCGGTGACAAGATGTTGCTCGTTGACCGAATTCCTTATGTAGAGGAAGGCAAGATCATTGGGGCGATATCCGTATTTCAGGACATCACGTCCTACGAGGCTGCGACGCAGAAAATATCCGAGCAGGAACGGGAGCTTCATCAGTTTCGGGAACTGGTCGAACAACTATATGATGGCATCGTGATGTGCGATCGGAATGGAATCGTGACGATGATCAATCAGGCATACTGCGATTTTCTGGAAACAACGATGGAAGAGGCAATTGGCAAACCAATCACTGAAGTTATCGAAAACACGCGGATGCCTCAAGTCATGGAAACGGGAAAGGCAGAGCTCGGTCACCTGATGCGAGTGGGAAACCGCGATATCATCGTGAGCCGCATGCCGATGCGCGAGGATGACAAGGTCATTGGAGCGATGGGAAAAGTCATTTTTAATGACCTTCGTGAGCTGCGAAATATGGTAGAGCGGTACAACATCATGGAGCGAAAGCTGGATTACTACCGACAAGAACTGAAGCGTGTGGTCGGGACCCGTTACTCCTTTGATTCCATTTTTGCCGATCACCACTTGTTGAAAGAGACGATCCATCTGGCGAAAAAAGTAGCATCCTCGCGATCCTCTATCCTGATTCTGGGAGAGAGCGGAACAGGTAAAGAATTGTTTGCTCAGGCCATCCACGGAGTCAGTGCGCGTGCGGAAGGTCCTTTTATCCGAGTCAATTGCGCAGCGATCCCCAAAGATCTCATGGAAGCGGAGCTGTTTGGATACGAGGACGGGGCGTTTACCGGGGCGAGAAAGGGCGGCAAGCCAGGCAAAGTCGAGCTGGCACATGGTGGAACTCTTTTTCTAGATGAAATCGGTGACATGCCGCTCGATATGCAAGTGAAAATGCTGCGGGTGCTGCAGGAAAAAGAAGTGGAGAGGATCGGAGCCACGCGTCCGACACAGGTCGATATTCGGGTGATTGCCGCTACCCATCGACCTTTGGAAAAGCTGATGGAGGAAGGCAAGTTCAGAGAAGATCTGTATTACCGACTGAATGTCTTCACGATCAATATCCCGCCGCTGCGTGTCCAGACCGGCTCCATCCTTTCCATGGCCCAGCATCTCATCCAAAAACTGAATCGTGAGCTGTACACGTCTGTCAATGGACTAAGTCCACGAGTCGAAGATGTGTTTCTCTCCCACAGCTGGCCGGGCAATGTCAGGGAGCTGCATAATGTTTTGGAGAGAGCCATTCAACTGGCGGACTACGGGAATCTGGAGCTGGAGCATTTGCCGACATACTTGCAGGAGAGAAAAGTCGTCGTGAATGGAGAAAGTGTGACGCTCGATTTAGACGCGGAGCTGGCGAAGACAGAGAAAAAGGTGCTCACCATGGCGTTGCAGAAAGCGGAAGGGAACAAAGTAAAGGCGGCGAGCTTGTTGGGGATACATCGGGCGAGCCTTTATCGGAAGCTGGAGAAGTTCGGGATGGATGTTACCTAAGCGAGGAGAGATCTCTCATGAACATCGTCGCATGGAACTGCAGGCAGGCCTTTCGTAAAAAGGTGGGAAAGCTTGTGCCCTTTTGTCCCAAGGTCGCGGTTATTTCCGAATGTGAATCGCTAGAAAAGCTGGCTGGGAGCCATGAATCTTTGTTCGCGTACTCGCTATGGGTTGGGGACAATCCCCATAAAGGACTTGGGGTGTTTAGTTCTTCCGAGCATCCGTTAACCGTCCATCCTGCCTACGACGACCGTTTCCACTGGATCGTTCCTATCCGGGTGACGGGCCCAGAGTCGTTTACCATGCTGGCTGTCTGGACCAAAGACCATAAGGACAGGAAGCAGAGCTACGTCGGGCAATTGTTTTTGGCTCTCCAAGAATACCAGTCGATTTTAAAGGAAGAGACCTGCCTCGTGGTGGGTGACCTCAACAGCAACGCTATCTGGGACAGCCTTCCCCGAGTAGGAAATCATACTGCCGTCGTCCACATGCTGAGGGAGCATGGGATGGAGAGTGCCTATCACTGGTTCTTTCAGGAGCAGCACGGATTAGAGTCTATTCCTACGTACTACTTTCATCATCATAGGGAGAAAGGGTACCACATTGATTATGGCTTCCTGCCTGTTGCTTGGATGGATCGTCTGGAGTCAGTGCGTGTGGGGGCATATGAGGAGTGGCGGGAGTGGAGTGATCATGTGCCGGTGGTGATTGGGATTAAGTGTTCAGAGATAATAAATTTTAGACTAGATAATAAAGTACTAGATTGAAAAATAAAGTTTTAGACTAGCAGGATCATTACGCTAAAGGGCAGTTTTGCGAAGTCAGATATTTGACATAATCAAGAGAAAACGGTCGCCTGTTTTCAGCCGACCGTTTTTCATTCTCATTTATTTGCTCCGTTTAAGATACTAAGCGAATCGTTAATTGCAGATTTGCACTGGCCTGCATCAGGATTTCCTGAACGAACTGCTGCTAATACAACGTCAATCGTTCCATCAATTTGGGTCCATGTATTACCATCTATTTTCCTAAGCTTAGGCTCAGATGTGTCCCATTGATGTTCCAAATTGTCAGCGCCTTTTTTCGCCGAAGCAAATTCATTTGCGTTTACATAGTTTAGCATATCACTTTCGATTTTAACAAAATCCGTTAATTGTGCAGCTAATTTATTTTGTGGAGAATCGGTTTGCGATGCTAATTTATTTGCTCCGTTTAAGATACTAAGCGAATCGTTAATTGCAGATTTGCACTGGCCTGCATCAGGATTTCCTGAACGAACTGCTGCTAATACAACGTCAATCGTTCCATCAATTTGGGTCCATGTATTACCATCTATTCTCCTAAGCTTAGGCTCAGATGTGTCCCATTGATGTTCCAAATTGTCAGCGCCTTTTTTCGCCGAAGCAAAGTCATTTGCGTTTACATAGTTTAGCATATCGCTTTCTATTTTAACAAAATCTGTTAATTGTCCAGCTAATGTAGCCTGTGGAGAATCGGTTTGCGATGCTAATTTATTTGCTCCGTTTAAGATACTAAGCGAATCGTTAATTGCAGATTTGCACTGGCTGCCATCAGGGTTTCCTGAACGAACTGCTGCTAATACAGCGTCAATAGTTGCATCAATTTGGGTCCATGTTGTGCCATCTATTTTTCTGAACTTTGGCTCCAATGTATCCCATTGGTGTTCTAAATCGTCAGCACCTTTTTCCGCTGAAGCAAAGTCATTTGCGTTTACATATTTTAGCATATCACTTTCGATTTTAACAAAAACTGTTAATTGTCCAGCTAATGTAGCTTGTGGAGAATCAGTTTGCGTTGCTATACTATTGCTTAACCTAACATAACCGCCTAAACCAACAACTAAGAAAATACACAGGACCACAACGGTTTGCGTCAAAATATTTTTCTTGCTTCCATTTGCTTGGTTTGTTTCTACTGTTTCACTTTTTGCTGTTGTATCAATTTTTGTAACAGCAAGAAAAATGATTATCGCTAAAATAGCTATAAGAAAAATTACACTAGTAACTGTTGTCCCCAAGCCTAACCCGCCATTAATTTTTGATTGAGATAAGTAATCTCCTAATGATGCTCCGAGTGGACGAGTAAGAATATACGCAACCCAAAACGCTAATATCCCATCAAGTTTCAAAAATTTCCATGCCAAGAATACGCAAGCTATTATAATAACGACTGTCATTCCTGTGTAAAGATAGCCAAGACCGAGTTGTTCGGAATATAAATCGCCGACTGCGGTTCCAAGTGCAAATGTGAAAAGGATGGTAAGCCAATAGAAAACTTCTCTTTTTCTTGTATGAATCGAGTGTATCGAGAGTGTTTTTTCACTAAGATACCAAAAAAGAAAAGTTAATCCTAGTAGCACGGAGAAAACTGTTGTACTAGTCTCAAGTGGTATTCCGACATTGTCTGTCAAATTATCAGTTACCAACGTCCCAAATACGCTAATAAGCACAACCGTTAGCCAATATATCCCTGGAACATAATTAGTTGTTCTGAATTGAAAATACAATACAATGAAAAACGCTATTCCCATGATTATTGTAGTGAGAGTTAAACCATATCCGAGACTGAAATTTAGGAAATCGGCAAATGTTTCACCGACAGTCGTGCATAAAACCTTAATTATCCAGAAGAAAATAGTAACTTCAGGTACCTTGCTAAGTAATATTTTCAATTTGTTTTGGTTCGCTTCCATACATAATCTCCTTTTTTAGCAGTGGTTTCCCACAACTTGATTTTTATTTCTCCCTCAATCTATAAAAGAAATCTGTTTTTCAAACACGTTATAGTGAGATTAAAATAACAGTAATATAGTAGGATGAAAATAACATGAAAAAACTATCAACAATTACACAAAAAAATCTACGTACTAGCTTAAACTCCGTCGCCATGGGTTTATTGCCGATGTATATGTGAAACTACAATTCAGAAGGCAAGGCATAGCCAGAAGATTGACAAATGCAACATTGGATTTGGTTTTCAGAAAATAATATCTGATTATTCAGACGTGTGACAAGTGATGAGGTTAGTCCTTTGTATGAATCAATAGGCTTTACAGCAACAAATGAAATGGGAATGTTCTGATAACTCAACTAAACTAATGGGTTCGATAGCTTAACAAAAACATCAGAGGCTGCTGGAGATATGATCCGGCAGCCTCGTTATGCTATTGGGCAGGATTATTGGGAAACGAACGTATTTAACACAAGCTCAATTATGTTAAGTAGAGACAATTATACAATCGAAAAATGGGACGCCACCTAATCTGGCGTCCAAACAGGGGAAAGGTCCTTGACGAAATTCCACTCAAACATATCGGTTGCCTATATTATTTCTCTTGCCTTAACATACCTTTTCAGCCAAAGCGGACTTCTCCATCTAGTAATTGTTACTCCGGGTGGTGATTTGTAGGTGTTCAACATTCTGCCATTTCCAATATCAATTCCAACGTGACCAATCCGATTGTCTGAGTAACGATTGCGCCTAAAAAAGATGAGATCACCAGGTTCAACATTTCTCTGTTGTATTGATCTACCACTGCTTGCTTGAGCTCTACTGGTCCTAGGTAGATGGATACCATTTTGTTTGAAGATATACTGGATATAAGATGAACAATCAAATCTTCTGCTAATGGGATAGGGACGCGCTCCGAATTTGTACTTGGTCCCTAGTAAGGATCTTCCTAAGGAAATTATGGGGCCAGCTAATTCTGTTTGCTGTTTGATTGTTAGAGTTTTATTCGTTTTCGTGGTTCTCTTTCGTGGAAGTGATCGAAAACCAACCGTAGGGATGATTACTTTTATTCCTGATGCTATCGGTTCCCTCAGCGTAGTATTCACTGCTAGAAGTTTTTTGACAGTTGTGTTCAATAATCTTGAGATACTTTGGAGCGTATCACCACGAAGTGTAACAAAAAAACGACCTGGCTGGCGAATGACTACGCGTTTCTTTGTTAAACAAAATTTTGCGTCTACATTAAATAGACGACTTATTGAACGAAGACTAACAAAACGTTCATTTTTGACTACTAGGAGGTGATCAATACGGAATGAGACACCCTCGCGTTTTGCAAATATTCCCATTTTAGGAATCGTTACGAGTTCCGATCCGTCAGTCACAACGAACGACTGCTGATGAACCCTAAAAAAGTCGTACTCGATGATTTCCAATAGACTTCTTAAAGCCAGATAATTTATCCCATTAACACGGATAAGGTGAATATTATTGAAGACTCTTCTGCGTTTTGTGAAATAGTCCCTTTGGAATAACAGTAGTTTTATCCTTGTCGATTTGAGAGACATCATCATCCTCCATTCACTCATATGAACAGCATTCGTAGAGAAGTAATGTAATGAAACTCGAATAGCGGAAATGGGTTAACTACTTACTTCATAGAAAAGAAATAAGTCCCTTCCTCACAGAAGGGACACGGGTAGGGTGAAATGGAACAGTAGTATAAATGTTCCATTTTCAAGATATGAAAAACGGTTTCTTGAGGAAACGGGTGGTTAGCCCCTTTTTCTTGTATTTAGCAATAATTGGACCTACCACAGAGTGAACCTGTTGTGCAGAGATAATAAAGTTTTAGACCGATTAATAAAGAATTAGACTGGCATTCAGCTATTCAAATAAACCAGCTAATAGGATGTCAACATTTTTCATTAAACGTGTTTATGTTTAATTGTTATACTGAAATTGAGCATGGCAAATAACCATCCGTCGCAATGATGGAAGGATTTATCTCTATTGTTGCTTATTGGTATTAAGCAAGATCAAGGAAAGTTTCTTTACGCTTTAAGAGGGTAAAAATCCAGTGGATCAGTTTGTTCGCACAAGCAACGACCGTGACTTTAAATGGCTTTCCTTCATCGCGTTTTCTGTCATAAAACTCTTTTAGTTTCTTATTGCGTGAACTCCTGATACCGCATAGGACAGCCATATATAAGGCATGTCGCAGCCTGCTGGAACCTCTTTTCGTGATTCGATTAATTGTTGCAGTGAACTTGCCAGAAGAATGCACGCTGGGATCGATTCCGGCAAAGGCAACAAGTTTTTTAGGGTGATTAAACCGCTCTATCTCACCAATTTCAGAGATAATCGTT